>JAZOAG010000001.1:0-39179 GCA_045595325.1 Lachnospiraceae bacterium
CTCGGTGGAGCGAGTTTCCCGGAAGCGGCAAAACAATGAAACCGTTTCCAATGTTAGATATCTCTTTAATTGTAGAATCGTCACCAAAAGTCCCTTGTGCACCACGCCCGCTTTCTCAGACAATTTGGGACAAGCAGTGTCTAGGGGGCAAACCATGCAGACAAGGCGTTCTACTCATTCTCTATAAAAGTTTGTGAGACACACTTTGCATGGCGGCCTCTCGTATAAAAACTGCGGATGGATGGCGTCCTTAACGAAATGACATGCAAAAGCCCCTTTTCTCATCTAATACTGCATTAGGAGGTATGACTCCGGCAATGCTTCGCCGGGTGCCACAACCACCATGCGTTGCAGAATAACGCCGGCATCCACGGCTGCGATATGAATCCGGTTCTCGCCTTCTTTCAGTTCCGGATTCAGGCGGAGCATCCTGATTTGATCCAAAACATTCTCATTCCACTGGGGATTATGACAGTTTCCGGCCTCGAATCCTTCCGGCAGAGTCGTACGAATCTCCGGCTCCCCTTCGTTTACCCAAACGGCAATCTGCTGGGCATCTCCGGGATACAAGGGATTGGTAGGTGAAACATAAATTCGGCATTCATAGGTACCTGCTTTCGCTACATTCACATCGTAACACAGTGTCGGCACGGCCTTTCTTGTCACTTCGTCCCTTGTAAAGGAACGGGTAACCGGAAATACCTTGGCACTATCCCGAAACTTACCGTAATCCTTCAAAAGCTTATAAGAGGCTCCGGCTGCTTCCTTGCACTCCGCATATTCTCCCGCGTCCAATACCAGGAATGATCCAATGCCGCAAAGTTTTTGTTTCATTGTTTCTCCCAAACAAGTCTCTGAAACAGTTCCCGTAATGGCAGGTTTTACACGTTCAAAACGTACCTCGCACTCTGTCTCATTCTCAAAATGAATCCACAGGCTGCCCGCCGTGCCTTCCTCTCCCGCCGGGAACGTAACAAGCATTTCGTCATAGTCTTCATAAGCTCCGTCTGCCTTATCACAGACACATTCTCCGGAAATTCCCACTACATAATGAACGCATCCGTTTCCTTCATTTACAAATTCCACTTTCCGTTCTCCCGCGTTGCAGGGAATCCGGCAAATCAGTGTACCCTCACGATGGAACACACTCTCTCCCATAATGCGGATCGCAGGATAAATTCCCTCTTTTCCCTTTACCTCCAAAAGTTTCGGGAAATCGCTTCCCTCATCATTCCAGTTCACAAATCCCACATGCTTCGAAGACATCATATGATTCCATTTGCCTTCCAGCAGGGAATGGTATTCCTCAATCAGCTTGCCGTCGTAAGCAATTGCCGCTTCAACTTTATCTTGGAAGGAGTTGGCATACACCATTCCTTTTTTACCGTAAAAAGCATTCAGTCCGGCCCATAACTGCATTCGTAAAAGATTGGCTGACGCCACCGCCGGATAAAAGATAAGCTCTGTAAAAGAAGGAAGATACACTTCCTTGCAACGGCTGCGCAAATCAAGACACACCTTCTCTAAGCGGTCCGCCCGCTCAATCATGCGTCTGCTTTCTTCAAAATGAACCGGATGATACACATCCTTATTCAGCGCCTCCGGGCGGCGAATTCCATTGAGACGGGTATATTCTTCCAATGCCCACGCTGCAAGAGTTACGTCATTTTCCCTCTCTCCCTCAAAGATAAAAGCATCTTTGAAACAGCTTCGCGCAAACTTTTGTGTATAGTCCCCGGTCTCATTGGGGTGAGCCGTTCCGTATGTATCAAAATCATAAGCCAGGTTCATAAAAAAGGATAAAGGCAGCTCCTGGGGTTTCAAATCACCCACGTTCACAATCCAGATATCACGGATTCCGTACTCATAGGCCTCGCACATCTGCTCCCAGGTCTTTGCGATGGGGGTGGAATTCACCCACTCATAAGAAATCGGACCGCCATGGTAGTCAAAATGATAGTACATGCCGAAACCTGCGGCATGTTCTCTGTTCTCTGCCGTAGGCAGGGTCCGCATATTTCCGTAATTATCCTCGCAAAGCATAAGAATAATACCCTCCAGACCGTCCCAGTCCTTCAGGCCCTCTGTGGTTTCATCCCCGTAATAGTATGCTTCCACCTCTTTATAGAGGGCGAGCATCATGGGAACCTTGCTTAAATCCTCATTCACATGCTTACGAATCAACTTCTTTTGTTCCGTAATAATATCCTTCAAAAGGTCAATGTTCTGTTTCAAGGTGGCATCTTCGCCCAGCATGGAGCTGTCACGCTCCCCGCGCATCCCCACCGTAATAATGCCCTCATAGCGGCCGCTGCGCTTCAGGCCATCTTCCCAATAGCGAAGCAGACCCTCTCTGTTAGTGTAGTAATTCCACTCCTGACCGTAAACGGAATCCGGTCCTTTCACCTTATCCCACTCCTCGCTGGCCCGCAAACAAGGCTCATGATGGGAATTTCCGATTACAACACCATACAAATCCGCAAGCTCTGCATTTAACAATCCCGGCCCGTCCAGCGGAAAGGAAGATACCCACATGGCCGGCCAGATATAATTTCCCTTCAGTCTAAGCAGAAGCTGGAACACATAATCATACATTTCCGCCGTAAAACCGCCGAATTTCTCTATGGTCCAGTTTCCAAAAGAAGGAAATTCATCATTGATAAAAAATCCGCGATAGCGTACCGAAGGTTCTTTCGACATGCCGATTAACGACGCCGGCACCTCCGGCTCCTTTACCTGCGTGGGAACCGCGTCCGCCCAGTAGACAAAAGGAGAAACGCCCAGCGCCTCCGACAATGCAAAAAGACCGTAAATGGTTCCTCTTTTATCGCTGCCGGCAATCACAAGATATTCTTCTCCCGCCTCTTTAAGGATCTCTATACGATATACTTCCCGCATTCCCGCAAGTTCGGAAGATGCAAACTTGCCTTCCGCCTCAAGCTTGGAAAGCAAATCGCTATGCCCATACGTTGCGACCACGATTTTCCCGCCGAGGGAAGAACTCTCATCATATTCTTCTATGGTTCCGGCTACACCGGTAACCAGGCGGATATCCTCACACACCACACCTGCAATACGGCGTACCCCTTCCAAAGCCTGTTTTTCCATACATATGGGGCAGGCTTTCCGATTCTTTACTATTTTCATACCTGTTTTTCTCTTTATTTTTTCACGCCTTCAAATTTTTACCCGGTGCATTCACACTCTTTTTTTCACAGTGTTTTGGTACTCTTTTACTTTTTCGTTACATATTTATGCAGGGTGGCACGAACCGCACCGGGACCTGCCAAAAGTTCCAAAAACATGCCTTCGATTCTCTCTGCCAGACCGGCCTTGCATAAATCCGTGGCAAAAATACTCTCGTTGGCCAGAATCTCCCGCAATTCTCCCTGATAGGATTCAGGTTTGTCATAAACAATACCTGAAAGCTTCGCCTGCAACTCTTCCCGCATCGGGTCTGCACTGACTTCCATCGGCGCACCGGTATCATCCACTCCCAACAGGTAACGGAACCATCCCGCAATTGCAAGAGGGATACAGGTTAAATCCAGCACATCCCGATCCTCTGCCGCCAGATAAGACTTAATGGTCTCACCGAAACGAATGGGAATCTTCATGGAAGTATCCGTCGCAATTCGCTGGGGCATATCCGGAATATACATGTTGGGCAAACGCTCTTTCATTACCTCATCAATGAAATCCTTCGGATGAATGATTCCCGGATCGGTAACCACGGGAAGCCCTTCCTTATATCCGATTGTCTCCACCAGTGCATAAATATCCTCATCCTTCATTTCCGCGGCAATATGGTCATACCCTAAAAGGCATCCGAACACAGCCATGGCCGTATGCAAAGGATTCAGACAGGTGGTAACCTTCATTTTTTCTGTTTTATTCACCGTATCGCGGTCTGTCAAAAAGACACCGGCTTTCTCTAAAGCAGGGCGTCCGTTCGGAAAACAGTCTTCCATTACAAGATACTGGGGAATTTCCGCATTCACAAAGGGAGCAATATAGGTGTTGCGGTTGGTAATCACCGCATCCATTTGATCAATCCCTTTCTCTGCCAGCATTTCCTGAATCTCTGCTGCAGGGCGGGGTGTGATTTTATCAATCATGCTCCAGGGGAAGGATACCTTATTTTCATCCTCGATGTAAGCAATGAAATCTTCTCCCACCAGACCGCGGCTTTGCCATGCCCCGGCAATCTCCGTTACGGAGGATTTCAGTTTGGCACCGTTATGACTGCAGTTATCCATACTGCAAAGTGCAATGGGCGCACCACCGTTCTGAAATCTTGTAAAAAGCAGTGATGCCACCACACTCATGGCATGATGAGGTGCATCGGGGCCGGCTTCCATGTCCTGTTCCACAATTCCCAAAAGCTTTCCTTCCATGTCTCTTAAGGAATATCCTTTTTCCGTAATGGTAAAACTCACCATCTGAAGGCCCGGATTGGAAATAATTTCCTGCAGACGGGCCTTTGCCTCAGCAATACCAAAGTCTCCTTTTACGGACTCTGCCAAAGAGGCAATAACTTCCATCTGTGTGCCGCCGTCCGCCTTAAGACCCACTGAAAGAGCTAAGTTGTCAAAAGGCTTATAAATCCGGTCAATCATATCGAAATCAAAGGTGTCCGATGCGATAATACCGCTTTGTGCCAGTCCATCATTTAAAAGGCGCTGCTGCAATACCGCGATAAAACCTCTAAAAATGTTTCCTGCACCGAAATGAAGCCACACGGGATTCGCCTTTGTGTGGGCAATCATCTCATTCACATTATATTCCGGAAGCACAACGCCGGCTTCCTTCCATGCTTCCCGATTCTTCAATCCCTCCAGGGTTAACTCTAACATATATTCCATTCCTCGTTTCTATCACGCTTTTTAATACTTTTCTGTTTTCAATTCTATCTTCTTACGTTCCAATCGATCTCTTCCGCAATCAGTTAACGACTTCTTTTCTCTTTTATCGCTGCACACGTCCCGAACCGTCTCCGCCGGCAAGTTTCTTGACTTCGTCAACACTTACCATGTTGTAATCGCCCTCGATCGCATGTTTCAGGCAGCTGGCTGCCACAGCAAATTCAATAATTTCCTGTTTTTCAAAACCATTCATCATGGAATAAATCAAACCGGCACCGAAGGAATCTCCGCCACCCACACGGTCTACGATGTGCACGGGATACTTTTTGCTGAAATAATACGCTTCGGTATCATATAACATTGCTGCCCAGTTGTTGTCATTGGCGGAAAGAGACTCACGTAAGGTAATGGCAACATAGGAGAAACCGAAACGTGCCACCAGCTGTGCTGCCACGTCTTTATATCCATCATGACTTAAAGCTCCGCCGGTAATATCAGTGTTGGAGGCCTTGATGCCGAATACGTCAGCCGCATCCTCCTCATTGGCAATACATACATCCACGAAACGGCAAAGTTCGCCCATCACTTCTCCCGCTTTTTCTTTGGACCAGAGTTTGTTGCGGTAATTTAAATCGCAACTGATTACAATCCCCCGCGCCTTGGCTGCCACGCAGGCTTCCCTACAAATCTCTGCCAACTCATCGGAAAGAGCCGGTGTGATGCCTGTAAAATGGAACCAGCCCACACCCTCAAAAATAGCATCCCAGTCAAACTCCCCGCGTTTTGCCATGGCAATGGCAGAACCTGCTCTGTCATAAATTACCTTGGAAGGTCTCTGGCTGGCACCCTTCTCCAGATAGTAAACACCTACCCGCTCGCCTCCTCTGACAATAGCGGAAGTATCCACGCCGAATTTGCGCAGGGAGTTCACTGCCATCTGACCGATTTCATGCTTAGGCAGCTTGGACACAAATGCTACATCCATGCCATAGTTTGCAAGAGAAACAGCCACGTTTGCCTCCCCGCCGCCGAAGGTTGCAAGAAACTTCTCTGCCTGAAGGAAACGATAGTATCCTTCCGGTGCAAGACGAAGCATTAACTCTCCAAAGGTAATCACTCTCTTATTCTTAATATTCGCCAAATCAACTTTTTTCGTTGCTGCATCAAAAGATGTCTCCACTACGTTATTCATGGCTTTTAACTTCTTTACCACCTTAGCGGTAAGCGCCGTAATCTGTGCAAAATCCCCATCTTTTAAGGCTTTGCCCGGAACCATGAAACTGCCGCCGCAGGCAATTACGTTTTTCAATGCATAATAGTCCTTCATATTTGCATCGGTAATTCCGCCCGTGGGCATAAAAGTGATGCTGTTGTAAGGCGCGCTTAAGGCCTTAAGCATTTTGACTCCGCCGTTGGCCTCTGCGGGGAAAAATTTAACGGTTTTTAACCCTAAGCTCATCGCCTTCTCAATGTCGGAAGGAGATGCGCAGCCGGGAATAATGGCAACGCCTTTTTCCACACAGTAAGCAACCGTATCCGGGTTCAAGCCGGGGCTTACGATGAATTCCGCACCCGCTTCCACTGCCAGGTCTACCTGCTCTTTGGTTAAAACGGTGCCGGCACCCACCAGCATATCGGGACAAACCCTTTTCATTTCACGGATGGCCTCTTCTGCTTTGGGGAAGCGAAAGGTTACTTCCGCACAGGATAATCCGCCCTCGGTGAGAGCCTTCGCCAAAGGAGCGGCATCCGCCACATTCTCCAATGCAATTACCGGTATCATTTTGTATTCTTTGATTTTTTCAAACACTGCCTGCACTTTTTTATCCTCCATAATGCAATCTGTTTTTCTTTCCCTCGCCAGTCCTTTTCTCCCAAAAAGCGGCCTTCTTTCATTTTTTACATCAGTCGAGGCGCCAAATATGCGCGCCTCGTTTTTATGTCATATATTTATTTGTTGCTTTTCACAATAGCTTCCCAGAGACCGTTTAAATAGCTTGCCCCCAAGGCTCTGTCGTAGAGACCGTATCCAGGCATCGCCACTTCATCCCATATCATTCTTCCGTGGTCCGGACGAAGGGGACCGGTAAACCCGATATCATAAAGTGCTTTCATAATCGCATACATATCGAAATCGCCGTCAGCGGATAAGTGTGCGGATTCTTCAAAGTTGGTAGGGGAATGGAACTTTAAGTTTCTCACGTGGGCGAAATGAATTCTTCCCTTCATGGCATGAATGGATTCCACCAAATCATTCTCAAGGTTGGTTCCGTAGGAGCCGGTACAGAAGGTAACGCCGTTGTGGGGATTATCCACTGCTTTTAACATCTTAAGAATCTTGTCCTTGCTGGTAATGATACGGGAAAGTCCGTATACACTCCATGCCGGGTCATCGGGATGAATTGCCATATTGATATCATACTTATCGCAAACCGGCATAATCGCCTTTAAGAAATATACCAGATTGTTAAAAAGCTTCTCTTCATCTATCTCTGCATACATCTCAAAAAGTCTCTGCACATCAGCCATACGTTCCGGTTCCCAGCCGGGAAGAATATAACCGTTACAATCATCTTTCAGGCTTTCAAAAATATTCTTCGGGTCAATCCGGTCAATGGCGTCCTGGGTATATGCCATTACGGTGGAACCATCGGCACGAAGGCGAGCCAGCTCGGTTCTGGTCCAGTCAAATACCGGCATGAAGTTATAGCAAACCATATGGACATCCGCCTCACCCAAACGCTCTAAGGTCTTAATGTAATTATCAATGTATTTATCCCGATCCGGAGCGCCTACCTTAATGGCATCGCAAACATTCACACTTTCGATTCCCGAAAGTTTCAATCCTGCATCTTCAACTTCCTTCTTCAGGGCAAGAATTGCGTCCTTCTCCCATGCCTCGCCGGGCACTGAATCGTATAATGTGCTAATCACGCCCTTCACGCCTGCAATCTGACGAATCTGCGTTAATGTTACTGAATCAAATCCACTTCCGAACCATCTGAATGTCATCTCCATGACTTTGGTACCTCTTCTTTCCTCTTCCTTTTAGTTTCCTTATTCTGTGTAGTTTCCATCACTATCATTGACCAAAACCGGTTCTTTTATGCGATTTCACGGACAGAAAACAAATCCCTTCCCGGGAATCTCAAGAGACTACACTCTGCTTCCACTATAACACTGTCTTTTCGTTGCGTCAAAGCATGTTTTTTCTTTTCTTTCATTTCTTTTTAGGAAGGGCAATCCAAGACTTAGACTGTCTCAAAGGAAAGGGGTTTCTTGCGAAACCCCTTCACTCTTACATAGGAAATTCCTATTTATTATTCTCTTGTGTGAATCTCGTTGTAGAGGTCAATAACAGCCTGGCTGTTGGATGCTTCACAATCTTTAAGATATGCATCCCATTCTGCTTCGATGTCCTTCTTGCCGGTTACGAAGTTCAATGTCCAAGCGTTGATCTTATCCTTCAACGGAGTCATCCAAAGATTTAACTGCTCGTTTTCATCAGGAGTAGATGCAAGAGGCGGATTAATCTCTCTTAATCCACGATAGTTAGATACACGGTCACAGAAATCCTGTGTTTCAGGTGTAAAGTTATCTGTCATCTGCGCTACAGTATGGCCATACCAGAAGTTACCGCCTGCATAACCATATTCAAGACGCATATCTTTGTTGTCTTCGGTATCATCGGGAGTAGGATCACCATATCCCAAACCACCGCAGAACCAGCCTTCTTTCAACTGCTTCTTGCCGTCAACAACTTCATATGTCTCACCTTCAACACCCCATTTGTAGAGGTCATATGCTTCATCGGAGTACCATAACCAGTCAACGAAACGAAGCATCTTAATAAACTCTTCTTCCCCTAACTCTTCATAAGCCTTGGAAGTAATCATAACACCGTTTTCAAGTCTGGTGTTTTCAGCCATGGTTGCATTTGTTCCCTGAGGGATAACACAGAGGTATGTTGCGTAGTTTCCTTCTCCGAGAGAATCACGGAGACTGGATTCCATTGTTGCAATCTGTCCACGGTTTGTACTAATAATAGCAGTTTCACCGCGGTAGAATTTATTGGTTGCAGTAGCATCATCCTGGGTAAATGTTTCAGGATCAAGGATACCGCCTGCTACGAACTTATTCGCCATTGTTACGAATTCTTTGTAATCTTCAGTAGTAGAAGATAAATACCAGCTGTCAGATGCTGAATCGTACTGCATACAGTCACCAACTGCCCAACCGGAAGCTACACCATAGGTATAACCCATAAGCTTTAAGAGGTTACCGCCGGAATTCTGTCCGGATTCCGCGCCGCACCATAAGTCAGACCAGATGTAATCGCTTTCAGAGCACATTCCCTCTGCTACCATGTATGCTTTTACTTTTACAAGTGCATCATACAAATCTTCCCATGTCCAATCTTTTTCCATTGCAGGAACATCAACACCGGCTGCCTCAAACAGGTCTTTTCTGATCATAAGGGTGTAATCCTGAAGAGGTTTTTCAAGCATACCGGGAAGACGATAGAAGTTTCCGTCGTTACGTCTGATGGTATCCAAATCAGCCTGCATATCATAAGTTTCTACGAAATTTGTGAAGTTAGGCATGAAATCTGTCCACTTGGAAACGGGAACGATTGCGCCACCGTCAACATATCTGGATTCATCATAAATCTTAGGAATGATATAAGGAGCATCCCCTGCAGTAACGCTGAGAGCAATCTTATCATTGTAGTCGTTGGAATCGATGGATGTAAGCTCAAGGGTAACGTTTGTACGTTCTTTAATCTTAGCAAACACACCTTCTGTTTCCCACTGCTCTGTCAAGGGGTACCAGGCTGCATCACTGAATGCCATGGTATAGGTTACAGGCTCTTCTGAATAGAATGTCTCATTCAAACCAAAGGTATAACCTAACTCCTCAACCGGTTCTTCCGAACCGTCTGCTACAGCACTCTGTGCTTCACTACTGGGTGCCGGCTCTGTGGAACCGGTTTCTCCGCTACAAGCTACCATAGATGAAACCATTGCTACGGAAAGCATTGCGCACAATAACTTCTTCTTCATTTTTTTAATATCCTCCATTTTTCTTTTCTATATGATTCTCCACCGCGGAGAAAAATATCACATTATAGTTTCTTTTAGAATATTTGTTTCTTCGGTCTTTTTAACCTTTGACACCACCGAGCATCATGCCCTGTACAAAGTACTTCTGTATAAACGGATACACGCAGATGATGGGAACTGCCATCAATACCATGGAACAGGATTTAATGTTTGCCGCAATCTGCATGCTGTCAGAAGATACAGCACCGGGGTCCGCTGAAGTGGAGGCTCCGATAATAATCTGTCTTAAGTAATATGCAACCGGCCACTTTTCTCTGTCTTCCAGATAGAGGAACGCATTAAACCAGTTACTCCAGTAACCCGCCATGTAAAACAGGGTCATGGTGGCAATAATCGGCTTTGACAAAGGAATTACGATTCTGAAGAATACGCCGAATTTGGAAAGACCATCAATCTCGCCTGCTTCTTCCAGCTCGTGAGGGAGGCTGGTAAAGAAAGAACGCATCAGCAATACGTAATAGGTTCCGATCAAACCGGGAAGTACGAATGAAAATACGGTATTTCGTAATCCCAGTGCAGTCATCAGAATGTAGTTCGGAATCATGCCTCCGCCAAAGTACATAGTAAAAATAATAAACGGGGTAAAAAATTTATTCAGTCTCAGTTTGCTCTTTGACAGGGGATATGCCAGCAGAGCGGTAAAAAATACGGATGAGATTGTGCCGAATACCGAATAAAGAATGGTATTCAGGTAATATCTCTGGAAATCACCCTTTTCGAGCACTGATTTGTATGTAATCAAGTTAAAATCTACCGGAAAGATAGATACCAGACCTTTTACGATAGCCGTCTCAGAAGAGAAAGACTGTGCCACCAGATAAAGGAAAGGATAAAGGGTTGCTCCGCAAATAATAATCATCACGATTGTATTAATTACTTTGAATGTTTTATATTGCCAGGACTCTTTTACCTTTAACGTCTTCATCGTTGCCTGAGAAAGAACGTCGTCCTTGTTGCTTTTATCAAATACGATTTGTTCGTTAGCCATTTTTTCTCATTTCCCTTCTTTCTTTTACCATAAGCCGCTGCCGGCGGTTTTCTTCGAAATCCAGTTCGCAAGGGTTAGGAGTACCAGGTTAATCAAACCTTCAAAGAGACCGATGGCCGTCGCGTAACTGTAGTTACCGGAGTTAACACCCATTCGATAAACCAATGTGGAAACGATATCCGAGGTTTCGTAGTTCATGGGGTTGTAAAGAAGGAATACCTTCTCAAATGCGTTACCGGAACCAACCAGACCGCCGATATCAAGAATCAGCAACGTGGTGATGGTAGGTAAAATACAGGGAATGGTTACGTGAAGCACTCGCTGGAAGCGGTTCGCGCCGTCCACGGTAGCTGCTTCGTATAACTCAGGACTGATTCCCGCAATAGCCGCCAGATAAAGGATACTTCCCCATCCAAGTCCCTGCCAGATACCGGACACGACGAAAATCGTAGGGAACCACTCCGGCAGTGCAATAAACTCAACTGCCTGCTGTCCGATGCTTATAAGGAATGAGTTAATGGGGCCGTTAGTGGAAAGAAGCTCACGCACCATACCGGCCACAATAACCATTGAAATGAAGTGGGGGAGGTAAGAAACTGTTTGCACAAATTTCTTCCAGGGTAACCACTTAATCTCATTCAGCAACAACGCAAAAATAAGAGTAAGCGGAAATCGTACAACCAAATACGCAATATTAAGTACCAATGTGTTCTTAAATGCACTCCAGAATGCCGGATCGTTTAAGAACATCTTGAAATATTTAAATCCTGACCACTCCGAACCAAAAATGCTTCCTCCGGCCTGGAATTTACGGAATGCGATAATATTTCCTGCCATGGGAATATAACGAAAAACTATGTAATACACCACAGGGATAATAAAGAACGCATATAAGGGCCACTCCTTCTTCAAATGTTTCAAAAGCCCCGGCCAGAAGTCCTTTTTCTTTGTTTCTTCCTTCTGATAACGGCTCGGATCGAAAAATGCATCCACACCGTTGTCGAATGCAGACTGTCCTGCAGACTGTCCGGCGGGCTGATCTGCATTCAGATTCTGGTTCTTGTTTTCAGATTCCATCACAACCTCCAAAGATTCTTTTCTTGTATTTTTGTTTTCTATAATACTTGTATACAAGTATGTTAAATCATTTTTCTCTTGATTTCTAGTACCATAATTACTTAATATTTAAAAATTTTTTTGTACATTTTTACCAAAAAATGGGTTGTAGCAATGACTTTTCTTCGAAATAAAAAACCCGGAGATTCGAAAATCTCCGGGCAAAAATTGCTTCATTGCTCCTATTCTTCATTTCACTCACAATTATTCCTTAAAGTACTGAGGATATGCTTTCTTGATTTCTTCCTTGTCCAAATCATAGCGGCTCAGGTGCTTTCTTACCTGAGTTTTGGCCTCTTCCACGTTGCGCTGACGTATCGCCTCCAGAATCTGACGGTGGTCGTTTACAATCTTTGTATCTTTCACGGCCACAAGGGAAAGTGCACGGGCTCTGTCGTAATGCATCATCATGCTGGATTTCATCTTATAGGTACGCTCTTTGTTGGCCATCACGTAAATCAGGCGATGGAACTCGTCATCAAGCTCCATGATCTTGTCCGGAACATAATTCTCCAGATAAAACTCCTGTAATTTCACATTCGCTTCCAGATTTAACAACCCTTCTGGCGTTGCAATATGGCAGGCAATTTCTACCACGGACAAATCCAGCACCTCACGGATAAAACGTGCCTCTTCTACCAAATCCGGATCAATCAGGGAAACAAAACTTCCCTTTTGGGGCACCGTTTCAATCACAAGGGAATGATTCAAGTCAATCAAAGCTTCCCGCAAAGGGGTTCTGCTGATACCAAGCTGTTTCGCCAGTTCCGTTTCACTCAAAACCTTACCGGGTTCTAATTCCATACTTACTATACTTTTGGTAAGGCATCTAGAGGCATAATCTCTGGCAGACTCACCGGGAATTTTTTCTAACTCCAACATGTTTCTTCTCCATTCTGCAGTATTACTGTTTCATGATTTTTCGCTTGCTTTCTCATTGCACAGTCTTAATTCCTTCAATATATCCGATTTATTTCTCCATTTCCTTCCAGCAGGAGTAGAAACGTTTGGCTACTTCTAACTTATTCTGCGGATGCAATTCGTTATACTGTCCCAAATCATGAAGAACCGCCATGGCCGTTCCGGGAATTTCGAGAGCCCTTCTCTGTGCTCGCTGCATCTTAATCCACTGGTTACAGCCACCGCCGCCCTCTCCTTCAAAATCAGGAAGCTGTGCATATACATAGGGAAGCTCCTCACCGAGAACACTTCTCCACTCTTCAATCATCGCTCTATGTAAGTATACATAATCATCTGCCAATTCGCAATTAGATTCTCCCTGATAAAAGAGAATTCCGGCAAAAGTATAACTTCTGACAGGATAAATCATGCTGTTAAACAATGCAGTTGGCATCCATGCAAAGAAACTGCCTCCCTCTAAAGGCTGCTCCACGGTACCGATTCGCGCATTCCAGTTGCCTTCCAGGCTGATTTCGTCATCGCCCATTTTAAGACAATACGGCATATCCGGCTTAAAACCGCCCACATTGGCATCCATGGTCAGACGGATGGTAATAATATTTGCTCCCGCCTTAAGCACATTTGCATCCAACATATACCTTCTGGGAGGATAGCGGTATTCCGTTCTTCCCACCTGAATTCCGTTTATATACGTGATATCTGAATCTACCATAGTTCCAAGGCGCAGTTCCACTTCCTTGCCGCACCAGTCGGCAGGCACATCCACCTTGCGCTGTAACCAAACGGTTCCGCACATTTTACCAAGAGGAATGTGATCCCACATGCCGGGGACCGCAATCACATCTGCTTCGGCCAAATCCTCGCCGGTCCACTCAAAGGTTTCCCATTTTCCCTGAATACCAAGGTCATGTCTGTATAATCTCTCAAACCATGCGCCTGCAACCGCCGCCTCTTTGGCAAGAACGGACTCCGGATAACCGGGCTGCTTATTTCTTGCAATAATCTCTTCATAGCACCATTTGCAGCTGCCGTTTTTATCACAGTTACAACGCAGTTCATCCCCGCGACGCACTGCTGCCGCCCGCATTTTAATCGATTCTCTCAACAGGGTTTCTTCACTGATAAAAGCTTCAATATGAGCACCACCGATAGCCGCATGAACAAGCCCCACAGGGATGTGGTCCTCCTCCTGCTTCAACATGGCAAAATAGAAACCAACCGCACTGAATTCCATGACGGTTTCCGGATTCACGCTAATCCACTCGCCCTCTTCAAGCATATCCTGCGGTCCGCTAAACTCATGTACCTTCGGTAACTGAAACATTCTGATGGCAGGGTAATTCACCGTCTGCACCAGTTCTCTGTATAAATCAAGCGTTCTGTTCACCGGTAATTCCATGTTGGACTGTCCGCTGAGTAAAAAGACATCGCCGACATAAATATCCTTTAAGCTAAGGCTGTCCCCCGCCTCTTCCACAATGTCCATGGTGAAAGGGCCTCCTGCCTCAAAGGCCGGAAGTGAAACCTGAAACTTTCCGTTTGCGTCAGCAACCGCTTCTCCTGTTTTGCTTTCCATGGATACCGTGATTTTGCCGCCCGCTGCTGCCTCTCCGTAGATTCGGATTGTCTTATTCCGTTGTAAAATCATTCCGTCTGTATAAATCGCTGATAACTTCATGGGACACCCCTCTTTCTTTTATGCTTTTGTAGAATTTTAGGCATATTCTTTTTGCTGCCATTATTACATTTTTAGCGTACTTCCTTCTATACCATCATAGCATTTTCGGTGCATTAATACAATTCTCTTCCGTGCGCATCCGGAATTCCGCTTTTGCGCCAGAAATAGCTGTTAATCACATCCCGCCACTCCTTGGAATGACGTGCCTGTTCCGTCAAACGGGCCAGTCCGCGCTCATATTTGCTCTCCGGAATCAGTCCCTCTAAGGTCTTCCAGTCCTTCAGCATCTCTTCCGCAGCCTCGGCTCCTTCAAAATGAGTGTCGTAGATATGCTGAATAATGGTCTTTCCGCTCTGCAGCCTGTAAGTATAAGGCATGTGATGGAAAAACAGCAACAGCTCTTCCGGTGTTGTCTCCGGCTTCTCATACATGGAAGCATTAGGCTCATTATACTGAGTCGTGAATCCGGTTCCTTTCGTGGTCCGGTCTACACCGATTCCGTGCAAGTCTGCCCGGTGATACGTTCCCCATCGGGAATATTCATATCCATCCACATCCGGTCCGTAGTGGTAATGAGGCACTACCATCCAGCCGATTCCCAACGGCGAGGTATAACTTTCATACACCGGCCAGGATCTCATCAGGATGGACAGAACCGTCTCTTCGACTTTGGCTCCGTTCTTTTCTTCATACCCGGCCTTACCGATTTGTCCGATATAAAAGAGACGAATCCACTCCGTAGCAATCTCTTCCGCGGAAAGGGTTGTATCAAAAGCCAATCTGCCAAAACCATACAAATTAGCTCCCGCCAAATCATGTCCGGTCCAGTTATAATCATTTCCCGTATTGCAAACCGCGCTCATGCCGCAGTTGATACGGCCGAAGGTCCGTCCGCTCACCAAATCGGAAACATCCGCATCCTTTAATCCGGTTTGGAAAGCAAGAATCTCCTTAAACCATGGAATCAGATAGCAGACATGTACCTGCTGCCCGGTATATTCCTGGGCAATCTGCACCTCTAACATCTGATTGGTCTTTTCCAGCCCCCCAAACAGAGGAGAAACCGGTTCCCTTACCTGAAAATCCATAGGCCCGTTCTTAATCTGTAAAATAACATTATCCGCAAAAGAACCATCCAGTCCCTTGAAATAATCATATCCCGCTCTGGCTCTGTCTGTCTTGCGGTCTCTCCAGTCCTGCTGACAGTTATACACAAAACAACGCCAGATAATCAATCCGCCATAAGGCGCAATTGCCTTCGCCAGCATATTCGCACCATCCGCCTGGTTCCGTCCGTAGGTAAACGGTCCGGGACGACCTTCGGAATCCGCTTTAACAAGGAATCCTCCCAAAAGAGGCACATTTTCATAGATTTCCCGACATTTGTCCGCCCACCAGTCCTGAACCTTGTTATCCAGCGGATCCGCCGTATCCACGCCGCACTCCAGGGGCATGGCATAGTTCACACTTAAAAACAGGGAAATCCCATATCCTGCAAACAGCTCGGAAAGAGCTCTTACTTTCTCGTAATAAGAAGGTGAGATTAAGTAGGTAGCCGCATCCTTCACATTCACATTGTTAATCACCACACCGTTGATACCCACGCTTGCCATAGCCCTGGCATAAAGCCCGGTGCGCTCATCTATAATCATCTCATTGTTTTCAAAGAAGAAGGAACGTCCCGAATACCCTCTCTCGATGGAACCATCCATATTATCCCAATGATTCATCATTCGCAGCGGATTGGAAGGGCGCTTTACAATTTGACTTACATCACCGCCTTTGCCCTGACGCAGGAGGCCTAACAAATGGAATACACCATATAAAAGCCCCTTATAGCCGGAGGCCTTCACCCTGTAGGTCCATTCTCCGTCGGTACCCTCCGTTCTTGCCAGATAAAATCCTTCCTCCCCAAGGGATTCTTCGCAAACACCACTGTCCGATAAAAAAGAACCTTCTTCCGTAAGTTCCAATAAAAGACCGGAGAATTCACCTCTTCCGGTACGATTCTGAATGGGTTCGCCGAACATCTCCCCCGTGGCAAGTTCCAATTCTTCCAGAATCCGCGCCATGATTCTATGATTTACATCTGCCCCCGAAAGCTTAACATACTTCATTGCCCGGGCTATTTTTTCATCTTTTTCATCTTTGATTATGGATTTTTCGTATTTTAACCACAATTTATTAAACATAAGCTATTCCCTCTTTTAATTTTATGTTGTATACTTGTATGGTAGTAATATCATTTTACAAAGTAATCATTTTTTTGTCTATGCGAAATTAGAAAATTTTAGTATATTTTTAGAAAAGAGAGGCATAATATATGGACATCTTTCACTTTGACGGAAAATTATATCGCTTTCTTGTGAAATTCTGGAATATAATATGGATAGGAATTCTCTGGGTTGTATTCTCCATTCCCATTGTTACCATGGGCGCGGCTTCCGCTGCGGCTTACTATTCCATGATTAAAGCGGTGCGCAAAGGATTTGAACGTCCCACTTTCGAATTCTTTAAATCCTTCAAGGAGAATTTAAAGCAGGGCACCCTGCTGACGATGCTCTATCTGGTAATAGGAGGGCTTTTGACCTTCGCGTTTCTCTTCTATTATCACCAGCCCGGGGACATTGCCCTGGGGTTCCGCTGGATTTTTATTCTATTGCTTTTGCTGTATTTAAGTGCGGTAACCATGTGTTTTATCTGGCTTTCCAGATTTGTCATTACCCTGAAAAGAGCGCTGACTTATCCTTTTATGCTGTCTCTTCTTCATATCAAACAGGCCTTCGGGCTGTTAGTGTTCTGGGCCGCAGTGGTAATTTTTCTCTACTGGACCTACAATACACCGGCTTTTCTGTTCCTTTTAATCTTTTTGCCGGGCTTTAAGTGCTATGCCGACACCTTCGTTATGGAGGCGTTGCTGGCCAAATACGAACCCATCGCAGAAACCGGGAAAACTGCAGTTACCGCTGCAGATGATGATACGAAATAAAACAGGAGCTACGTGATATAAAACGCTCCGGAACGGAGATTTCCATGAAACCTTTTATGAACAAAGACTTTCTTTTATCAAACGAAACGGCGGTGAAGCTCTATCACGAGTTTGCCGCAAATACTCCCATTGTAGATTATCACTGCCATATTGAAGCCAAAGACATTGCCGAGGATGTTTCCTTCGGAAATATCACGGAGCTCTGGCTGGGCGGCGACCACTATAAATGGCGCTACATGCGCTCCTGCGGCGTGGAAGAACGCTACATCACGGGGGATGCTTCCCCGAAAGAGAAATTCCTTAAGTGGGCCGAGGTTCTCGGTTCTGCCATCGGACATCCTCTCTATCACTGGAGCCATTTGGAACTGCAACGCTACTTCGGTATCACGACCCCCTTAAATCGCAACAGTGCAGAGGAAATCTGGGAAGCGGCCAACCAAAAGCTGCAGTCCGGCACCTTGACGGCCCGTTCCATCATCCTTGATTCCAAGGTAACTCACCTTTGTACCACGGACGACCCGATCGATTCCCTGGAATACCACAGAATCATTGCAGACGATGCTTCTTTTGATGTAAAAGTGCTGCCGGCTTTTCGTCCCGACAACGCCATGAACATCGAAAAGGAAGGCTTCTTACTCTATATTAAACAATTGGAAGATGTTTGCCAATGCACTATTTCTACTTTCGCGGATTTAAAAGAGGCAATTTGCGAGCGCATGAAATTCTTTGACGCAAACGGCTGTGTTTTAGCAGACCACGGTCTGGATATTCTTACCTTTGAGCCGGCGGACGAAGCGGTTATCGAAGGAATTTTTACACGGCGCCTGCAGGGCATTATGCCTGATAAGTTGGAAACAGAGCAGTACCGCCTGGCATTTCTCCTTTTCGTTCACAAGGAATATGCGGCCCTAAACTGGACTTCCCAGCTGCACTTCGGATGTAAAAGGGACAACAACCGCAAAATGTTTGAGCTAATCGGGCCCAACACAGGTTTTGACTGTATCAGAAGCAATACCTCTTCCGGCGCCCTTTCAGACCTTTTGGATGCTTTGGCTTACGAAGACGCCCTTCCCCGCATGGTTCTCTACAGTTTAGACCCTAACGATAATGCAGCCATCGATACCATCATAGGATGTTTTCAGGATTCTACTGCCGTTTCCAAAATCCAGCACGGAAGCGCATGGTGGTTTAATGATCACAAAATCGGAATGGAGAATCACTTAGCCTCTCTGGCTGCTGCCGGAAATCTGGCCGGATTCGTGGGAATGCTTACGGACTCCCGCAGCTTCCTTTCCTACACCAGACACGAATACTTCCGCCGGATTCTCTGTAATTATCTGGGAACCCTGGTGGAACAGGGCGAATTCCCTGCAGATTTTGAAACCCTGGGAGAGATTGTCAGAAACATCTCCTATTACAATGCCATTCGATACATGAGATTTGAGGAATAAAAATGAGCGAAGAGAAATACCCTCTGCGGGCGGAGAAACGAAAACAATTTAAAAAAGCGGCGTCCCTGCCTTTGGGGAAACGCCTGCTTTACTATTTTGACTATTTTAAATTCTATATCATTGGAATACCCATAGCCGGATTTCTTATCTTTCTTCTGGTAAAAGCCCTGTTCTTTGCTCCGAATACCGCACTTTACGGATATTTTGTCAATGCGCCGGTTGCCATGGAAACAGAAGATGACGTCTTTTTACAGGATTTTTTTACCTATGCCGGTATTGATGAAACCAAAGAAAACATCTACTTTAGCTCCGATTTTTCCCTTGCGGGAGCGGATTCCGCCACCATGTCCAAGTTTGTCTCCAACCTAAGCCTCGGAGAAATCGACTTTTTTATCTGCGACAGGAAAACCCTTGACGAACTGGCAAAGGAAGATATCCTCATTAACCTGGCCTTCTATTTCGACGAAGCTACCCTGCAAGCGCATAAAGCACGGCTTTTCTCTTATCAGGAAGCCACCGGCACAGAGTCGGAAGAATTCGCACCCATTGCGGTAAACATTACCGACAGCCCCATCCTCAAGGAATCCGGTGCTTTTGCAGGTGCCGGGGAAGTATATTTCTGTGTGGCCGGAAATTCCCGGCGCAAGGAAAACACTACTCTTTTTTTAGAATGGCTTTTACATCCTGTCCGATCGTAGAATGACTTTTATATCCTGCCCGATCGTAGAATGGCTTTTACATCCTGTCCGCCAGGGTGGGACGCTTTTTCCAGACCCCGGAGAGGAAGTAAATAACCCCGGGCAGGCCGCAGCCGTAGGGTGCAAGACCGTAGCCAAGAACGAAGCCGTAGAAGCCCCACTCAAATACAATTCCGAATAACCAGCTCAGCCCGATTCGAAGCACAACTCCATCCAGAATGGACAGAATCAGGCTGAGTTTTGCATTTCCGATTCCCTGCAGGAAAGCACTGCTGCCCCGCATCATCACCATGGCCGGAAACATCCAGAGAATTGCGCTGATAAACACCGATGACATCTCATGTACTTTTGTATCATCGGGAGAGAAAATCATAAAAAGCTCTTTTCCGAATATCAGATAAATCGCCATACAAATCACGGTAAATACGCCGGCGTAGAGCCAGGTATACCATACCACCTGCTTCGCCCGCTTCTGTTCCCCTGCCGCAATGTTCTGGCTGATCATGGGGAGCGCTGCGAAATTGAATCCCTGAGAAAGCTTATTTATAATATCATCAATGCGTACACCGACTCCGAAGGTTGCGGAAGCAACCACACCAATCTCGTTGATTAGTTTCGTTACAAATAACATGGATAAATTGATACAACCGGACTGGATTGCCATCGGCGTGCCGAGACTTAACATCATGCCCGCATATTTCTTTTCCACCCGAAGACTGGCAAGCTTAAAGTCAAAGCCAAAGCTCTCCCGGTGGCGATAAAGATATACCAGCGCAAAGATAAATGCAACGCTCTGTCCGATAATGGTAGCCCAGGCCGCACCGGCCACGCCCCATTGAAACAGTCCCGTAAAAAGCAAATCCAGCAACAGGTTAATAACGGAAGCAATGAGAATAAACCAAAACGGTCTTTTGGAATCTCCCATTCCGCGCAAAACCGCGGAAATCATATTGTAGCCTGCCGTAAAAAACAGTCCCCCGCCGCAAATGGC
Source organism: Lachnospiraceae bacterium (assembly GCA_045595325.1). Lineage (GTDB taxonomy): Bacteria > Bacillota > Clostridia > Lachnospirales > Lachnospiraceae > UBA3766. The sequence continues at coordinate 20,821 of JAZOAG010000001.1, forward strand.
CATATACTGTAAGGACATCTCATAGGATTCCGTCGGAATATCCATAATTCCGGCAATAATGTCTTTGCCAAACACCACCACCAGCGTAAAGAAAATACTGAGACATGCCAGCATGGTAAAAAGGGTCCCGATAATGGGATTTAACTCTTTCTTTCGTCCCGCCCCCAGAGCCTGGGCTATCAGCACCTGGCCGGCATTGGAAAATCCAAGGCAAACCATGGTTGCGAAATTCACAATAAGGCTGCTCTGGGAAACTGCCGAAAGCCCCGGAGTTCCCACATATTTGCCTACAATAATCATATCCACCGTACTGTAAAATACCTGAAATGCGTTCGACGCCATAAAAGGCAGGGTAAACAGAATCAGCTGTCCGGGAATATTCCCTTTGGTAAAATCCTTGGTCAGTCCTCGTTTGCTCATTTTTACTCCATTCCATGGCCCATACTAATCTTTCAAGTTCTATATTGCCCCCTGCATCACCTATAATCCCCGTCAGGCCACCCCTCTATTTTTGCACATTTTTTTCTCTACTGCAATCACTTTCACTTTTTATTCAACTGACAAAATCTTTACTCCATTGCTTTTTATATTTCCTGTTACGATGTGTTTTATCATATTTATGAATATATAAGCTACTGTTTTCCGCCCTTTGTTGTTACTTTTATCATATTTATGCAGTGAAGTTACCGTCTTTATTTTTTCCCCTTTAGAGATTTTGGAAACTATGATACAATTGAATTACTTTATCAAGAACAAAAAGAATAGGAGAATACGCTATGAGTAAATGTGCCACCTTCAGAAATAACTGCCAGACCCCCTTTGGCCTCCACGGCCCCCTGCATGTAGAAGGTTCAAAACTGATGGATCAGAACAACCAACCTTGTCAGTTAAAAGGAATCAGTACCCACAACATCTCCCTTTATCCGGAGTATGTAAACAGGGCCTGTATTGAAGAGCTGACAGACCGTTTTGGACTAAGCGCTTTTAGAATTGCCATGTATTCTGCGGAAGCAGATGGTATAAAAGGCTATGCAGACGGGGATGAAGCACACCGCGCCAAACTGGAAAAACTGATAAAAGATGCAGTTGAAGCCTGCGCCGGACTGGGAATCTACGTTCTTGTAGACTGGCACATTCTCTTTGACCATAACCCCAATATGCACACTGACGCCGCACTTTCCTTCTTCAAAAAGATGAGCGCAGCGTTGAAAGAATACGATAACGTAATTTACGAAATCTGCAATGAGCCCAACAAAGAAACCACCTGGGCAGACATTTGTGTGTATGCCAATCAGGTAATTCCCGTAATACGAGAAGAAGACCCTGACAAGGTAATCATCGTGGGAACGCCGGTCTGGTCCCAGCGGGTGGACGAGGCTGCCAAAGCACCTCTCAACTACCCCAACCTGGTTTACACCCTCCATTTCTACGCTGATACCCATCGGGATGATTTGCGTAATCTCATGGTGCAGGCCATTGCGGACGGACTTCCCGTTTTTGTTTCCGAGTTCGGCATCTGTGATGCTTCCGGAAACGGTCCCATCAACGATGAACAGACTGACATCTGGATTGATTTATTGAACAAGCATGATATCAGCTACATCATCTGGAATCTTTCCAACAAGAACGAGACTTCCGCAATCCTCACTCCCGCATGTGATAAATACTGCGGATTTGAAGACAGCGACTTTTCCGAGTGCGGCAAACGAATCAGCAAATACATGTGTTGTTAAAGATATATACCGCAAGGTGCAAACGTCAAAGCAGAAAGGGCTGGTATTCAGCCCTTTTTGACATGTTTGCTTGTTTGGGCTGAATCATGAGGGCTGGTATTCAGCCTAAGTAGTGGAATTCATGAAATAAGGCTGAATGTCCGGGCGTGTCAATACGGCCTAAAGACAAGAAAACAAGTGAAAGGGCTGAACACCAGCGCGGAAGATTCAGCCTAAGCAGTGGAATTCATGAAATAAGGCTGAACTCCCGGGCGTGTCAATACGGCCCAAAGACAAGAAAACAAGTGAAAGGGCTGAACGCCAGCGCGGAAGATTCGGCCTAAGCAGTGGAATTCATGAAATCAGGCTGAATGCCAGCACATGAAGTTCAGCCTGTTCTTTTGAATTCATGAAGGTGGGCTGAATTTACGAAAACAAGCATAATTTTCAAAGCCGACTCTTCGTGTGACATATTGTTCCTCTCGACACAGCTTTCATATAACCACAAAAAGAGGGTGTCCCAAAACTATGACGAATTAAAGTCGCAGGGAGGGACACCCTCTTAGGTTATTCATTTTCTTTTTTCTCTAATTTTTTCTTTTATCTTTTTTTTCTTTTATTTCGCAGATTTAAGTTCGCGATTTCTCGTTTCTACCACTGCAATGATACTGCTTGCCGTTGCACAAATAATATCAGGATTATTGGTTGCAATCGAGCCCTCAAGAACATCAAGCATTTTCATTGCTTCCTCTTCGTATCCCTTCACTTCCGGTGCGGAATGGGAAGGACTGGAATGAAGCAAATCATACAATTTCTCAAGACTCTTATTAATCTTCTTATCCTCCGATTTGCCCATCATGCCTTTTACCCTTGAAGAGGCAGTCTTTATAAATGCGATTTCCATTTCACGCTTCGCCATACTGTCACCGGTATGTTCGTTGGCAATCATGTTAACCAGAAGCATAACCACGTAAATACCTGCCAGAATAACCTGAACCACAAAAGGAATCTTGAGAGAATCCATCTTGATTACGATGAAAACCAGACCCACAACAAATTCCAGGAAAAAGTACACTGCGGATACCGCATAAAGCGAAAGTCCCAGAACTGTCTTTCTTGTATTCTTTCTGATCAGAAAAGGTATTACCATTGCACAAAGGTAAGCAAAATGGATAAAGAGGTACGGACACCATACGGATAACGGATGTTTAATACCGCCTAACACAAAAAATACTATATTAAAAACAAGAATAAAAACTGACTCGAGTGCAGCATATAAAATTAGTTTTTTAATCACTTCCGACACCTCACATTCTGCTTAATACATCGGCCTTTTTGGCATCATAATCTGCCTGTTCAATCAAGCCGGCATCCAATAATTTCTTAAGTTTCCCCAATGTTTCCATGGGATCTTCTGCAGGTGCTGCTGCGGGCTGTGCTGCAGGCTGTGCAGAAGGCATTACTCCCTGCGCCGGATTGAATACCTGCTGTGTTGCTGCACCAAAAGCGCCGGCTGCACCAAATCCCATTCCGAGTCCTGCTCCTGCGGCAGCCATTCCACCGGGATTATTCGCCATATCTTTCATGATGCCAACATTCTGAACCCGTGCCCAGTCATCGCCAAGAATATCCAATCCGGCCTTATCACCATGGTATCCTCTTGTTCTGGCAATCAACTCAACCTGAGATTTATCAATTGCATCGTAATTCTTAGTATCGATATCCAGGCCTGCCAAAGTGAAATTCACACATTTGAGACCATAGTCTGAGAGGATTTCATCGATATACGGCGCAATCCGTCCGGATAACTCCTCCATATACGCGTCAATACCAATCAATTCCTGCTCCATCGCATTCAGAAATTGGGATACCGCACCCTTAATTTTGCCCTGGAACTCAGTGGCAAAATACTTGTCCAGTCCGTTCTGCATTTCGTAAGAAACATTATTTCCAATTAATTTCTCCAGGAACAAAGCCGGATTCTCGATTCTTACCTTATAAGCACCTCTTGCTCTCGCTTCGGTTCTCACACCCCACACCTTGTCTCTAACCTGGATGGGACTTTCTGTTCCCCAGCGAATCTCTTTGCTGTCTGCCTTGCGGACAAAGTATACAACACAGTTAAATGTACTGATTCCACCGGAAAAAGCATTTCGCAAGCGGCTGATAAAAGGATAATTATCGGTAGAAAGCTTGTATGTACCATTCTCAAATACCTGTTCAACCGTTCCTCCGTTTACAAAAATAGCTTCTTCTCCGGGCATTACAATCAAAGTGGAATTGGTGTTAAAATCTTCCTCCGGCTGACGCCAGATAAGCAGTTCACCGGACCCGCTGTTCTTAATCACGTCGGTCCAATGCTTCTGTCCTCCCACAAATGCTTCTTCATTTGGATTTTTTTTAAATAATGACATTACCGTTCCCTCCCGCGTTTTCTTCCTTAGTCTTACTTTTTTATCCCGCGTTTTCTTCCTTAATTTTACTTTTTTATCCATTTTTAGTCAAGAAAATAGGGAAAAATACGACTATAATTTCGCCGGAAGGAGAGCTGCTTCTTACCCCGGAGGGGCAATTGGGTATCAGCTCATAAAAATCCGCTTTAATACCCACCAAATCACTTGAAAAGGCCTAATATTAGCGCCTGGTGGGTATACAGGCACAACTCTTGAACCGGTACCCTTCGAGATGTCTTCTTACGGGTAAAAATTTGCGCTTTCATGTTACTATACCCAATTTCCTTTTGTTACCATCCTGCAATTAAGCTATATCTCAATCTCCATTTCCATTCCGGCACCTTCCCATTCACACGGGCGTCTGTAAAAGCCTAATTTTTCATAGAACCCCTCTTTACCCTTAGCAGACATAAGGCATAAAGATACCGAAGTTCCCGAAACACTTGATTCTTTAACATATTGAATCAGTCTTTTGACCATATGGCTTCCTATCCCTTTTCCCTGATATTCCGGCAAAACCCAGACATCGTTGATATACCAATATATTGCAGCATCACCAAGCAACCGGGCAATCCCCACTATCTGTCCGTCTTTCAGTGCCGTTATGGAAAATAATTGATGCACCATTGAACGTTCCGCCTGCTCTTTGGTTGTCAGCGGTTCTCCCATTTGTTGCTCCATCATCAAATATTGTTCTGCTGTTAATGTATTTTCTCTATACTCAATTTTCATTTCTTTCTCCGTAAGTATCTGCTACTTTTCCAACTCTGTTTTTCATATTTCTTCAGCATTTTTGCAAATACACAAACTGCAATTCCTCGGATACTGATTCCGTTTTAAAAATTTCATATCCCAATCTTTCGTATAATCTTATATTACTAATACTCTTCGTGCTGGTAAACAACTCATATCTTTGATTTGGATATTAGTTTTCAATCTCTGACAGAAGTTTGGTTCCGATTCCCTTCTTCTGCATTTCGGGATGTACCATCAATTTACCAATATAAACTGTTTCGCCATCTTGATAAGCTCTGACTGAACCGATAATAACTCCATTCTCATCCATTTCTTTGAGAATAGTTCCTTTTTCAAATTCGGCATATACCTCTTCCAGCGTTTGTTTCAAAGGCGGAATATCCATATCACCAAAAAGTTTCGCCTCACTTTGATACGCCAAATATTGCAATTCAAGTATTTCTTTTAAATCTTCTTTTTGTGCTTTCTCTATCAAAACGCTTTCCTCCTGTCTGTCTGCACGGCGAACGCCGCGCCAACGAATAAGCGCAAGCATGTGAGTCTGTCGGCAGGGCAAAAAACTCGCATTCCTGATATTCCGGATTTCATTATTTTTTTCTTACCGGAATCCACAGTTCACAGAACAGACCGCTTCTTCCTTTTTCAAAATATATTTCATAATCTGTTTCTGATTCTGCTTCATATCCCATTTGCGTCAGGAATTCTTTATAGAATTTGGCCCAGGTGTCACCGATGCAATCACCATCCTCACCGATGCAGTCAAATACAACATAAGTTCCCGGTTTCACATCCCAGATGCTATAACCTGCTTTTTGCATTTCCGAGAAATCAAACTCCGATGTATCTTCATCAATCAGGACACCAATTCCATATTCAAACGTATCCGCACCTTCCTTCGTGGGAGAACATAACCCATACAAGTCTCTCTTACCTTCGGGTCGCAGACTGCAAATCGGACCTATAAGATTTTTGTCATTACACTCTCCCCAAAAATCAGGAATATCGTGATTTTCCTCGTCATTAATGATCTCATTTTGAAAACTTCTTACCACTGCAATAAATTTCTGTTCTTTTGTCTGTACGATTCTGTAATCCATACTTTTACCACCTTCCACGGTTATTCTAATAACAAGTGGATTAAAAAGTATGAGCTTCGCAGATTCTTCTCTTGCAAATTTGGGCGCAATTCCGTGAAACCTTGTAAACGCCTTTGTAAAACTCTCCGGTGTTTCATAACCATATCTCAGCGCAATGTCTGATATTTTTGCATCGGTTTCTACAATCTCTCTCCCTGCTAAAGACAGCCTGCGTTTTCGAATATAGGTGTTGGCAGTCATCCCCGTAAGAAAGCTAAACGCCCTATGAAACTCATAGCTCGAAGTGTGCACATGCTTCGCTACATCTTCATAGTTAATCTCCTCCATGAGATGTTCTTCCATATAGGTAATTGCCTGTTGCATTGCTGCAATCCACTCCATACTTTATTCCTCCTGTTGAAACCTATTGTAGAGGCAATCTGAGATGATTACATTTCCCGGCTTGCGAAGATTTGTCAGATTGTAGATTTCATATCTTCTTATAAATCCTTTTCCATAAATCCGCATGTAAACGGAAACCGTTCGGATTTACGTGCCCACAGATGAATAAAGCCAAATGATTCATACCATTTTCTCAAAACCTGATTCTCTTCCACAATGCCGATACAAATTTTATTACAATTTAATTCCCTTACACGCTCAAATGCATGCTGCAGAAGCTCCTCGCCGATTCCGCGATGTCTGTACGCAGGGCTTACACAGAGATTATTCAGTTCACACGCATTCTCATCCTGTAGCTCCAGGAAATAAAAGCCGACAATTCTATCCTCTTCGCAGTAAATATACATCGGTCTGCGTTCTACCAGCAACCGCTCTTTCATCTTCTCTTCCGTTGTCGCAAATGCCGTAAATCCGGGCGCATTTTGGACGGTAAAACCAAACTCTTCGGCAACCGTACCGAAACTTTCCCTAATTAATTTTACACACTCCGCAATGTCTTTCTCTTCCAGTTCTCGAATCATTTGTCCCCCTGTCTCTAAAAGAGCCGACACCGGAAAAGAATATTATATCTTTCCGGTGTTGCTCTTCTGCTTTACTTATTTCTTATTTAACCGTAACTTTTAACTTCAGTGTGGCATTCGGTTTATTACGTCCGCTGTCATTTCCTTCCAGGAAAACATTCACTTTCACCGTACCACTCTTTACTCCTGAATTAATCTGAACACCCGATGTGAAAGCATCGGTATCCTTCCACTGAATTGCATATGTATTGCCGTCAACACTCGGTACTTCCACAATTTCCAAGGCATCGGCTAACGCACCCGGCTGCAACTGTAATTTCTCAATATCCGTCACATTCAATTTATCCTTATCGTTGCTTTGCAGTGTAAAGCATTGTCTTGCGTAAGAATCCCGTTTCGACAACAGTGCCTGTTTGATATTCATGCCAAACTTCGTTTTACCCTGAACCACTTTGAATGTCATGGGGGCAAATTCAATGATAGAAGATTGTGTGTCTGCACTATCCCTTGTGATTTCTGCCGGGATTTCAAGCCATACTTTACAAGTGTATTTGTAGGTCGGATTTATCTGATTGTTATCCCAGCCTATGTCATCGGTATTTACACCCAGTGCCAATGCGTATGGATTATCCTCCAATGACACATTCTTAAACCAGCCGGTTGCATTGTCATCAGTATCACCATACGCTACAAGTCCATTCGGAGCAATTGCACCCTCTGTTACGGGAGTTTTACCATTCATAGCGTATACTTGCCATTTCAGCACAGGTCTTTGTTCTCCGTTGTAATTATCTTTACTCCAACCGGTGAAACTCAAATCAAATTCAGCAAAGGATGTGGCCGCTCTGGTCAGGTCTATATTTCCTTTAACCTTTCCTTTTACAATAATATTACCTACTGATTTAACGGTAAATGTTACCTTTTTCGTCATCAGGCGGTTACCCTTTGAGTCAAATTCATTCAGATTTGCCCAATACGTAACTTTGTATTTTTCGCCTGCTACAGCTTTATCCGTCAGACTCACCTTAATTCTGTCGGCATACTTATATATATTTACGGCATTTGACGCATCAACTCCTTTGCTGTCCTTAACCTCATGCTGATAGCTGTTTACATCTAAAATATCATTTCCCGATACCGGAACAATTGCCGTATTATAATCAACCATTTTACCTGCTGATGTATCAAAATAGCTGTCTTTCATTCCGGCATACAGCGTAACGGAAGAGACCCCAAGTTTTATGGAAGGAACCTTCTCCGTTACAGTCACTTTAATTGTGCCGATAACGGATTCCCCATTCGGCAGGTTCTCCTTTACCTGTAACGTATAGTTACCCGTAGCACAATTAGTGCCTTTTTGAATGTCGATATACTTCTTACCGCCACTTGTTCCTATATAAAATCTTAACGCATCTTTGGTTGCGCCGTCTCCCATTACACTTCCGTCAGGATTTATTACCGTAACATCAGATACCTTAAATTTCAAATCATAATTTTTATCACTTGATGTAATCCATACGGTCTGTTTTCCTTCATGCAGAACCAAAGCTTTGTTAATAGTCACTTTGGCTTTAGAAAGCTTCATCTTCGGTACGACAGACTTCGTCACAACGGTAATGATTACCGGTTTCTCTATTCCGCTTGCTCTAACAGTAACTTTATAGGTTTGATTATTCACCGTATTTTTGTTCGGATAAATCATTACCTTTCCATCATATTCGGCCAGGCCCAGTTGTGTACCTAAATCCGTTTGGCCGGTGGAATCTGTAACTTTATATTCCAGATTGTTATAATTTAAATCATAGCCATCCGTATTCGTACTGAAAGTAACCACTTTTTCATCTCTGGTACGATAATCAGAACCATACGCCTGATTTAGCGTTACTTTCGTTGTACTTGCTTTTAGAACAGGCTTAGACACTACTTTTACATTAACCGGAAGCTTCATTTCCTGCCTACTGTCATCGCCTACGGTAAGAATCAAAAGTGCTTTTCCTGCTACCGGTGTTTTGACTGCATCTAAGCAGAACGTACCCTCCTCGGCATCGAAACTGCTTACGGAAAGACTACCCGTTGCCGCATACTTCTTCCGCTCTTTGTCACTCATAAGTGCAAAATCTGCTTCATTTGACATACGGATTGCGGTAATATTCAAATCCTCATAGGCTATTTTTTTATCTCCTGACAATATAGAGATTTGACATTCATCAATAAAATTACTGTCAGAATTCAGCGTAACCGTTTTCTTGGAAAGTTTTATTTTGGGTACGGAATAAGCAGCTGATACCGATACACTAATCTGTGCCGGTGCACGCCAGCCCTCGGGCCATACTTTTAAATACACTTTTCCGCTTGCCTTATTATTCATTTTTGCCAGCATTTCGCTGTTAATTGCAGCGTTCATGCCGTCAGCACTAAGTGTCAGCCAGTCAGGACAAGCTTTGGTTTTTGCCGTTGCTCTGACCAAATCCACCTTCGCCTCACTTATACTTGCACCTTTCATCGTATAAACCATATCAAGCGTCTGGTTCTGATAAAATGTATTAAATTTGACCGCCTTTGCCTTTATCGCGGGAGCAGTTGCTGTCGCCGAAATGGTTAAAGTCTCCGGACTGATACAATGATAAACTGTTGAACCGTAACCATCCTCTTTATAGTTTACCTGAATTGCAGCTTTATAGGTTCCTTTCATGCTTTTGGCCCAGTCCGACCAATTCATGGTATCACTGTCTGCCGGTACCCTGGGCTCGACTTGAAGAGTTCTGTCATTCTTAATTCTAATCACAAATTTCTCATTCATTGCTGCTGCCTCTTCAGGGGCTTGCGGCGTTACAAATGTTGCACTTATAATTCTGTATCGGCTGTCCATCTGATATATGGGAACCGTAATGACAGAATCATCATAAACATTAAGTTTCCCTGAGGTAACACCAAGGCTAATCTTCTGTGCCTCTTCCTTTTCTGCCACATCTACACGCACTGTCGCATAAGCGCATTGAGAACCCTTCCCTTGAATATCGGTTGCAAATGTCAACCACGCAGTTCCTTCTTTCGCTCCGGCGGTAATAATCCCCTTCATTGCATCGTTCTTATCAGCAATATAGCCGCTCTCCGAATTTACTACAGCTTCATCTGTAGAATGCAGTAAATAAACATCGCAGTTGTCCAATCCTTGCAGTTTAAAACTGATATCTGCAGTTTCACCCGGTGCAATCACGATATGGTCATTACCGGGAATCAGGTAAATATCCTCTGCAACATCAGGATCTTCTTTTGCAGAAGCATTCTCCACCAGGAGAAGTCTGTTATTGGACAAAGTATTTTTATTATCAAATTTGATGGTAGGATCTTTGCCTTCGACAAGGTAGTTATTCTTATCATACATTGCAAGAGCAATCCGGGTCTCTGCACCAAGAGTACCGCCATATTCGAATAAAAATGTCTTCTCTTCTTCGTCGCGGAAAGAACCACTTTCTATTACAACCGGTTTCCCGAACGTATCCAACTTGGCTCCGTTTTCATCGATTATCTCTGCACTTAGTTCGATATCAAAAAAAGCAGGCGCAAGACCGGTATTTTTAATAGTGACAAGAAGTTTATTTCCGTTTTTCTTGGCCGATGTCACCGTATAATTATAGCCGAGCCGGTTATTCATCTCTTCGATAAGATCTTTTTGCTCTTTATAAAATTCATAACTATGCTTACTATCCTGATCAAATGCATAGATGGATAAATGAGAAATCTCAATTGTTTCACGGAACCGTTCCGGCGTCCATCTTAAATAATGCTTATCATAATCAGTTACAATGCCTTGTGCATAAACATCCGGCTCCAACATCATTTTATACGGCAGGAAATTCTCGCCGATTACGGGTAAATTGGCATAATAATTGGGTCTTAAATTCCATTCATAGTTATGCGTAGCAATCAGTCCGTTTACACGCTTGGGCACTCCGAGTGAAAGTGCATAGTCATACACATCCCCATATGCGCCTGAAGTCAGACAAAGCATGGTTTTATCAAAAGCCTCACTGTAATATTTTATCATCTCCTTCTGGATTTCTTCAGAAGGCATCGGATTTCCGTTAAACGTGGAAGTATGCCATTCTCCCCAGTTACCAAAAACACTGATATCAATGAATTCCACTCTCGGGTCTCCGTCATAATGCTCTGCAAGGGCATCTGCAAAATCTCTGCATGCCTGCAAATAAATCGGATCATCCCATTTCGGAATATCCAATTCAACGGAAGGGTCACTTACAAGAGTTGCCCGATCCATCTTTGCACCTTTTTCAAAAACCCAGTCCGGCACAAAAATGTGGTCTTTTCCGTAATTATCATGCGAGCCGGAAAGATGAGAGTAGGGTAAAATTCGGATTCCGTATGTATATCCGTATTTTTCACAGGCTTCCAGCATGCTGTCTATTGATTCCCAGTTATATACGCCTTCTTCCGGATTTAATTCATCCCATTTCGGTTCTCCGCTACAAATTGTTGACATTTCCCATGCTGTATTATTCATGGAGCCACCAATTCCGTAAGCATTGGTAGATTCAAAATTCCAAGGACTATATACCGTCATGACATAGCCTTTATGCGGATTTACAACCGGACCACCCGCAACTTCTGTTTCATAGCATACCGTGTACGGATTATCAAAATCTTCATACGTATCTTGTACCGGCTCCTCCGGTTTGCTAACCGGGAAAAGCTGTTCACTTACCATCCCGGCAAGCTTGTCTGCACCAAGCGCATTTAAAAGATAGCTGTTTTCAACACAATAATATTTATCTGCAACTCTGACTGTCTGCTCCATACAGAACTCCAGCCAGGGGCGGAACAAGTCAATAACAGCAACCTTCTCCTCCACCGCGATTTCATCAATTGCGGCACTAAACCATTTCTCTGTAAGAACGGGATATCTTGACGCGTCATGTAATTCCCCGCTCTGCTTTACAAGATAAACCGTCATTCCCTTTGCTTTGGCCCGACGAATTATTTCCGTCATATTCTGCTTATACTCGGTTGGATCCAGAGAGTCCGGATGCTCCTTGTTCTGTTTCGCATAGTCATTTAGTCCTACCGCAAGAATCAGAATGTCGCCTTTTTTACCGTAAAACTCCGCCGTGGGCAGGAAAGAATCCTTCACTGCTTTGGCCGTAATGCCGCTTGCCGATATGTGTCGTATATCATATGTATTCATATCAACATACGCAGATAAATATTCTCCCCAACCGCGTCTTGAACCATCATCCTCCGGTATGTTGTATCGTTTGGAAACCGTTTCATCACCGGCAAGCCATATGGTCGGTTTCCCAACCGTACCTTCCCCTGCCTTCTCAATTTCAATGGCGCTTATGGAAAATTTCTCCCCCACACCGGAACCTGCATATATATTTAATTGTCCGTCAGTTACAGGTATTGTAAAAGAATCAACCGCATTGTTTCCGGTCAGGAAGAAAAGCTGAGACAGCCCCTCTGCCCTGATGGTGGTTGACTGATCATCACCTGTTGTAACCGTTATTTTGTAAACACCTTTCGGCAAATCGACATTGAATACATGACCTGAAACATTGGATTTAAAGCGTACTGCATCCGCTAATGCCCCGCTTCCGCCTGCCAAAACATCCTCTACCGCATTGGTATTGGTAAATCCGTATCCGACTGATGCATCATATCCGGCTTGGGCAGATACACCTATATATCCTTCTGCCACGCCTTCTCCGCCCAAGTCAAATCGCAGAGTTTCAAAGGGAACCACCACTTCTTCCCATTCATCGGTTTCTTCTTCCTCATCAGAGTCTTCTTCCTCATCAGATTCTTCGTCATCTTCCCAAATAACATGGTCCGTCAACAGTAACCTGTTATTGGATAAGGTATTTGCATTATCAAATCTGACGGTAGGATTATCCCCTGTAGCAAGGTAATTATCACTATCATACATAGCAAGACAAATCCGGGCATTTTCATCAAGCACACCGTCATATTCAAAAAGGAATGTTTGTGAAGTACCATCTCTGAAAGAGCCTTTTGCGATTCTTACAGGTTGCCCGAAGTCTGCTACTTTATTGCCTTTTTCATCCGTGATTTCTGCACAGAGCTCAATATTGAAAAATGCTGAAGCAAGACCGGTATTCTCGACTGTAACCAAAAGCTTATTCTCATTTCTTTTGGCAGATGTTACTGTAAAATTATAGCCCAGACGGTTTACCATCTCATCTATAACATCCTTCTGCTCACGATAGAATTTATAACTTCCGTAACCCTCCTGATCCAGGGCATAAATTGATAAATGTGCTATCTCAATTGTTTCACGGAAGCGCTCCGGAGTCCATTTCAGATATTCATCCGATAGTTTATCTTCCGCATCCAGCATATACTCATAGGTATTGTGATTATCCGCCATAGTCGGAAGATTCGCCTTATAGGCAGGCCTTAAATCCCACTCCTCATTGGGCGTCAGAATTAAACCGTTATTACGTTTCGTAATGCCAATTGAAAGTGCATAGTCATAAACTTCTCCTTTTGCATCTGACATAAGGCAACACGTGGTTTTGTCAAATACAGATGCAAAATGATTAAGCATATCCTTCTGTATGTCTAAAGAAGGCATTTCAATACCCTCAAACTCGGAAACATGCCACTCTCCCATGTTACCAAATGCACGGATTTCAACATATTCAACACGCGGATCACCATTGTACTTTTCAGCCAACGCTGTCGTAAAATCCTTATACGCCTGAATATATACCTCATTTGACCAGTCCGGCACTTTTATCTGAACATTAGGATCTCCGTATTTATATGTAACCGTCTTTTGGGTTGCACCCTCATCATATACCCACTGCGGAACAAAATCATGTTCTACTCCGTAATTATCATCTGAACCTGTAGATGTCGTATAGGGAATAATTCGTATTCCGTATGTCATTCCGGCCTGTTCACAGGCCTTAAGAGCATCATCAATTTCTTCCCAATTGTATACACCCTTTTGCGGATTAATGTCTTCCCAGAACATAACACCGCTGCAAACCGTTACAACGTCCCATGCATGATTATCTTTTTCACCACCGATGCCATAAGGATGTTTCCCTTCATACAACATATCATGATTTGTTACTGTCATAACAAATCCCTTATGAGGATTGGCAACAGGCTCACCGGAAGCTTCTGTTTCATAATATATGGTAGCCGGAGTATCAAAATCTTTATAAGGATCTTCTGTACTTCCTCCCTGTTCTTTCGCCGGAAAAAGCTGTTCATTCACCATTTGTGCAAGTTTGTCTGCTCCAAGTGCATTCGGATGAAGATTTTCACCCGGAGCATAATAGTTTCTTGCTTCTATTGATGTTTGCTCGAGGCAAAATTCAAGCCATGGGTGAAATAAATCGATAACACCTGTATTCTCTGACGCTGCAATTGCATCTATCTCATCATTAAACCATTTTTCTGTAGGAATCGGATATTTCTTACAGTCATTCAATTCACCCTGCTGCTTTACGAGATAAACCGTCATCCCTTTTGCTTTGGCCCTCTGAACCATCTCAGTCATATTTGCAATATAACCGGAGGGATCAATCGCATCCGGATGAATCTTATACTCATCCGTATAATCATTAATTCCTACTGCGAGCAATAAAATATCACCGCTTTTGCCGTAATACTCGGCAACCGGAAAGAAAGTCTCCAAGACATTCTTTGATCTGAGACCACTTGCTGACAGATTTCTGATATCATACTTATCTGTATCAACATAATTGCATAAATACTGTCCCCAACCACGTTTTGCGTCCGCCGCTACATTATAGTAGCTTGCAACCGTTGAGTCGCCGCTAACCCAGATAGTCGGTTTGGTCGTCGTTCCTGTTGATGTCTGCTCAATTTCAAGCGCACTGATTGAAAACTCTGTCCCCACACCTGAACCGGCATGAATGTTAAGCTGACCATCCGTTACCGGAATAGTAAAAGAATCAACCGCATTACTTCCTGTTAAAAAGAAAAGCTGTGGTCTTCCCTCTGCCGTAATTGTTGTTGATTCAACATCACCGGTTGTAACCGTAATCTTATAAACGCCGCTTGGCAAATCAACTTTAAATATATGATTCGCCACATCTGACTTAAAGCGCACTGCATCTGCCAGAGCCCCTTCTCCACCGGCTAAAACATCTTCTACTGCTTCTGTATTTGCAAATCCGTATCCGGTCTCCACATCATAAGCATCCTCGGCGGATACCCCTATATACCCCTCTGCTACTCCTGCTCCTCCCAAGTCAAATCGTAAAGTTTCATAAGCCTCCGTCCCACCTGACGAAGGCTCCTCTGCTTTCACATTCATAGGAAATAACGGAAGTAGAATGGTAATCGCTACAAACATTGCTAAAAAACGCTTCACTAAAATTTTCCTCCTTCAAATAAAATCTATAATATCCATTAGAGTTTCCGCATGCTCAAACTCTTCTTTTCTTTGAGTGGGTTACGTCGTGCCTTCTTTCAGATACCACACTGCTTGTACAGCTTTCATTCCGAGAGCTTCTGCGGCCTCCAATTCGTTATTTCCGCCATCTCCCACATACAGGCACTCATCCGCCTCCACTGCTGCGCCTTTTCCGCAACCCGCAAGCATTAAAGTCAACCCCAACAGAATTATGAATCTTCTCGTTTTTGCAAATCTCATACTTGCCTCCTTAAATAACCGGGGCTTCATAAGCATACTCATCCTTTCTCGTTAATAATTTTACGAGTAAAGACTTTTATCCCTTCTATAGCCTCTTTCGTCTGAAATGATGCAAGGTTGTCGTTGTCCTGCACCGAATACATACCTATATACTTAAGATTAGAATGTATGCATAATCGTTTCATGCCTGTTTCAAAGGGTTCTGTTGCATAATCACCTGTGTTCAATCCCATAAAAAATTAAACACAGGCATTAAAATATAATATATTATTACGCCTGATGCCCCAGTACCCACTTAAGCATATCTTCATATTCCAAACTTCCGTCCGCTACTGCAAGAACCATTTCATACAATTCTTTTTGTGTATATGATAATTCTATTCCATTCAAAGCCAAGAATACAAGCATTGCATGTATTCCTATTCGCTTGTTCCCATCCAACATACAATGATTTTTTATCAACCCATATCCAAGGCGTGTACCTTTTGCTTGTATCGTTGGATACAACTCTTCTCCACCAAATACCTGAAATGGTGTCGTGGTAGCCGACTCCAACAAATTGAAGTCTCTTACACCGGTGGTTCCGCCGGTCTGTTCAATGAGCTGTGAATGGAGCATTAGAATTTGCTCATTACTCAGCCTTTTCATTTAGCAAGCACCTCATAAGCCTCTTTATTCTGCGCAAGCAATCTTTTGGAAATCTCAAGCACATCCTCATCCTTAGCTACAGCACTTTCCTCTGCCTTACTAAAATCAATTACCAAATATCTTGGTGCATTATTCTTAAGTATAACAACTGAGCCAAGCTCATCTACTAATCTTGCAACTTTTGAAAAGTTCTGATTTGCTTCTGTAATTGAAACCATTGTGTTTGTATCTACTGTCATATGAACACCTCCATTATTTTATATAGATAGTATATTACTTTATCTAGGATAAATTCAACCTATTTTGAAAATATGGTTTTATGTACTTCCCCTATATAACCCCCTATATAACCTCGTCATCCCCCAGCATTCTAATTACCGCTATAGGTTTCCATTTGCCCGCAAAGCATATTGCTGAAGCCAAATCTATCGTAAAACGGCTTTAAACTTTCTTCAAAAACAACAGAGATTATATATATTCGCTTCTCTTTCAGATATGTAATCATCTTATTCATCAAATCGGTACCAAGCCCTTTCCCTTGATAATCCGGATGAACCATCAAATCTTGAATATAAGCATCCGTGACACCATTTGATACACAATCAATATATCCAACCAATTCATCTTTTTCATAAACGGCAATATGATAATATGAGGTCAATAAAGGGTTTTCGTACTCGCTTTCCATCCTGTTCCAACCTACAGCTTCACGCAAATCTGATAAGGATTTTGCCGATACATCCTCGTTGTATTTGTATATCATTTCATATTCTCCTTTCGAATTTGTCATCGAACCGCAAATACAAATCCTACTATTCCCATACCGTATATATCATCGTTAACGGAAATGGTTGATATTCATTCTCACCATTCGGATCTATTTTACCCTCTTCATACAAGGCATACATCTTTTCCCAATAAGCATTTGATTCATCCAAAGTTTGGAATGCTTCATTTGCAAAAACAACCATGTATCCGGTTCCTTCCGTTCTGATTTCAGACATGTACATGAACTTATCCTTCACGTAAGCCGGCGTCCCAAAATGATCACGATGTGTATCCATTACAACCATATAATCCGTTCCGTCAAAATGAATATAATATAAAATCGGATCCCCCTCATCCGTAACCGTCATCACAACAACGCAAGCCTCTTTCCCGGCTTCAATCTGCGTCAGAAATGCTTCCCAGAGATGTGTATTCTCAAATATATTATTTATTGCACATACCGCCCTTCCTTCGGCAAGAATCTCATCACATTCCTGCGGAAATGACTGCAAATAGTTCTGCACTTTCTCGTCGTCTCTACCATAATCAGCTTGTCTGCTTATTTCTTCCGTATATTGATTTGATTCACTCACATTTTCGGAATGCTGTTCCGGTTCGGCCGTCATAGGTGCCTGCTCTGTCTGCACGCACGCAATGAAAAAGAGCATTGAACAAAACATTAATATCATTGAAAAAATCCGCTTCTTTTTCATACCAATCCTCCTTATAAAAAACGCCTCATCATCTCGTCCATAAAATTCATGCGTAATCTCAGACTAACCAGAAGCCTAATTCCTTTTTCTTTCTCTTAATATTTTATGGCAACAAATTTCGCAACTTCCGGCTCAAAGTAATCATTCATATTGCTGCTAAATCCGGCTGCTTTCCACGCTTGCTCAAATGTAATGTCCTCTATGTTGCTTAAAAAAATAAATGTGTTATCTTGTGTCGCGTTGCCCATTCTTCCTGTAATTTCCAGTCTGTATTGATAGGTATTTTCATCTGTTTTCCAAGTGCCGTCACTCATCTCATAGTGTGTATACAAAATCAGATATTCCTTATTTTCTTGTTCAACATCTGCATCAGATGCTGCATAATATGTATTAATAACTACTGAAGGCTCTTTGTGAGAGCATCCAATCAAACCAATCACACAATGCAATATCAAAAGTAAAATGATTAATTTCTTCATGGCATTAACCTCCTTCATCTCTTTGCTAAACACATAGAAAAACTGAAGTTTCCCTGTCTATTTCTTGATAATATTCCATTTATTATCTTCAATAACA
>JAZOAG010000002.1:0-3650 GCA_045595325.1 Lachnospiraceae bacterium
AGTATACTTGTTTTTGTGGCGAAGGTCACTTGCCGAATTGGCTCAGTTGGTAGAGCGACGCATTCGTAATGCGTAGGTCGTGGGTTCGAGTCCCATTTTCGGCTTAGAAGCAAATGACAAAAGTGCTTGAAAACAGTAAGTTTTCAGGCACTTTTTTTCGTGGGGCTGTTGCAAAAGTAGATAAATAATCTACTGGAGCAACGGCTCCCTTTTTATGCCATAAAACAGAAAAACGGACTCCGAAGAGTCCGCAATTCATGGTATAATAAGTTATGACGAGTAACTTAAACCACACCAAAGATTATACCGAACTTGGCGAATGTTATCAACTAGTTTTGCCATTAAGTTTGGAAGGTTTAGTTCCAGAAGATGACTCTGTCAGACTGCTGAGCCACATATTGGAGGAATTAGATTACACGAAGTTGTATCAGGCTTACTCTACCTTGGGTAGAAATCCAGCAGTTGACCCTAAGACCATGTTCAAGGTTCTAACCTATGCTTATTCACAAAACATTTATGCTTCTAGGCCAATCGAAAAAGCCTGTCGGAGAGATATTAACTTTATGTGGCTTCTGGCGGGTCAGAAAGCCCCTGACCATAGTACCATTGCAAGATTTCGTACTGGCTTTGCATCAGAAGCAATAGAAGATTTATTTTATCAGCTTGTGCGTAAACTTGCTGATATGGAAGAACTGTCAAAAGAAACGGTCTTTATTGACGGCACAAAAATAGAAGCATGTGCTAATAAATACACTTTTGTATGGAAGAAGTCTGTGGGCAAATGGGAAGAAAAGATGTTTGCCAAAATCGAAGCAGCTGTGCAGTTGCTTAACCGTGAATACGTAAAAAGTTTTTCATTAACCAAAGAAAATAGAACTTCTGATTTACGAGCGATTGTAGATTTTTTAAAAAACTATTGCCAAGATCATGACATTTCATTTGTACAAGGACGCGGAAAACGAAAGACGGTTCATCAGCGCTATTATGAATTGTTCCACTCATTTTTAGAGCGACAATTAACGTATGACAGGCATAATTCCTGCTTTGGAACTCGAAATAATTATTGTAAAACGGATGTGGATGCCACGTTTATGCATATGAAAGACGACCACATGAGAAACGCACAGTTAAAGCCGGGCTATAACGTGCAGATAGGTGTCGATAGTGAATATATTGTTGCGGTAGATATTTTCCAAGACAGGAATGACGTGTGGACTATGGTGCCATTTTTGGAGACAATGGAAGAAAAACTTGGATTCCGTTATCCGAGCATTACTGCAGATTCTGGATACGAAAGTGAAGAGGGATACACGCATCTGAAAGCCAATAAACAGACAGCATATATCAAACCACAGACCTATGAGAAATGGAAAAAACGTAGTTTCAAACAAGATATTAGTAAGCGTGAAAACATGTCTTATAATGAACAGACAGATACCTACACTTGTCATGCTGGAAAGCAATTAAAACCAATATTTATAAGAAAACAGAAAAGCAAAAATCAGTATGAATCAGAAGTCACTGTATATGAATGTGAAAGTTGTGAAGGTTGTCCGTATAAAAGTAAGTGTACAAAAGCTGCTGGTAACAAACGACTTCAGGTGTCCAAAAAATTCATAGCCCTACGTCAAGAGTCCTATGAAAACATTTTAAGCGAAACCGGAATCAAGTATCGCATGAACCGTTCCATTCAGGTAGAAGGTGCATTTGGTGTGCTGAAAAACGACTATGGTTTCCAAAAATTTCTGCTTCGTGGGAAAACCAAGGTAAAACTTGAGATTCTTTTACTGTGTTTTGGCTATAACATTAATAAATTACATGCAAAAATACAGAATAACCGAACGAAAAGTCATATGTTTCCAATAAAAGCAGCATAGAAAAAATGGTTAAAATCCGTACCTTTATTAAGGTGCGTCTAAAACAGGGGATAAATCCACAAAACACGGATTTATCCCCTGAACTTATCCACAATTGAAAAGGAGCATCGCTCCATAACTAAAAATTAGTTATTTTGCGACACTCCCTTTTATCTTCTTATTCTTCTACGATAGCTCCAACTGGGCACTGAGCTGCACAAGCTCCGCACTCAACACAAGTATCTTGATCGATTACGAATTTGTCATCGCCTTCAGCGATAGCTTCTACTGGACATTGTGCTGCACAAGCTCCACAGCTTACACATTCATCTGTAATAACATATGCCATGATATGTATCCTCCTTTTCGTGATTGTCAGACGCTAGGCCTGTCATTTCTCTTATTGTAATACAAAACAGAGGAATATACAAGAGGAAATCTTGTATTGGGTGGGGTACATATTGACAGTTTGTTGTTTCAATATTATAATCGATGCTACACCTATAATATTCTTTCTTTGATAATCCAAAATTTCAAGAAACTCATTAAACAATTACAAACCCAACAAGCACAATTGAATATTTTTATTATCTCTACATATTATATTTGTCAAGGGTGTACATTGTTGACATTGTGTACGCTTTTATCATATAATAACAGTGGAGGTGTACAAAGGAGATGATTGACATGTTAATGGAAAAAGCTACTGAAGTCAGAAAAGAATGGAGTTCCATTTGTGATAGTGTTATTCACGATAAGCCGAAGTTTATTAAGCGCACTAGAGATAAAATGTGGTTCTCTAACTTAGATACCATGGCTGAGATTTTGGAAGCATATCTTTTTACAGCGAAGAAATTTGTCGAGGAGGACGGTTCTATTACTCTATCTCTTAACGAGATTGATTTAGTGGAAAATGGCACCGAAGAGTCTTCTGCTAGATATGCATTGGGTAATGCCATTTTAGAATATGCTATGGAATACTATAACGATTACGCATTCTATTCTCGAAGTCCAAACCGCAAAGGACACGTGCCATACATCTTCAAGGCTTTAATTATGGACAATCCACAAAAAATCGGAGAAAGCATCTTATGCCAAGATGGAAAGAACTAAAACGTTTTTGTGAACGTGATGGTTGGGATTTGTACAAGGACACAGACCACTACTTTTATCGAAAAATAGACGCGGACGGAAGTATTCGCAGAACGAAAGTGTCCAAGGGTTCCGGTGAAATTCATACTCGTATGTGGAAGGAAATTTTGAATAAACAATTGAAAGTTACACAGGAATATTTTAACACTCGTATATAGGTGTGAAATAAGACAACAGGGAGCAACTCCACTTCATTTGGAACTGCTCCCTGTTTTTATCTCTCTTTCGCCTTTTTATAAGCTCCTAATATTATCTGTTTCGCCGCAACGGCTTCCTGCTTTGTTGCCTCTCTTGTATCTCCAAGTGGATACTCCATGCCAAGACTCTCATACTTCACTTTACCCATTGTATGATACGGAAGCACGTCAAGCGCTTTAACATTACTAAGTGTCGCCATGAATTCGCCAAGTCTTTCCAGATATTCTTTATATAGAGTTATTCCCGGAACTACTACGTGGCGAATCCAGATTGGAATTTCTTTCTTATCCAAATATCTTGCAAAATCAAGAATGCGCTTGTTAGAATGTGCAGTAAGCTCTTTATGTTTCTCATCATCGATGTGTTTAATATCAAGCATCACAAGATCTGTTACATCAAGTCGGATCGTAGCCATGTCGTTCTGTGAGCCAAGGAGTTGTGGGC
>JAZOAG010000003.1:0-14398 GCA_045595325.1 Lachnospiraceae bacterium
ATTTCGAGAAATAGGATATAGAGAAAAAATTGCAAAAGACCGATTTGGAAATTGGCAAAATACTACTTTGTTTGAATTAAGGTTAGAAAGTAAAGTGGAAAAGTCTGCTAACTATTTTAAGAATGGTTTCAACTGTTCCCAGGCGGTGCTGGCGACATTTGCTTCTGATTTTGGTCTGTCGGAGGAAACGGCGCTTAAGATAGCAACGCAGTTTGGCGGTGGTGCAAGAAAAGGAGAGATGTGTGGTGCTGTATCCGGAGCATTGATGGTATTAGGGTTAAAGTACGGTCACTATCATTACAATGCACTTGAAGAAAAGGGAAATGCATATAAAATAGCAGAAGATTTTATGAACCGTTTTATAGCAAAGAAGGGAACGGTTGTATGTAGAGAGTTGCTTGGGTATGATGTGTCAAAACCAGAAGATATGATAAAGATAAAGGAAATGGATTTATTCAAGAAGACTTGTCCTGAGATGATAAAATGTGCAACAGAGATTGTAGAAGAAATGTTGCAGGAGTAGTTCATAAAAAACGCATCTTTAATAGTAAGGATGTGTTTTTTAATAAAATATACATTGACAATCATCTATGTATCTGATATGTTTTATACATAGACAAATATCAATGTGAGGTGAAGGAAAATGAATACAATTGATATAGCAGTTATATGTAAAGCACTTGGAGATAGTAACCGTTTGCAGATTGTTCAAATGTTATCTGATGGGGAAAAATGCGGTTGTAAACTATTGGAAGCCTTTGAAATTACGCAACCAACATTATCGCATCATATGAAGATTCTGTGTGAATGCGGTCTTGTGAATGACAGAAAAGAAGGAAAATGGCATCATTATTCTTTGAATTGTGATACCATGCAAGGATTTAAGCAGTTTATCGAGAAACTGTCTTGTGTTAAAGAAGGGGGTTGTAACTGTTGATGATATGGAATTTTATAGAAGAACAGATACTAGGGATGAAATGGCTTAATGAATTGATTGGAACTGTGCTAGGAAAAATCGGTTTAGATATATCGGGGAAACTGGGAGGAAGTATTCACTTTTTCATTTACGATGTAATAAAGATAACCATATTGCTGTGTATGTTAATATATGTGATTTCATATATACAAAGCTATTTTCCGCCAGAGCGTAGCAAAAAGATACTTGGTAGATTTAAGGGCATCGGTGCAAAGTGCATTGCGGCATTGTTGGGAACAGTAACACCGTTTTGCTCCTGCTCATCAATTCCACTTTTCATTGGATTTACAAGTGCAGGACTACCGTTAGGTGTAACATTTTCATTCCTGATTTCATCGCCTATGGTTGATTTGGGAAGTTTAGTCCTTTTAATAAGTATTTTTGGAACAAAGGTAGCTGTAACTTATGTTATAGTTGGATTGATTATTGCGGTAGTTGGTGGAACGCTGATAGAAAAGTTACACAT
Source organism: Lachnospiraceae bacterium (assembly GCA_045595325.1). Lineage (GTDB taxonomy): Bacteria > Bacillota > Clostridia > Lachnospirales > Lachnospiraceae > UBA3766. The sequence goes on from JAZOAG010000003.1 coordinate 1,443, forward strand.
GGAAAGATATGTGGAGGATTTTATTCTAAAAGCAAATTCTGTTGATATAGACAGTCCAACACTTACACAGAAAGAGCGTTTGGTATATGCAAAGGAGCAAGTGGCATCAACTTTCAAGAAAGTATTTCCATATATTTTAGCAGGTGTTGCAATTGGTGCAGCTATCCACAATTGGATTCCGGAAAACTGGATTGAAACAATAGTGGGAAGTCATAATCCTTTTGGGGTTGTACTTGCAACATTGGTTGGTGCTCCTATGTACGCAGATATATTCGGAACAATCGCTGTAGCGGAAGCGTTGCTTGCAAAAGGGGCACAGTTGGGAACAATCTTGAGCTTTATGATGGCTGTTACAACACTTAGTCTGCCTTCAATTATTATGCTCAAAAAAGCAGTAAAGCCAAAGCTACTTGGAACATTTATTGCGATATGCACGATAGGTATTATTATCGTAGGTTACTTGTTCAATTCATTTCAAGGATTTATAGTCTAGGAGGATGAGAAAATGTCATTGTTTGGATTAGGAAGGAAGAAAGAGGAAAATGTAAAAAGCTGTTGCTGTGGAGATAATTGTACTACTGAAATAATGGAGCAGGCAGAACAAGAGAAAATGCTAGCTGGTGTAAAAATATTAGGAGGAGGCTGTGCGAAATGTAACCAGTTAGAGAAAGCTACCATAGAAGCACTTATTGAGTTAGGTATGGATAGTACAATAGACCATGTAAGAGATTATGAGAAAATAGCAGCGTATGGTGTAATGACAACTCCGGCTTTAGTTGTAGATGGTAAAGTGGTGTCCTATGGAAAAGTGCTGAAAAAAGATGAAGTAATAGAATTGATAAAGAAAGTGAGAAGATAGTTTTGAAGAAAGTAGCATTTATATGTGTGCATAATTCTTGCCGGAGTCAAATTGCGGAGGCATTAGGAAAGAATTGTATGGAATTGATATGGAACGGACACAGTATTCAAAATTGATTACAGAAATTCCAAATCCGGAGGTAGCTATTTCTATGGGGTGTAATGTGGGATGTCCTTTTATTGGCAGGGCATTTGATGATAATTGGGGACTGGAAGACCCTACCGGCAAATCGGATGAAGAATTTAAGATGATAATAAAAGCGATTGAAAGCAAGGTATTACAGTTAAGGGACGAACTGGTGTAAAAACATCAAACTATCAGTTCTGCGTTGCTTTTATTCTTGCTTGTGCTATAATGTCCTCATGGCAACACTTTGGCAACAGATTTTCCTTATTCATTGAATAAGATTACTTTATGTGGGTAAATAAATTAAAAATCAATTTGGTTGACAAATAGAATACCACCTCCTATAATTAAACCATCGGTTCAATTATAGGAGGTTTGTTAGTTATGGCAAGAAGAAAAAAAGAATCACAAAGTGTGCATAGAAAGAATATAGCAATGGTTGCAGAGAAACTGTTTATGAAAAAGGGAATAGAAAATACATCAATGAATGATATATCAAAGGAAGCAGGGTATAGCAAGGCGACCTTATATGTATATTTTAAGGATAAAGAGGAGCTTGTCAGTGTACTGGTATTGGAAAGCATGCAGAAATTACACGATTATATAAACCATGCATTGGAAAGTAGCAGTAATACCAAAGAATGCTATGAACAAATTTGCAATGCGTTAGTAGAATATCAGGAGGAATATCCATTTTATTTTGGCATGGTACTTAAAACAATCAACATTGATTTTGAAACAACACATTTTTTGCCGGAAGAAAAGGAAACTTTTTTGGTTGGTGAGAGGATAAACGAGTTATTATATACTTTTTTGAAAACGGGAATAGAAAATAGAGAGATACGTTCCGATATTGAGATTTTACCAACCATTTTTTCTTTTTGGGGTATGTTATCAGGCCATATCTTACTTGCTACAAATAAAGAAGAATATATAACTCAACATTTAAAAAAATCAAAGAAAGAATTTTTACTGTACGGATTTGATATGTTGTATAATTCCTTGGCAGTTGAGGGGAGGGGATAATAATGTCCAAAAAGTTGCTTGCATTATTTGGCAGTCCTCATAAAGACGGGGCAACAGGAACTATGCTAAAGTATGTTTTGCAAGAAGCAGAACAACAAGGATGGCAGATTACATCTATAAACTTATATGAGCAGAATATAGGTTATTGTAATGGGTGTCGAACATGTATTAAAACGGGAAATTGCGTACATAAAGATGATGTGCAAGAGATTAGCAGATTAATTAGAGAGTGTGATGTTGTAGTTCTTGCGGCACCTGTTTATTGGGCGAATGTTCCAGCGGTAGTAAAAAATTTATTTGATAGGTTGTTAGGCGTGGTTATGGAAGAAACCAAAACATTTCCCAAAGCAAGATTATCTAAAAACCAAAAGTATTTTCTGCTAACGGCATGTAACACACCAGCACCATTTTCTTTCCTGTGTGGACAAAGTGCAGGAGCCATTAGGAGTATGAAGGAATTCTTTAAAACATCCGGAATGAAATATGTTGGAAAATGTGTCTGGGCAGGGCAGGATAAGCAGGTTATGCCTATACGCTTTGAGAAAAAGATAACAAAGATATTAAATCGATATGTTTAGAAAAGGAATGGTTATATGGGAATTGTTTTTTGATATCTTTGGAGGTGTTTTCCGGGGTTTTGTATACGATTATTGATGGAGAGTTAGTTTACGAATATGAAGATATGGGCACGAATTAGCAAGATTTGAAATATGTTCTTAAATAAGCTCTCATGTAAGTTTATATTTGCAAGTATTATTGCTCCTGATTTTGGTCTGTCAGAGGAAAGAAATGCAAAAAGTTCTTGCTATTTTATTTTTTTGTGCTATAGTATGAAAAAAGGCTATGAAGAGAAGAGTACGTAGTTAGATACGTCACAGAGAGTCTGGAATGGTGAGAACAGGCACAGAAGGAACTACGGAAAATGGTCTCGGAGCTGCGTACCGAAGCAACAAGAGTGCCAAGGCTACGACGGGTTCACCCGTTACAGTGATAGACTATCGATGAATCATTTCTCGTCCGTAGTTGATAAGGCTTATATCGCGAGGTATAAGTGAATTAGGGTGGTAACACGAAGCGTTTGCTCTCGTCCCTGAAAAGAAATTTTCAGAGAGGAGGGCTTTTTTTATACCATTTTTTACGAAGTAGTTGTTAATTGTTATCACAGAAAGAAATGAGGTAGGAATATGAGAAATGTATTAATTGGCGGTGCATGGCCTTACGCAAACGGCTCATTGCACATCGGACATATTGCAGGTTTGTTGCCGGGAGATGTTTTGGCACGTTATCACAGAGCCAAAGGCGACAATGTTTATTTTGTATCGGGCAGCGACTGCTACGGAACCCCCGTGGCAATCAGAGCGAAGCAGGAGGGAAGCGCCCCCCGCGAAATCAGCGATTTGTATCATGAAGAATTTACGGAATGTTTTAAGAAGCTTGGCTTTAGCTATGATGAGTACACGAAGACCTCAGCGGATGCACATAAGGAATTTGTAAAAGAGTTTCACAGTAAGCTTTACGAAAGCCCGTACGTGTATGAGGCAGATGTTCCTCAGGCATTTTGCGAATGCTGCAACATATTCCTGGCGGACCGCTTTGTACTGGGGGTATGCCCTCAGTGCGGCGAGGAAACAAGAGGAGACCAGTGTGATGCCTGCGGCACGGTTTTAGAACCGGAGAATTTAAAAGAACCCGTTTGCGCAGTGTGCAGACATTCCGTCAGCTTTCGCAGCTCCAAACATTTATATATTGCCATTTCGAAGTTGGAGAAAGAATTAAGAGAGCTGGTGGACCGGTCCGACGGATGGCGGCGAAACGCCATCTCATTTACCAACCGTTATGTCGGGGAAGGTCTTAGGGACCGGGCGCTGACCAGAGATTTGGATTGGGGAATCGATGTGCCGAAAGCCGGTTATGAGAACAAATCCATTTACATCTGGGCAGAAAACGTGCTTGGCTATTTGTCGGCAAGCAAGGTTGTTGCAGAACGCCGCGGCGCGGATTTCGGCGAACTGTGGGGGGAGGATGCCAGACATTATTACGTTCACGGAAAAGACAATATTCCTTTCCACACCATTATTTTACCGGCGTTGCTTCTGGCAAACGGCAGCGGCTGGCACCTTCCTGACCGGATTGTATCCAGTGAATATCTGACTTTGGAAGGTAAAAAAATCTCTACCAGTAAAAACTATGCCATCTGGGTAAAAGACCTGCTTGAGAATTATGAGGCCGACTCCATCCGCTATTTCTTTATTGCCAACGGACCGGAGAAAAAGGATGCGGACTTTTCCTGGCGTGAGTATATCAACAGCCATAACGGGGAACTGCTCGGAGCATACGGAAATTTCGTCAACCGATCCCTTGCTTTCATCGCGAAGTATTGGGGAGGCGTGGTTCCGGCTGGAGAACTTAATCCGGAAATCAAGGTTAAAATCGATGAATTGTTTGAATGTGTGGGTGAAAAGATTGAAAAAGGTTCATTTAAGGAAGCCCTGGACGACGTATTTGAGTTTGTAAGGGGAGCAAATAAGTTTTTTGACGCAGAGCAACCCTGGATTACAAGAACGGAAGACGAGAAGAAGTGCCAAAACACTTTGTATCAATGCGTTCAGATTATTGCGAATTTAAGCATCCTTCTGGAACCCTTTTTGCCGTTCTCCTCAGAGAAGGTGCGAGGCTGGCTGAATGTAAATCTTGCCTGGGAACCTGCAAGTGTACCGGCCGGATATCAATTGCCCGAGGTGGAAATCCTTTTCCAAAGAATCGATAAAAAGGTGATTGAGATTGAGAGTGAAAAACTGAAGGCCGTGCTTGAGGGGAATGGTTAGTAAACTTTTTTCCGGTAGCTGTGCTTGATAAACTTGCTAAACGGAATCCGAAAGTGTATAGTATGAGTAAAGAGTGGGGGAAGACTTGTTGAATCATTCGTATAGGAATTGGCTGCAGTTATCTTTAATCCCACTCAGTTGCTTGAACAACTTAAACGGAGGGGAATGAGATGAAAAGATTATTGATGTTGTTTTTATGTATTGGCTTAATTTTTTGCATGTCTGCTTGTATAGAACCGGACGTGTCTGTTGAAAAACCGGTAATCTATCTGTATCCTACGGAAGAAATGAATGTAAATGTTGAATTAGATTACAATTGCACTCTAACCACTACTTATCCGGAATACAATGATGGCTGGAATGTTTTAGCATCTCCGGACGGAACCTTGATTGACCCGGTTACGGAAAGAGAGTATTACTGTCTGTTTTGGGAGGGAACTTCCGATGTGGAATATGATTTCTCAAAAGGCTTTGTTGTAAAAAGAGAAGATACAAGAGCATTCTTGGAAGATAGTCTGGCGAAATTAGGATTGACACAAAAGGAAGCAAATGAATTTATCATTTACTGGTTACCCAGATTGGAACAGAACGAATATAATCTGATAGCATTCCAGGATGAGGTATACAAAGAGAATGCCGAATTAATCATAACGCCTGCGGCAGATACCACAATCAGAGTTTTTATGGCATGGAAAGGCTTGGAGGAGCCCATCGAGATAGAGCCCCAGGTTTTGGAAGCACCGGAGAGAGTCGGCTTTGTGGCTGTTGAATGGGGCGGAACTGAAATTAAATAAGATATAGAGCTCACGGCAATTACCAAGAATAATTTTCCACTAAAATGGCGAGAATAATGATTGACAATGAGATTTCTTTTTGCTATAAATAGATTTGGAGACTCGGCTTTTGTGGAAAGTCTGTCAGGGAGAATGCGTCATGGACTGAAAGCGCATTTGAGATGAGTAGTAAGTTTGGGAACACTCCGGTTTAAGAATCAACTTAATATAAAAGAGGATACTTCGGTATCAATGCGGGTGGCACCGCGGGTGAAGATTATTGTTTACTCGTCCCGGGAATATTGTAATAGTATTCCCGGGGCTTTTTTAGTTTTATTATCATAGGAGGTTTTATTATGTATAGAACACAATACTGTAATGATATCTGTGATAAGCATATCGGCAGCACTGTAGAACTTGCAGGCTGGGTTGATGTTGTACGTGATCACGGTGGCGTTATTTTCATCGATTTACGTGATTACACCGGTGTAACACAGGTTGTTGTTCACAACGAGGAGTTGTTAAAGAACGTAAACCGTGAAACTGTTATTACCGTGAAAGGTAAGGTGGAGAAGCGTGCGCCGGAAACCGTTAATGAGAAGATTGACACCGGATATGTGGAGTTGGTAGCTGATTCATTAAAGATTCTTGGCAAGAGCCGTAATATGTTACCCTTTGAGGTTCGTTCCTCACATCTTAGTAAGGATGAGCTTCGTTTAAAATACCGTTATCTTGATCTTCGTAATCCGAAGAATCATGAGAAGCTTGTAATGCGTTCAAAGATTATTCGTCACTTACGCAACAAGATGGAGGAGAAGGATTTCCTTGATATGCAGACTCCGATTCTGACTGCATCCTCTCCTGAAGGTGCCCGTGACTTCCTGGTGCCCAGCCGTAAACATCCCGGCAAATTCTATGCTTTGCCGCAGGCACCTCAGCAGTTCAAGCAGCTTTTGATGGTTTCCGGGTTCGACAGATACTTCCAGGTAGCGCCCTGCTTCCGTGATGAGGATGCGAGAGCAGACCGTTCTCCCGGTGAGTTCTATCAGCTCGACTTTGAGATGGCTTTTGCTACGCAGGAAGAAGTTCTTGATGTATGTGAAGACGTAATTTACGATACTTTTACAACATTCTCAGATAAGAAGATTACACCGAAGCCGTTCCGCCGTATTACCTATGCGGAATCCATGATGAAGTATGGCTCTGACAAGCCGGATCTTCGTAATCCTTTGATTATCTGTGATTTGACAGACTATTTCGCAGAGGTTGATTTCCCTGCATTTAAAGGCAAACCGGTCCGCGGTATTGTAGCAAACTGTGCAGGAAAGTCCAAGAAGTTTTTCGAAGATTCCTTAAAGTTTGCAACTTCTCCGGAAGTAGGCCTTGGCGGTTTGGGATATATCACCTTGAAAGACGGCGTTTTTGCAGGTCCCATTGCGAAGTTTTTGTCTGATGAGAAGAAAGCAGAAATTGTTGAAATCACCGGTGTAAAAGAAGGAGAGACCTTATTCTTCATCTGTGATGACAAAAAGAATGATACCGAGAAAAAGGCCGGACACATCCGTTCTTATCTTGCATCCAAAGACCAGTTGGATTTGATTCGTGACGATGCTTTTGAATTCTGTTTCATTGTGGATTTCCCGATGTACGAGAACGATGAAGAAACCGGTGAAACCATTTTTACACACAATCCGTTTTCCATGCCTCAGGGCGGAATGGATGCATTGCTTGGCGATGACCCTACACAGGTGCTTGCATATCAGTATGACCTGGTTTGTAACGGTATTGAGCTGGCATCCGGCGCGGTTCGTAACCATGACATTGATATTATGAAGAAGGCATTTGAGATTGCCGGATATTCAGAAGATGAGCTGAAGTCCAGATTCAACGCACTCTATACCGCATTCCAGTATGGTGCACCTCCTCATGCAGGTATGGCACCGGGAATCGACCGTATGGTAATGCTTTTGACTGATGAGGAGAAGATTCTTGAAGTAATCGCATTCCCGTTAAACGGAAATGCACAGGATCTTTTATTAGGAGCCCCCGGCGAGGTTACCAATCAGCAGTTAGAGGATGTACATCTCCTTGGCAACAGCAATGCTTTGGCATCCCGTGGCGTACCTGCGGGAGGCAGCAAGGGGCGTAGCGAGAAACGTTCTACCTTCTCCAATGCCCAGCAGTTGAATCAGTTATCTTTGACTGAGACCGAAGACAACGATATGCAGAACATCTTCAAAATGATGAAGGCTTACGAAGGTGAACTTGGAAACATTGATACCGAGAACGTGGAAGAGATGATTTATGTAATGCCAATGACCAACGTCCTTCGTGAGGATGAGAGAAAGCAGCTGTTCACAAGAGAAAGCTTGTTGGAAGGTGCTCCGGAGCGTAACGAAGACAGTTGGCAGGTGCCAAGACTTGTAAAGTGAGGTGCGTAGAATGAAAGAATATACAGTGCAGTTATCCGAGCAGGGAACCATTGCAGTTGACGACACCATCCTTGTAAAAGGGGTGCAGTCCGCAGCAGGCTCCCATATTATGGAAGGTTTTAAACCTTTGTTTAGTGCAGAGGCAGTTACACGTTTAGAGAATAAAGGATATGTGATTTCCGGTAAAACCCAGGTGGGTGAGTTTGGTCTCGACTTAGTAGGTGAGTTTTCCTACTATGCAGAGCAGGGCGAACAGTTAAAAGGCGCGGCAGCTTCTTTGGTTGCAGAAGGTGCAGTAAAAGCAGCACTCGGCGTTGATATGAACGGTGCTCCCAGACGTAGTGCGGCTTTGTCCGGCGTTGATTTCTTAAAGCCTACCTACGGAACTGTTTCCAGATACGGAATTATTTCCTGTGCAGCATCCGGCGAGCAGATGGGTGTGTATGCAAAGGATGCGGAAGGCATTAAGGAAATCATGGAAGTGATTGCAGGCCATGATGAGAAAGACGGAACGAGCCTTCGGGAAACAACTTATGATTACAATACAAACGCTGCCGTTTCAGGGAAAAAGGTTTGCATCATTAAGGAACTTCTTGCCAAAGCAGACGAAGAAACCGGACGGAAGGTTGCAGAATTTGCTGATAAGCTTCGTAAGGCAGGCGTGGTTGTGGAAGAGATTTCCTGCGATATGTTTGATGTGGCAAATACCGCATGGCAGATTCTTATGACCGCGGAAACCTGTAACAACGTATCCCGTTACGACGGTGTTAAGTTTGGTTATCGTGCACCCGAATATAAGAACATTGATGAATTATATGTAAATACAAGAACGGAAGGATTCAATTTCCTTACCAAAGCCGTAATTCTTTACGGTTCCGATGTTTTATCCAAGAACCGTTATGATGAATGCTACGGCAAGGCGCTTAAGGTACGTCGCGTAATCGCAGACAAGTACGAGGCCTTAATGAAGAGTTATGACGCAATTCTGACACCGGTTTGCAGCAAGAGCGTATACGCTCCTTACGAAATCAGTGAAGCTTTCGAGACTGTTTTCAAGGAAAGTGTTTTTACCGCTGTGGCAAACCTGATTGGTGTTCCTGCAGTAGTCAGCGGTGGTGTACAGCTTATGGGCAAGCAGTTTAGCGAAAGCCTTCTGTTAAGCCTTGCAGGAAGCACGGAAAGGGCAGGTGAATAAGGATGAAATATGAAATGGTCATTGGTCTTGAGACCCATGTGGAACTCAGTACCCAGTCTAAGATTTTCTGTTCCTGCGGCGGACATTCCGCAGTAAAGGAACCCAACGACTGTGTATGCCCTGCTTGCAGCGGTATGCCCGGTATGTTACCTGTTATGAACAAAAAGGTAGTGGAGCTGGCCGTTACCGCAGGTCTTATGTTGAACTGCGAAATCAGCCGTTATACAACTTTTGACAAAAAGAACTATTATTACCCGGATCTTCCCTGTGCATATCAGATTACACAGCTGAATCACCCTATTTGTACAAACGGATGTGTAACCTTAAAAACCTCTGCGGGGGAAAGAGACATTCATATTAAACAGATTCATATGGAAGAGGACGCGGGAAAACTTGTACATTCCGGTAAAGCTTCTTTCGTTGATTTTAACCGTACCAGCGTTCCTTTGATTGAGATCGTTACCCAGCCGGATTTCCGCAGTGCGGAAGAGGTACTGACTTATTTGAATAAGTTAAAAACCATGTTCCGTGCAGGCGGCATCTCTGAATGTGAAGAGGGTGCTATGCGTTGTGACGTTAACATCTCTGTTCGTCCTGAGGGAAGCACAGAGTTCGGTGTGCGTACCGAGATTAAGAACATGGCTTCTTTTGAGGCAATCGAGCGGGCAATCCGCTACGAGGTACAGCGTCATATTGATGCCATTGAGTTTGAAACAGAAGAACTTGTTCAGGAAACCAGACGTTTCGATGATGCCAGCGGTAAGACTTTCGCTATGCGTAATAAAGAGACTGAGGCAGATTACCGTTATTTCCCGGATGCAAACCTTATGCCTATTATCATTGATGATGAGTGGTTAGAGCAGATTAAAGCTGCTAAACCTGTGGCAATTGATGAGAAGGCTGATGCCTACAGAGAAGTTGGTATTTCCGAGAAAGAAATTGACATGCTGATTCACAACCACAATGTCAGCAAGCTTTTAGATGATGTAGTTGCACTGGGTTGTGACGCGAAGAATGCAGCAGGCTGGATTCTTACGGACTGTGTTGGTGTTCTTCGTAAAAACGGCAAGCTTCTCAGTGACTTGGAAATCACCGCAGAGGAATTGGCGTCCATTATTAAGATGGTAGACAGCGGTGATGTAAACAGAATGAGCGGAAGAAAGATTCTTACTGCCGTGCTGGAAGAAGGAGTTGATCCGGTTGCATACTGCAAGGAGAACGGTTTGGATGCCAAGGTTGATACTGCAACCATTGAGGCTGTAATCGATAAGGTTCTTGTAGACAATGCACGGGCAATTGAAGACTTCAAGAATGGTAAAGTGAAGGCGAAACAGGCACTCTTCGGTGCTTGTATGAGAGAGTTGAAGAACACAGCTGATACAGATGTAATCAGAGAACTCTTAGATGATAAATTAAGTAAGATTTAATGAAAATGTATTTGCAAAGCGGGAGGTTATTCTCCTGCTTTTTGCAATCAGAAGTCTTTTATGGGAGGGTATATGAATAAAATACTTCTAATCCTTGTGGGAGGAACGATTTGTACTTCTCTCAATAAGGAAGGTAATTTGTCCGTTAGTGATCAGGCGGGAGTTCTTTTGACAAGCAAGTTTTTACAATCGGATTCCCCGTATGCCGGTAGGGTGTCCTTTGACGTGACAGAGAATCTTCATTTGTTGAGTGAAAATATGACCATTGGAAACTGGAATCGGATTCTTGCGGTTTACGGCAAATATACCGGGGCGAAAGAATATGAAGGTGTTGTGATTGCCCACGGTACGGATACCCTGGCTTATTCGGCGGCCCTGCTTTCCATGGTATTGAGCGATACGAATGTACCTGTTATGCTGGTATCTGCCAATGAGAATCTTCAGTCATCCACTACCAACGGAAACGACAATTTCAGATGCGCTGTCGAGTGCATCTGTCGCGGAATTGCCCCCAATGTATATGTTCCCTATCGGAATATTTCTGACGGCAGAATGCTTTTGCATCTTGCTTCAAGGCTGCGCCAGTGTGAGAATTATTCCGAGGATTTTAACAGTGTAGGGGAAGTGGATATTACCGGGCTGACAGAGACAAATTATAAAAGATACTTTGCACGTCTGGCAGCACAATTCCCGCCGGAAAAGAGAAAAGCATGGTGCAATCCTTCCGCTCAAATTGAGTTGCAAAATGCAGTGCTTCTTTTGAATCCTTATGTGGGAATTGATTACGACGCTTACTGTTATGAAAAATATAAGGCAGTACTCCATGGGACATACCATTCCGGAACGGCCTGTGCGGAAGAGATATCCGCAGAACAGAATACAGCGATGGCGGAAGAGCTATCCGGAGAGCGGAACAGTAATCGGAAGTCGCTTATGCGGCAATACGGGAACGAGTCCGTGCTTTGGATGCTGGATTGTTGTCTGGGAGCGCATCACCCGGTAGATGTTTATTTTTCGCCGGCACAAATGAAGTTCGGGACCTATGAGACGGTTTCTTTTATTTGCAATCATGAGGTAAAAGGCCGGAGGGCAGAATTTTTATACGGCACCACCAATGAGATGGCCTATGCCAAACTGGTACTTGCATATTCCATGTTTGATACGAAGGAGGAGAGAAAAGCATTTTTGTCCACAGAGTATAATTTCGAACTGGTAACAGAAGGTGGCGGTGCAAGGAGCGTAGGCAGTGTTGGTGAAACAGGCGAGAACGGAGAAAAGAGCAAAAACAGCGGAAAAAACAAAAGCAGAGAGCAGGGCAAAAAAGGTCTCTTTGTGGGGCTGTGCACCAAGGATATTTTGTTCTATGCCAAAGATTTTCCGGCGCACAATCAGAAAGATAAAACCGATGATTTCGCCACATATATCGGAGGCCCCGCTACGAATGCAGCCATTACCTATGCTGCTTTAGGGGGTGATGCAACGCTGGCCACCTGCGTGGGAAGCAGTGAAGAAAGCCGCAGAATGGTGGCAGAGTTAGAGGGCATGGGAATTCATGTATTAAACTTCTGTGAAGCAGATGTTTTACCCAATACGGCCTCCATCGTGGTATCCCCTGACGGAAAGAGATCTGTGTTAAGCGGACAGCATCCTTTTACGGTGGATAGGGATTTTGATGTGGATGAATATGATTTTATGCTTTTTGACTGTAACCAGCAGGAAATCTCTCTGGATTTATTGGAGCGGGCACAAGCGAGCGTCGTGCTGGATGCGGGGAGCTTCAAATCCAATATTGAGAAGTTTCTTGAAAGGGCAGATATTATAATTGCATCCGAGGATTTCAGGGATAATGAGGGGCGTGATTTGTTGCACATGGATTGTAATGCGACGAACAAAGCCATTACCAGAGGCGAGAAAACCATTCTGTGTCCCGACGGTGAGGTGCCTGTGGAACCGGTGGAGGCAGTGGATACACTGGGCGCCGGGGATATCTTTCACGGGGCATTCTGTTACGGATATTTTGAAAAAGGGATGGAGTTTAAGGAAGCTCTCAGGTTTGCCTCAAAGATAGCGGGAGAAAGTGTTAAATACCGCGGTCCCAAAGCCTGGCAGGAGGCGTATCTGAAATAGAAGACAAAACAGGCATGACAGGCACTGATATGCCCCCTGTCAAGTAGACAGGTCAAATATCTAAAGCAAAGTACTAATGAACGACCGTACGAAATGTGCGGTCGTTTTTCTATGCACACCATTTCTTTTTGTATTTCTCAATTCGCTTATTTCGGGGAATAAGGTA
>JAZOAG010000004.1:0-27697 GCA_045595325.1 Lachnospiraceae bacterium
GGGAACGACATTTTGAAGATGTAAAAGGAAATAACACATCTCAAGAAATGTATCCCAAAGACAGGAAGCTTGGGAAAGTAGATGGAATCAATTATGTTTATCAGATGATTGATTATAAAGAGGTTGGAACGTATATTGAGGTTGTTTATTGTTTTTGGGATGGGACGCAAGTGATGGAAGTCCGATTTTCCGGCCACGAAGACAACGAAATCTATCCCAAGTACCAGAAGTTCTTAAAGAAAATGAAATTCGAAGGCTTAAACGACATTGAACTGGAATATGCAGAACCCCAGAGTGAGGAAGAATAAGGGAATGCAATTACCTTTTGACACCCGAAACACATAGGCGGTATAATTAGAAAGATAAGCTTACTATTCGGAAGGAGAGGTGAAGCCCATGGCATTCACTCATTTGCATGTACATACGGAATACAGCCTTTTAGACGGCTCTAATAAAATTAAAGAATACGTGAAGCGCGTGAAAGAATTGGGCATGGACGCTGCTGCAATTACCGATCACGGTGTTATGTACGGTTGCATTGACTTTTATAAGGAGGCCAATGCCAACGGAATCAAACCCATCATCGGATGCGAGGTATATGTGGCACCCAATTCCCGTTTCGACAAGGAGATTACCGGCGGAGAGGACCGTTATTATCATCTGGTGCTTTTGGCAGAGAACAATCAGGGATATCAGAACCTGATGAAGATTGTTTCCATCGGTTTCACGGAAGGTTATTACTATCGTCCGCGTGTGGATATGGAAGTGCTCAACCGGTATCATGAGGGGATTATTGCACTTTCGGCCTGTCTTGCGGGCGAAGTGCAGCGTTACATCAGTAAAGGGCTTATGGAAGAGGCGAAGAAGGCAGCCTGCAAATACAGGGACTGCTTTGGCGCGGACAACTATTTTCTGGAATTACAGGATCATGGTATGCCGGAACAGACTACGGTGAACATGGCTCTTTTGCAGATGAGCAAAGAGCTTGATATTCCTTTGGTTGCCACCAACGATGTGCATTATACCTATGCGGAGGATGCAATTCCCCACGATATTCTATTGTGTCTTCAGACCGGTAAAAAGTTGTCCGACGAGGACAGAATGCGTTACGAGGGCGGCCAGTATTATGTTAAAACCGAAGAAGAGATGCGCGAATTATTCCCTTATGCCACAGAGGCTGTGGAGAACACCGCGCTGATTGCCAAGAGATGTAATATATCCATTGCGTTCCACGAGACCAAGTTGCCGCATTACGATGTGCCTGAGGGCTTTGACTCCAAGAGCTACCTCACCCATCTTTGTGAAGAGGGATTCAAAAGCCGTTATCCGGAAGGAGGAGAGGCGCTTCACGAACGCCTCCGCTATGAACTTCAGGTAATCGAAACCATGGGATTTGTGGACTACTTCCTGATTGTGTGGGATTTCATCAACTATGCCAAGGCCAACGATATTATTGTGGGGCCGGGCAGAGGAAGTGCTGCCGGAAGTATGGTTTCCTACTGCTTGCGTATTACGGATATCAATCCGATTAAATATGATTTGCTCTTTGAGCGTTTTTTAAATCCCCAGCGTATTTCCATGCCTGATATTGATATTGATTTCTGCTTCGAAAGACGGCAGGAAGTAATCGATTATGTAGGCAAAAAATACGGCGCCGACAAGGTGGTACAGATTGTAACGTTCGGTACCATGGCAGCCAGAGGTGTCATTCGTGACGTGGCAAGAGTTATGGATCTGCCCTATGCCACTGCAGATATGCTGGCCAAAAAGATTCCCGAGGAATTAAATATCACGATTAAGCGTTCCTTAGAGATGAGTGTGGAGCTTCGAAGCATGTATGAAACAGACCCCACCATTCGTCATCTTCTGGATATGTGTATGCGTTTAGAGGGGCTTCCCCGCAACACCTCCATGCATGCGGCAGGAGTATTAATCTGCCCCCGGTCTGCGGATGAATTTGTTCCCTTAAGCCGCGGTGCAGACGGTACCATTACAACCCAGTACGTGATGACTACATTAGAGGAACTGGGACTTCTTAAAATGGACTTTTTGGGTCTTCGTACCCTGACCGTAATCCAGAATGCCCTGCGCAACATTGAAAGTACCAGAGGAATTTCCATAGATATGGATTCCATTGATTATAATGACCCTGCGGTTTTGGCCTATATCGGAACCGGTAAAACCGAGGGCGTGTTCCAGTTGGAAAGTGCCGGCATGAAGAACTTCATGAAGGAGCTGAAACCCAAGAGTCTTGAGGATGTTATTGCGGGTATCTCCCTTTACCGTCCCGGTCCCATGGATTTCATTCCCCGGTATATTAAAGGAAAGAACCATCCTGAGGAGATTGTGTATTTATGCCCTGAATTGGAGCCTATCCTGGCGCCTACCTACGGCTGTATCGTTTATCAGGAGCAGGTTATGCAGATTGTGCGTGCCTTGGGCGGATATACCCTTGGGCGAAGCGATGAAGTACGTCGTGCCATGAGTAAAAAGAAAGTTGCCGTTATGGAAAAAGAACGTGAATATTTCGTATACGGTAACGAAGAACTGGATATTCCGGGCTGTGTGGGAAATAATATTTCCACGGAAGTAGGAAATAAGATTTATGACAGCATGATTGACTTCGCCAAATACGCTTTTAACAAGTCTCATGCGGCGGCCTATGCGGTGGTTGCATATCAGACTGCATATTTGAAATATTATTATCCCGTGGAATATATGGCGGCATTGATTACTTCCGTCATCGATAACTCCGGCAAAACGTCGGAATATATTCTGATTACAAGAAGCATGGGAATTCCCATCCTGCCTCCCGACATTAACGAAGGCACCGTCGGATTCTCCGTATCCGGAGATTCCATCCGCTACGCCCTGACAGCCATTAAGAACGTGGGCCGTCCCGTTATTGAAAGCATTGTGGAGGAGCGTTTTGCCCATGGTCCGTTCACCAATCTGAAGGACTTCGTGGTGCGCACTGCCGAGCGGGATGTGAATAAGAGAGCCGTGGAGAATTTCATTAAGGCCGGGGCTTTTGACAGCTTAGGCGGTACCAGAAAGCAGTATATCCATATTTACAGTCAGGTTATGGACAGTATCCAGAAAGACCGTAAAAATAATATGGCCGGTCAGATGTCCCTTTTTGACATTGCGGATGAAAGCGAAAAAGAAGAATTTGATGTAACCCTTCCCAATGTGGGAGAGTTTGACAAAGAAACCGTTCTGATGTTTGAAAAAGAAGTGCTGGGCGTATATGTAAGCGGTCACCCCATCGAAGAATATGAGGGACTCTGGAAGCGTACCATCACGAATCCCACATCGGACTTTTATCTTCAGGAGGATACCGGTACCGTAAAGGTGCAGGATGGCTCCAACGTAATAATCGGCGGTATTATTGCGGAGAAGAAGACGAAATATACCAAGAACGATAAGCTGATGGCGTTCCTTACCATTGAGGACATGGTAGGGAGTGTGGAAGTAATAGTATTCCCCAAACCTTACGAGCGCTTCGGACAGGAACTCACGGAAGAGAGCAAAGTGTTTATTCACGGCCGGGTTTCCGTGGAGGAGGATCGGGATGCCAAGGTTCTTTGCGAAAAGGTGGTTCCTTTTGAACAGTGTCCCAGAAAGGTTTGGATTAAGTTTGCCAACAGAGAGACCTTTGAGCAGCTGGGCGGTCAGGTGAAGGCCCTTTTAGAAAACTCTGACGGAATTGACGAGGTAGTTTTTTATTTGGAGGAAGAGCGCCAGATGAAGTCCATGCCCAGAAATTTAACCGTAAAGGCGGATCTTTCCCTTTTAGAGTCGTTAGCCGCCATAGTGGGACAGGGCAATGTTAAGGTGGTATAAGTTACCGCTACAGGTCAAAAAAATATAAAAAAGCACTTCACAAATATATTGAAATGCCTTCCAAAATGGATTATGATATTGTGGATAGACGGGAGGAATGAAAAATGTCATCTGAAATCAAAACAATTGGTGTATTAACCAGCGGTGGCGACGCACCCGGAATGAATGCGGCAATTCGAGCCGTTACACGAAAAGCTATTTCCAACGGCGTTGCAGTAAAGGGGATCAAAAGAGGATACCAGGGTTTACTGGCAGAAGAAATTATAGATTTGGACAAGAAGTCCGTTTCGGATACCATTCAGAAGGGCGGAACCATTTTAGGAACAGCCCGCTGTTCGGAGTTTACAACACCGGAAGGACAGGAGAAGGGTGCTGAGATTTGCAGAAAGCACGGCATTGACGGAATTGTGGTAATCGGCGGTGACGGCTCTTACAGAGGCGCGCTGGCTTTGTCCCGTAACGGAATTAACACCGTGGGAATTCCGGGAACCATTGACCTTGATATTGCATGTACCGATTATACCATCGGATTTGACACGGCAATCAACACCGCCATGCAGGCGATTGACAAAGTGCGTGACACCTCTTCCTCACATGAGCGTTGCAGTATCATTGAGGTAATGGGTCGAAACGCAGGTTACATTGCGCTTTGGTGTGGTGTGGCAAACGGAGCGGAGGATATTCTTTTACCGGAGAAATATGACTATAATGAGCAGAATATCATCAACAACATTATGAGCAACCGTAAAAGAGGCAAGAAGCATCATATTATCATTAACGCAGAAGGCATTGGCCATTCTACGTCCATGGCACGTCGTATTGAGGCGGCAACGGGAATTGAAACCAGAGCAACCATTTTGGGTTACATGCAGCGAGGCGGTTCGCCTACCTGTAAGGATCGTTTCTATGCTTCCGTAATGGGTGCCTATGCAGCGGATATTTTATGCGAGGGCAAATCAAACCGTGTTGTTGGTTTTAAAGACGGCGCTTTTGTAGATTTCGATATTGAAGAAGCACTGGTGATGACAAAAGATATTCCTGAGTACGAATATATGGTAAGCAGACAACTTTCACAATAATGAGAGTCTGCCTTCGGGCAGCGTTAGAAAAATGCTGAGTGATTCAGCATTTTTTTAAAAAGAGAAGAAATGGCGAATTCCAGCGGGATTGAAAGGAAGGAAATGAAATGATCACATCCATGACAAATGGACGAATCAAATGGGTAGTTTCTCTTATGGAAAAGGCGCGGATGCGCCGGAAGGAACAGAAATATGTGGTGGAAGGAATCCGCATGTTTTTGGAAGTGCCGGAAGAACTCCTTTGCGAAGCTTATATTTCCGCAGATTTGGAGAGGCGGGCGCAAAATAAAGGGACACCGGAGGCGGAGGTTCTGCGCAAATTACAGGGAACTTCTTACGAGGTGGTAAGTGACGACGTGTTCCGCAAACTTTCCGATACGGTGAATCCCCAGGGAATCCTGGCGGTGGTAGCCTTTCATGAAACACCGGTGGAAAAGATGTTTTCAGGGAAAGAGAATCCCTTGTTTCTGATGCTGGAAAACCTTCAGGATCCGGGGAATTTAGGCACTATTTTGCGGACGGCGGAGGGTGCCGGAGTGGATGGTATTTTTTTGAGCAGGGACTGCGTGGATGTGTATAATCCTAAGGTGATCCGTTCCACGATGGGGGCGATTTACAGAGTTCCTTTTATCTGTGTGGAGGATTTGAAGGAAACCATTCAGGAATTGCAGAAGAGAGAGATTTGCGTTTATGCGGCGGCACTGAATAAAGAGGCAGTATCTTACGATGCGTATGATTATACGGCAGGTGCCGCACTTTTAATCGGGAACGAAGGAAACGGCCTTTTGGAGGAAACGGTGGCGGCTGCGGATAAGACCTGTTATATTCCCATGGAGGGACAGGTGGAATCGTTAAATGCATCAGTGGCGGCAGCGATTCTTATGTATGAGGCATACGGTCAGAAAAGGAGGAACAGGAAATGAAAATTGGATTTATCGGATTAGGTAACATGGCAAAAGCCATTATTGGCGGAATGCTTTCCAAAGGCGGATATAAACCGGAAGAGATTTGCGGTGCGGATGTGTTGCAGAATGTGGCAGATGACGTGGCATTGACTCACTATATTACAACCGGAACATCAAATTCCGAGGTGGCAGCGGCAGCGGATGTGCTGATTCTTGCCGTGAAGCCCCAATTTATGGATACTGCATTAAAGACCATTAAGGATGAGGTGAAGAAGGATTGCATTATCATCTCCATCGCGGCAGGAAAAACTGTGGATTATTTCGCAGAGGCTTTTGGCAGGAAGGCAAAGATTGTCCGTTGCATGCCCAATACACCTGCTCTTGTAGGGGCCGGATGTACAGGCTTTTGCTGCAATGAGAACCTGACGGAAGACGATAAAAAAATTGTTTCCCGTATTCTTGAAAGTTTCGGAAAAGCAATTGAAGTTCCTGAGAAAATGATGGATGTGGTAGTGGGTGTTTCCGGAAGCTCTCCCGCATATGTTTTCATGTTTATTGAAGCTATGGCGGATGCGGCAGTCAGGGAAGGAATGCCCAGAGCAACCGCGTATGAATTTGCCGCGCAGGCTGTGATGGGAAGTGCGAAATTGATGTTGGATTATAAGAAGCATCCCGGGGAACTGAAGGATATGGTATGCTCCCCCGGCGGCACCACCATTGAGGCGGTAAAAGTACTGGAGGAACAGGGGTTCCGCGGTGTTGTAATGGATGCGGTTGAGGCCTGTGTGGAACGTTCACGGGAACTCTAATATTAAGAAAACTTTAACGAAATTTGACAACTTCGTAATAAAATGTTAATATTTGAAAGTGCGATAGGCCAAAATAGTTTGTAACAGGATGATTTTCCCATCAGGGATGAGCGCAAAAAGTTACTAACATTTTATTTAATGGAGGAAAGAGATGAAAGCGAAAACAACCAAGCGGTTGATTTGCGCATGTATGATTTTGGTTTTATTTTTTACCGGAAACATGTTTGCAGACACCGCGAAGGCTACCGACGCATCTGATTTCGATTTAAATGCCGGTGTAGCTGCACTTGTAGAGGCGGACATTGATTCTGAAGATGAAACATTTTTGGAGTTATTGGAAGAGGCACAGCGTAAAGAGGAAGAAAGAAATTCCTTCTTCATGACGAACGTTGAGAAGTCTGTGAATGTTCGTGCCGAAGCCACAACCGATTCAGCCATAGCAGGAAAGTTATATGAGAACTGTGGTGGTAAGATTCTGGATCGCAAAGAGGACTGGACTAAGATTCGGTCCGGTGAGTTAGAAGGCTGGGTAAGCAATGAGTTCCTTTTATTCGGTGATGAAGCATGGGAATTGGCTGATGAAGTCGGCGTTACCACAGCAACCGTTTTGACCCAGGCATTACGTGTTCGTAAGGAGCCGTCAGAAGAAGCCGGTATTTACGGATTGATTGAGATCAATACTGAATACGAAGTACTGGAAGAACTGGAAGAATGGGTTAAGATTAAGTACAAGAGTAAGGAAGGATATATATCCAAGGAATATGTTATTCTTGAGTTTTTTGTAGACGAAGGCGAGACCATTGAAGAAATTCAGGAGCGCGAGCGTCTGGCTGCTTTGGAGAAAGCGAAATTAACCGCAAACCAGGGCGCCATTTCAGCAACAGAAGAAGAGATTTATCTTCTTGGTGCGATTATTCAGTGTGAAGCAGGAAACCAGAGTTACGAAGGCAAACTTGCAGTAGGTGCGGTTGTATGTAACCGTGTTAAGAGTCCCAGATTCCCCGGAACCATTTCGGAAGTTATTTATTCACCCGGACAGTTCACACCGGCAGGAAACGGAAGGCTTGCAAGTCGATTGGAGGCAGGTGTAAGTGAGTCCTGTCTGCAGGCTGCCAGAGAAGCAGTAACCGGTGCAACCACAGTCGGTAATGCACACTATTTCCGTCGTAAAGGAAATAAAGAAGGTATCATTATCGGTGCCCACGTATTCTACTAAGAGTGGATGGAAGTATAGGCCGATGATAAGTCCGGATGGATGGAAGTATAGGTAAGTGAAAACCCCGCATGAGAATGCGGGGTTTTTTTGCGGCCCACATTTCTATAAAGAGTAAGTTATGCCATGAAAAACCCACGCCCGCGCTGATATCCGGGAAAAGATAACAGAAGTGTTAACAGAAAACATGCGCGGAAGCGGTACCGGAATATTAAATTATACCAGCACGTTATAGAGTAACTCTTGCAGAGTAATGAAATTTAAGGTATATTAGAAATGATTTCTTTTTTGTGAAGATGTCGGTTTGGGAGGCTAGAGGGAATATGGTTAGTATTGTATGCTGGCTTGTGGTGATGATTATTGCTGCTGTGGTAGAAGTGATACAATTGTCATACAGAAGCATCTGGTTTGGGCTCGGCGCATTGGCGGCTGCTTTGACAGCACTTTTTGGTGCTCCCCTGTGGGTGCAGATTTTGCTATTTGCTCTTGTATCCTGGTTGGGAATGATGCTTCTCGGACCGGTTGTAAGAAGGAAGGCTGAGCAGAAGAAACAGCAGCTGGATGAGAAGTTCCGAGAGGAAGAACTTAAGGCGGAATCGAGTGATGAGACACAATAAGTTCTGAGCGGAACAACTTAAGTCAGAAACAAATAATAAAGGATAATAAAAGAAGGATAATAAAAGAAGGATAACAAAAGAAAGATAACAAAAGAAAGACAACAAAGAAAGCCAACAAAAGAAAAACAACAAGGCAAATATAGAAAGAATAATAAATGGAGGGATTAGCAATGAATTTAAAGGGAAGAGATTTTCTTACACTGAAGGACTATACGCCGGAGGAGATTCTTTATTTAATCGACCTGGCAGCGGAATTAAAAGAAAAAAAGAAAAAAGGTATCGCGACGGATGTGCTCCGCGGTAAAAATGTGGTACTTATTTTTGAGAAGACCAGCACCAGAACACGTTGCTCTTTCGAGGTGGCAGCTTACGATCTGGGAATGGGCGTTACATATTTAGATCCTTCCGGAAGCCAGATTGGCAAGAAGGAAAGCATTGCGGATACTGCAAGAGTATTGAGCCGCATGTATGACGGAATTGAATACCGCGGATATGGGCAGACTATTGTGGAAGAGCTGGCAAAATGCTCCGACGTGCCTGTATGGAATGGTTTGACCAACGAATATCATCCCACACAGATGTTAGCAGACATGCTGACGATTAAGGAGCAGTTAGGACGTATTAAAGGTGTGAAACTGACATACATGGGAGATGCCCGTTACAACATGGGAAATTCCCTGATGGTTACCTGTGCAAAGCTTGGTATGCACTTCGTGGCATGTGCACCGAAGCGTTATTTCCCGGACGAGGAATTAATCAAGCAGTGTGAAGAATATGCCAAGGAAAGTGGCGCAACCCTTACTTTTACAGAGGATGTGGAAGAGGGAACCAAGGGTGCTGACGTAATCTATACGGACGTTTGGGTATCCATGGGCGAGCCTGACAATGTTTGGGTAGAGAGAATCAAAGACCTGACACCTTACCGCGTAACCATGGATGTGATGAAGAATGCAGGAGAGAAATCTATTTTCCTTCACTGCCTGCCTTCTTACCATGACCACAAGACCACCATCGGTAAGGAAATCGGTGAGAAGTTTGGTCTCAGCGAGATGGAAGTAACCGACGAAGTATTTGAGTCTTCCTATTCAAGAGTATTTGACGAGGCAGAGAACAGAATGCACACCATTAAGGCAGTTATGGCAGCAACCCTTGGCGCATTCGAGAAATAGAAAGTAGTCATTGATGGCTACAGTATTATAAGAGCCTGCGAGGCGAAAGCAGGAATGAAAGATAAAAAGAAAAGCAGCCGGGAGGCGTTAAAATGGCAGATGAGAGAGTTGTTCTTTGCGGTGCCAACGCATATGAACAGAAGTATTATTTTAACGAAATATTTCAGAAGTTGCCCCAGAACATTCAGGATGAACTTCACATTATCTGTGTTCTTTTTACGGAGGAAGTGGGCGGAATTCTTACCATGGTTTTTGATGAGGAGGGCAATCTTTCCTTAGAGACAACAGCGGATGATGATGATTTCTATTATGATGAAATCTCCAGCGGACTTCTGGTGAAGGAAATCTGCCGGAAGCGTCAGGAATTGTTTGCGTCTTTGAAGCTGTACTATCGCGTTTTTGTAAATAAAGAGCCGGTGGAAGAACTTCTGGCGGAAGCGGAAGAATAAGTCGGAAGAGAATGAGCAGGAAAGGAATAAGCGGCCATGATTCTGGTAGTGGATGTTGGAAATACTAATACAAATTTTGGTGTATATGACGGAGAGGAATTGAAGGTTAAGTTTCGTCTTATGACCAAGATGCCCCGTACCTCCGATGAGTGGGGAATGGGCATTGTGGATTTGCTTAAAATGCATAAAGTAGATAAAAGTGAACTGGAAGGCTGCATTATTTCCAGCGTTGTACCGAATGTAATGCATTCCCTGAAGGGTGCCTTGGAGCGCTATGTGAAGGTAAATCCTTTGATTGTGGGCCCGGGAGTTAAAACAGGAATTAAGATTATCACGGAGAATCCCCGGGAAATCGGTGCAGACCGTATTGTAGATGCAGTGGCGGCGTACGAGAAATACGGCGGACCGGTTCTGGTAATGGATTTCGGAACTGCCACCACTTATGATTTGGTGACGGAAGACGGATGCTTTGCGGCGGGTATTACGGCACCGGGAATCAGGATTTCTGCCAAGGCTTTATGGGAGGATACGGCGAAGCTTCCTGAAATTGAGATTAAAAAACCCGATTCCATTCTTGCACAGGAGACAATCAGCAGTATGCAGGCCGGTTTGGTTTACGGGCAGATCGGACAGACGGAATACATCGTTAAAAAGGTGAAAGAAGAAAGCGGGATTGCCAACTTAAAGGTGGTTGCAACCGGCGGATTGGGAAGTATTATCAGCGAAGAAACGGATGCCATTGAAATCTATGACAGACAGCTTACCCTGGAAGGTTTGCGTCTGATTTATGACAAAAATCGTGGCAAAAAATAGAATGATTGTGAAACGGAAATCCGGTTTTGCAATCCGATACAAAGAGCGAAGGAATGGGAACATAGAATGAATACAGATAAAATGCAGGGCGCGAAGCCGCTGCAGATTGGTTCGGTTACATTAGAGAATCCTTTTATCCTTGCACCGATGGCAGGCGTAACAGACCTGCCATTTCGAATTCTTTGCAGCAGACTCGGAGCGGGGATGGTCTGCATGGAAATGATTAGTGCCAAGGCAATTACATACAAAAATAAAGCAACGCATGCCATGACGGAGATATCGCCGGAGGAATCCGTGGTATCCCTGCAATTATTCGGAAGCGAGCCGGATGTAATGCACGAAGCGGTCAAAATAATAGAAGAAGTACCTTATCATATCCTGGATATTAATATGGGCTGTCCCGTGCCGAAAGTTGTGAATAACGGGGAAGGAAGTGCCCTGATGAAGAATCCGCTTCTTGCAGGGAAGCTGGTGGAGGCGGCAGTGTCGGCGACAAAGAGACCTGTTACGGTCAAAATCAGGGCCGGTTTTGACGAGGAGCATAGGAATGCGGCCGAAGTTGCACGGATTGCACAGGAGTCCGGTGCGGCGGCAGTTGCCGTACATGGCAGAACGCGGGCACAGTTTTACTCGGGGCAGGCTGATTGGGATATTATTGCAGAGGTAAAAGATGCGTTAAAGATTCCGGTACTCGGCAATGGCGATGTGACGGATGGTCCGTCGGCGGAGCGCATGATGGACAGAACCGGTTGTGACGGTGTGCTAATCGGCAGGGCGGCAAGAGGAAATCCATGGATTTTTGAGGCCCTTGAGAGATATTTTAAGGATGGTACGATTCTGAAGAAACCATCGCTAAGCGACGTGCAGCAGATGATTCTCGAGCACGGACGTATGCTTACTGCGCACAAGGGCGAATATACCGCCATTCGCGAAATGCGCCAGCATATGGCGTGGTATACGACCGGCTATCCGAATTCCGCTGCTTTTCGAAGAAGAATTAACGAAGCCGAGACACTGGAAGCATTGGAGATGCTTGTGAAATCAATGTGTGTCGAAAAAGGTTGACAGAGAATACATTTTACGATATTTTAATTTAGTGAGTCAGGTGATGCATGCCGCATGGGCGGATGGATGCATTGAAAAGGGAAACAGGTGTAAATCCTGTACGAACCCGTCACTGTAAGGATGGAGTGATAGCTGCAAGAAGCCACTGGGAATACCGGGAAGGCGTAGTATCGCGATGAGAGCCAAGTCAGGAGACCTGCCTGAGTCAGTACAGGAAGCTTGTATTTGCAGGCTTCATGCCACGAGGATTTGGTAGTACGAACAATAATGTTTAATCGGGTCTGTATGCCCTTTGGACAGTTGTATAGGAATCCTCTTTGCATTTCGCATGGAGGATTTTTTTATTGCATAGGAAATTCCTATGCAATAAAAAAAGCTCCGCTAAGGATGCACACTCGCGCGCAAGGAAGATGTTGCTGTCGCAACCGCGCTCGGCGCGAGAGTCCGCTTGCGGACTCTTTGTTCTGGGTGTTTGTATCAGTGAGAATTTCTTACAGGCATCTGTAACTGTGAGAATTGTTAATGGGCATTTGTATCAGTGAAAGCACTGCATGATTCGACAGAACAGATAGGATGAAGGAGAACTATGGAAACAATGAAAACAGCAGAAGCAGTAAAAACAATGGAATTAGTCAAAAAAGTGAAAACAAGTCTGGTAATGGCTGCCATTACCGTCATGATGACACTGGCATTGGTCGGATGTCAGGGAAAGAAAGCAGTTACCATTGAAGTGGTGGATCAAACCGGCGCTTCAACCGTGTATGAAGTGAAGACTGATGAAGAGTTTTTATACGATGCAATTATGAATGACAGTGAGATTAAATTAGAGGGAGAAGAGGGCGATTACGGTTTCTATATTATGGCGGTAAACGGCGTTACTGCCGATTACAATGTGGATGCTTCTTACTGGTCTCTCTATGTAAACGGTAATTATGGTCAGGTCGGTATCAGCGAGCAGATTGTGAATGATGGTGATTCGTTTGCACTGAAGTATGAATGCGCGGAATAATTTGGCGAATGAGTTTGGCGATTGAGCAGGCGAATGATTTGCGAATGAGTTAGTGAATAATTCGACGATGAGTTGATGATGAGCAGTCAAACTTAAGCAGGAAAGATTCCGATGAATAAGAGGTAATTATGAAAAGAGCACAGAGAAAGCAAGTTCAAAGTACTACCAAATCCGCAAAGCGAAGCCTTTGTTTTCTCCCGGTGCTCTTTTTTTGTGCGGTAATCTGGTCAGGATATGCCATGAGCGTAAGGGCAGATGTGCCTGTTTCGGAAGAAAGTGTTTTAGGGGAAGAAGAGCAATATTTGAAGGGGCAGATAGAGGCCACACTTGAGTATCTGGCGGAGTGTTATGAAGCGGATTCTTTGGAAGAGCTTTGGGAGAAGGCGGTATGTGACAAACCGGAAAACTCTAATATGCAGACGCTTGGAGATACGCTGCATAAGTTAAATCCACAGATAACACCCAAGGAGTACGGAGGGCTTCTGTGTGACGCCTATGCAACGGCGGATAAGGAACGCATGGCTATGGCAACGAGACTGAAATTTGCCTTAATGTGCTATCGTTTTGCGCCTGAGGAAGCAGATTGGGCGGCAGAAGAAGTATTGGCCGCCAAAGAGGAAGAACAGGGGATTATGAGTCTGGTATATGCGCTGTATCTGGCGGAGGAGACCGGAGCGCGCACGGATGATATCCGGCAGAAACTTCTTGCATTGCAGTTGCCGGATGGCGGTTTCTCCCTTTATAAAGAAAAGTCAGATGTAGATGTGACGGCGATGGTATTACAGGCGCTTCTTCCTTATCGAGAGGAGCATTCCGAGACGGCGAAGATTATAGAGGAAGGGCTTGATTTTCTGGCATCATCCTGCAATGCAGACGGCACGTATTCGTCCATGGATGTACCGAATTGTGAGAGTACGGCGCAGGTGATTTTACTTTTGGCGCAGCTTGGACCTGAGTATTTGGAGGAGGAACGTTTTACGCGTAACGGCCGTTCTTTGACAGAGGTGTTGTGTGGATTTGCAAATGACAATGGGAGCTTTTCTCATGTTGCAGGACAGGATAAGACATCTGCGGGAGATGAAATTGCGACGATACAGGCATTGTCGGCGCTGGTATGTGTGTACAGGACGCAGACACAGGAGTTTTTTACATCGGATTTGGATTCCGTACGGGATGGGGCGGATGCAATGGCAAATGACGGGCTTGTGAAGCGCCTTGTTATCACTGCCTTGTTGACGCTTGTGGCAGCAGGCGGCGTCGCTTGGGTGATTCATAAGAGAGAGAATGTGAGAAACCGCCTGCTTTCAGTTGCCATTCTCTATGCCCTGGTGCTGGCAGCAGTCTGGTTTGTGAAGATACAGGGTGTGGAAGCGTTCTATCGTTCCAACGAACAAGCGCAGGCATTGCACCCCATTACGGTTACGGTAAGCATTTCTAAGGAAACGGTGGATTCAGAGAATCCGGATATTGCAGCGCCTACCGAGGTGATAATGGAGGAGGGGGCGAGTGCGTTTGATGCATTGCTGCAGGTAACTACGGCAAATAGGATTCCTCTGGAATATCAGGGTAGCGGGACAAACGGAACAATGGTTTACGTGGAAGGAATCGCACACCTTTATGAGTTTGATTACGGCGATTTGTCAGGTTGGATTTTTATGGTGAACGGAGAATCTTCCCGCGTGGGTGCTGCACAGTATATTCTTTCAGACGGTGACACCGTGGAATGGGTGTATTCCACGAAGCTGGGAAAGGATGTGGAGAATGAGTGAGATCAGAAGAATGCATCCTCTGCCTGTTTTTCTTTGTATGGCAGGTGTGATTACGTTTACGGCCTTTGCCATGGATCCGATAATCAGTCTGCTGTCTTTCGTGAGTGTGGTATGGATGCATGTGGTGACGGAGAAAAGATACACTTGGAAGGAAGTTTTGATGATGGCCGGCGGAACTCTGGCGATTGCCCTGGTGAATCCGTTATTTTCCCATAATGGTGCAACCGTGCTGTTTTTTCTGAACGGAAATGCAGTTACGCTTGAAGCAATTCTGTACGGATTGCATATCTCTTTTATGATTATGACAGTGCTTCTCTGGGGGCGGATTCTGAGTAACTATCTGACTTCGGATATTATTCTTTATCTCGTGGCACGTGTTTCGGGGAAGGCTGCATTGCTTTTGTCACTGGTACTGCGACTGATTCCTTCATATATCAGACAGTGCAAGGAACGTTATGCAGTACAGCGAAGCATCGGTCTTTTCGGTGCGGGAAGTTTGTATGAACAAATCAAAGGTGGCTTGCTGCTTTTTTCCGGGCTGGTAACCTGGGCAATGGAGCATTCCGTGGAGACTGCGGATTCCATGCTGGCGCGAGAATACGGAAGGGGAAGAAGAAGCAACTACCACTCATACCGTTTTGGCGCATCGGACATTTTTTTACAAGCTTTCGTTTTGTTAACGGGAAGCGCGATTGCGGTGGGAATTGTATGTATGCCGGATTGCTTCACCTTTTATCCGAATCTTTTGGTTGAAGTGAATGAAGCGGGAAGTGTATTTTATTATATTGTATTCGGTCTGCTGGCAGGGACTATGCCGGCGGCGGTAACAATCGGGAGGTTGCGATGGAATTATTACGAGCGCAGAATTTAAGCTTTCGTTATGCGTCAGCGGATGGAGCGAAGCGGCCGGAAGAGAAGCCAATCATAGAGAATGTTTCCTTCAGTATTGAGGAGGGAAGCTTTGTTCTGCTTGTCGGACCTACGGGCTGCGGGAAGACCACGTTGCTTCGCTTAATTAAAAAAGAACTGGCACCGCATGGGGAGATGACAGGGGAGCTTTTATACCGTGGTAAAAAGCTGGAGCATTCTTCACAGATTGGCTATGTGATGCAAAATCCGGAGCACCAGTGTGTGACGGACAAGGTCTGGCATGAACTGGCATTCGGTCTTGAGAATCGCAATACACCGTATGATGAGATGCGGTTTCGCTGTGGTGAGATGGCGGCATATTTTGGTATGGAGGAATGGCTTGAAAAAGAAGTGGATGCTCTTTCGGGCGGGCAGAAACAGAAGATGAATCTGGCTTCGGTGCTGGTGATGCAGCCGGAATTGATTATCCTTGATGAGCCGACCTCACAGCTTGACCCGATTGCGGCAGATGAGTTTATAGCGATGTTAAAACGATTGAACGAGGAGACCGGGATTACCGTGTTGATTGCGGAACATCGTCTGGAACGTCTGATGGCGTACGCAGACCGGTTATTGCTGATGGAGAATGGTCATTTGTGTTATGAGGGTGAGCCCCGCCGGCTGCGAGAGCAGGATGTGGTACCGGCAATACGCAAAGCGCTGCCTTGCGGTATGCAGATAGGCCTTGCAATGAAGTCAGAGACGCTTCCGGTTACGGTGAGCGAAACCCGTAGCTTCCTGGGAGAATGCTGTGGCAGGATGAAATCCGTTTCCAAAGAAATACCGTGCAGGCATGTAGGAGAGGGAGAACCACCGGCTTTAGCGGGCGCCTATGGAATACCGGGCGATGAGAAACAGGAGGCGCTTATCTGGAAAGATGTAAGTTTCCGGTATCAGCGCCGGGATGCGGATGTTTTGCGGCATTTCAGACTGACGCTTCATCGTGGTGAAATTGTGTGTCTGATGGGAAGCAACGGCTCCGGTAAAACCACCGCGCTGAAATGTGCAGCGGGGATACTGCGTCCGTATGGCGGAGCGGTAAGAGCTATGCTGCCCATGCAGGATGGAGGAAGGGTGCGGAAACGTCGCGGAAGCGCGGGAGATTTGTTTGCATCCGTGGCATACCTGCCCCAGGATGTAGAGACCGTTTTTCTCTATGATTCCGTGGATGAGGAGCTTTTAAGAATTCCGGAGGAAGTTCTTAAAAGTTACCCTTTTGATTTGGAAAATCTTCGCGGGAAGCATCCCTATGACTTAAGCGGCGGAGAAAAGCAGATGCTTGCGCTTGCCGTGGTGCTTGGTAACGGCAAGGATATTCTCTTGCTGGATGAACCTGCCAAGGGGCTGGATGCTGCGTCACGAGAACGGCTGATTGCGTTCTTATCTTACCTGCGAACGGAGGGAAAGGGTATTCTTGTTGTCACACATGATGTAGAGTTTGCCGCGTCCTGCGGTGATTATCTGGGATTCGTCTCCTGCGGTGAGGTTGTTTCCCTTGCGCCTGTGCGGGAGTTTTTCCGGAGGCATTTGTTCTATGCAACACAGGCGTCCAAAATTGCGCGGGGCTTTTATGAGGATATTGTAACAACGGAGGAACTGATAGAATGCGTAAGTGGCATTTCCTGATACCGCTTCTTCTGATACCGGCGCTTGTCGGCGTGAATGCGGTGCTTTTAAAAGAAGAATATTATGCCGCGTGTGCCTGTCTGATTGCGGTTGCCACATGTGTTCTGGTGATGCTCGGCTTCGATAAAAGTAAGACGAATGTGCGCCGCAGCCTCTTGATCGGTGTTATGACGGCATTGTCTGTGGCCGGTCGTTTCATGTTTGCGTTTGTTCCGGCATTCAAACCGATGACGGCAATGATAGTGCTGACCGGTGTTTATTTGGGACCTGAAGCAGGGTTTTTCTGTGGGGCTTTTACTGCTTTTTTATCGAACTTCTATTTTGCACAGGGGCCGTGGACACCGTTTCAGATGGCTGCCTTTGGGTTAATCGGATTTGTTGCGGGACTTTGTGGGAGAGTACTTCAACGCAAAGGGCCTTTGCTGGTGCTTTACGGAGCCCTCGCGGGCCTTTGCTATTCCATGATAATGGATGTATGGACAGTGCTTTGGTATAATGAAGGCATGAATGGTGGGATGTATCTGGCCTCCTTTGTTGCCGCACTTCCTTTTACGGTGCTTTATATGGTGTCGAACGTGGTTTTTCTGCTGGTGCTGCGCAAACCCTTCGGGCGCAAGCTGGAGCGCATGGTGAATAAGCACGGGATTTAAGATTGTAGAAAAGATGTGTAGATTTTTGAATTGATTATTTGAATTGATTATCCTCAATTGTAATCCGTCCTTTGGGGCAATGAATTCAGCCTAAAGGAGTGTTTTTGACAAGAAAGGCTGAATTCCGGACGCCATAATTCAGCCTAAACAAGTTGTTTTGACAAGAAGGGCTGAATTCCGGGACACCATGATTCAGCCTAAAGGAGTGTTTTTGATAAGAAGGGCTGAATTCCGGACGGCATGATTCAGCCTAAAGGAGCTGTTTTGATAAGAAGGGCTGAATTCCGGACGGCATGATTCAGCCTAAAGGAGCTGTTTTGATAAGAAGGGCTGAATTCCGGACGCCATGATTCAGCCTAAAGGAGCTGTTTTGACAAGAAGGGCTGAATTCCGGACGGCATGATTCAGCCTAAAGGAGTTGTTTTGATAAGAAGGGCTGAATTCCGGAACGCCATGATTCAGCCTAAAGGGGCTGTTTTGACAAGAAGGGCTGAATCTCATATGTGCACACTCAGCCTTATTCTATAAAACAAATGTGATGGGCCGAATCGAAGGCAAGATGCGTGCAAAGAGAGGGGAAAAAATACCAGAATTTCCATGTCATATACGCAGAAAGAAATGGCAGAGCGAGCAGGAATATCGGTCAAAACAATGGAACGAATTGAGGATTGCGGAAAGCAATGAATATCAGTAAAACGCGCTCAACAAAAATCGTAGAGGATATAAGTGATAAAGTGGCATACTTGTACAAGCATAAAAAGATTATTGACATACACATATTTATCGTGTAGAATGAGTAAAAATTTGAAAGGAAACGACTTCCATGAGTAGATTTGCAAACGTTAAATCATACATGAACAGACAGATCGTGCATTATATTAACAAGTACGGTTTTGTTTTTGTATGTAAATATTACGCTTGCAGGGAAGAATAAAGTTTCAGATTAACAACATTTTTGGATTCAGACCACTTATTCTTTTCGAAGGATAAGTGGTTTTTTATATCATAGGAATATTTTATGTGCAAGGAAGGAGAGGCAGAAATGGAGAAAGAGAAACAGAAACAGTTGGTATGGCCTAATTACGAGGAGTGTCTTGTGAATATTCCCAATTCGGTTTTGCAAAGATTCGACGTGGAACCGATTGGACGAACACATCCGCTTATTGATAAGTATCTTGAGAACGATTATAAAAATGTGGTGCTCTTTCTTTTAGACGGAATGGGCGTAAGCATTCTGGAGAAGCATTTGAGTGAGGACGGTCCGTTTCGCACACATCTTGCCGGTACCGCTAAAACCGTATTTTTGGCAACCACTGTTGCAGCAACCGTCTCGGCAATTTCCGGACAGCAGCCTTGTGAACACAGTTGGCTTGGCTGGGACTGCTATTACCCGCAGGTGGATCAAAATGTTACGGTGTTCTTAAATACAATTCAGGGTACGGAGGAACCTGTTGCAGACTACAATGTTGCATGGACGGTTGCACCGTATGAATCGGTTGTGGAAAAATTGAAAAAAGCAGGTCATAAGGCATATGACGCGATGCCGTTTCAGCCACCGTTTCCAAGTGACCCGGAGGAGATTTGTGACAGAATAAAGAAGCTTTGCAGGGAAGATGGTAAGAAGTATATTTATGCATATTGGAGCCAACCGGATTCTCTTTTGCATAAATACGGATGCGAGGCGGAGATTGTGAAGGACGAGCTTGCATATCTGGAAGAATTAATCGGTACCATGGCATCAGAGCTGGAAGACACGCTTCTTATTATAACGGCTGACCATGGCCATATTGATACGGAGTGTGTGCAGATAACGGATTATCCCATCCTTTATGATTGTCTTGAAAGAATGCCTTCTCTGGAGCCTCGGGTTCTGAATCTTTTTATAAAAGAAGAGAAAAAGGAGATTTTTGAAAGAGAGTTCACCAAAGAATTCGGTGAAAAGTTCATACTCATGACGATGGAAGAGGTACTTGAGAGAAAACTGTTCGGAACGGGAGAGGAACATAAGGAATTCCAATCTATGCTGGGGAATTATCTGGCAATCGCAACCGGGAATCTCTCAATTCTATGTACGGATTTGGATGCAAAAAAGAATTTTAAATCTTTGCACGGAAGTATTACGGAAGATGAGATGATGATTCCTCTGATTGTTTTTGATAATGGAAAAGGAGACGTGTGATTATGGATTTGATTGTATTAATAGGAAGTGGTGCCGTCGGTAAAATGACCGTGGGGCAGGAATTGATGAAAATAACCGATTTCAGGTTGTTTCACAACCACATGATGATAGAACCGGTAATCGAGGTGATGGGTAAATTTGACGGTGCGCTGGTGGCAAAACTGCGGGAAGATATTTTTGATGCTTTTATGAAGACAAACTATACCGGAATGATTTTTACTTTTATGTGGGCCTTTGATATGCCTTCCGACTGGGAGTATATGAGAAAACTGGCGGATAAATTCGAGGCGACCGGCGGAACGGTATATTATGTGGAGCTGGTTGCGGATCGTGCGGTCAGAATCGAGAGAAATAAAACGGAGAACCGGTTGCGCAATAAGGCATCCAAACGTGATATTGTCCTGTCAGAGGACCGGATGCTGCGTGAGGAAACAAAGTACAGGCTGGAAAGCAGAGAAGGAGAGATTCCTTTTGCGAACTACATAAAGATTGACAATACGCATTTGGAACCGCAGGAAGTTGCAAAGAAGATAAAAGCGTATTTTAAACTTCCTTCCGCCGGTGCGGCAGAACTGTGTAATCGCGTTATGCTGGAAGAAGTAATGGAGGCGGAGCTGGAACAGCTGCACGGCATGCAGGTAGAGAGCTTTATGCCGCTTTATGAGAAGTACAAGGATGATGTCTCTCCGGCACTTGAGACGCCGGAACGCATCCGTCAAAGATTTCTGCAGGATGGGCGAAAATACTTTTTTATAGTTAAGGACGGCGCAAGAGTAGGGGCAATTAACCTCGGAGCGCGGAAGATAGGGGACGAGATGATATATTTCATCAGTCCGCTGTTTATCTTACCGAAATATCAGAATCAGGGAATCGGCTATGTTGCGATTCGGAAAGCCTTCGAGAAATATCCGCAGGCACTCTGCTGGCGTCTTGAAACGATTCTGCAGGAGGCGGGGAACTGCCATCTGTATGAGAAATGCGGATTTGTACGAATCGGTGAGGAGGAAATCGTGAATGAGAGGATGACGCTGATTCAATATGAGCTGCGTTTGTAATTCGCGAACGTTATTTCTTGACAGTTTCGTATGGGTTGCGTTATAATATTTAATCGCGATAGACTAAGCAGGAAAGTCATCCCTGCATAAAAGAAAAGGAGCTCTGAAATGGAAGAAGTAAAGAAAAATTTATTGACACGTGAAGGTTTACAGAAATATGAAGATGAGTTACACGAGTTAAAAGTTGTAAAACGAAAAGAAGTTTCCCAGAAGCTCAAAGAAGCAAGAGCTCAGGGTGACTTGTCCGAAAATGCTGAGTATGATGCAGCGAAAGACGAGCAGCGTGATATTGAAGCAAGAATTTATGAACTTGAAAAATTATTGAAGAACGTAGAAGTAGTTGATACAGATGCTGTTGAAAGCGATGGTAAGAAGGTTAACTTCGGTTCTACCGTTCGTATTCTTGATAAGGAATTGAAGGAAGAAATGGTGCTTACCATCAAAGGTGCATCCGAGGCAGACAGCTTAAACGGAAGTATTTCCAATGAGTCCCCTCTCGGCAAGGCTTTGCTTGGTGCAAAAAAGGGTGAAACCGTAAGCATCGAAGCACCCGTAGGTACATTAAAGTATAAAATCCTCGAGATTATGAAATAAGAGGAAAAGTTAGGAGAATTGAAAGTGGCAGAGCAGAACAATAAGGCACAGCAGCCGGAACAGGATTTAAACCAGCTTCTTAAGGTAAGAAGAGAGAAACTTGCCAATTTACAGGAAGCAGGAAAAGATCCTTTTGTAATTACGAAATATGATCAGACACATCATACGACAGAGGCTAAGGAATTATACATTGCACATGAAGAGAAGCTTCTGGCAGGAAGAGTGGCTCCCAATGTGGACGGACTGGATGAGGCAGAAGCAAGAGAGATTGTGAATGCAGACTACAACGAGAGAAGAGCAATCATGGATGCAAGCCCTATCGAGATTTCCATCGCAGGCCGTATGATGTTTAAGCGTGTTATGGGAAAGGCTTCATTCTGTAATATTCAGGATTTGAAGGGAAGAATTCAGGTATATGTAGCCAAAGATGCTATCGGCGAAGAAGCGTACGCTGATTTCAAGAAGTCCGATATCGGTGATATCTACGGTGTGAAAGGATACGTTTTCCGTACCAAGACCGGCGAGATTTCCGTGCATGCGGTAGAGATGACTCTTTTATCCAAGAGTTTACAGATTTTACCTGAGAAGTTCCATGGCTTGACCGATACCGATATGCGTTATCGTCAGAGATATGTGGATCTTACCATGAACGAGGAAGTAAAAGATACTTTTGTAAAGCGTTCCAAGATGATGAAGAGCATTCGTACCTTCCTGGACGGCCGTAATTTCATGGAGGTTGAAACTCCCATGCTGGTTGCAAATGCAGGCGGTGCGGCAGCAAGACCTTTCGAAACTCATTTCAATGCTTTGGATGAGGACGTGAAGTTGCGTATTTCCCTGGAACTTTACTTAAAGAGATTGATTGTAGGCGGATTGGAGCGAGTATATGAAATCGGCCGTGTATTCCGTAACGAGGGTGTAGACACCAGACACAATCCTGAGTTTACATTGATGGAGCTCTATC
The DNA here is from genome assembly GCA_045595325.1 of Lachnospiraceae bacterium. Taxonomy (GTDB): domain Bacteria; phylum Bacillota; class Clostridia; order Lachnospirales; family Lachnospiraceae; genus UBA3766. The sequence goes on from JAZOAG010000004.1 coordinate 22,721, forward strand.
AGGCTTACACCGATTACTACGGAATGATGGAATTGACTGAAAGCATGTTTAAATATGTGGCACAGGAAGTTTGCGGTTCTACCGTAATTACTTACGGTCCTCATACCATCGACTTTGGCAAGCCTTTTGAAAGATTAACCATGATTGAGGCAGTAAAGAAGTATGCCGGTGTGGATTTCGATGAGATTCCCGATACTGCAGCAGCAAAGAAGATTGCTGACGAGAAGCATGTAGAGTACGAAGCACGCCATGAGAAAGGCGATATCTTAAACCTCTTCTTCGAGGAGTTCGTAGAGGAACACCTGATTCAGCCTACCTTTATCATGGATCATCCGGTTGAAATCTCACCTTTGACCAAGAGAAAACCGGACAAGCCCGACTATGTAGAGCGTTTCGAACTTTTCATCAACGGATGGGAAATGTGTAACGCATACTCCGAGCTTAACGACCCCATCGACCAGAGAGAGCGTTTCAAAGCACAGGAAGCTGCTCTGGCAGCAGGTGATGACGAAGCAAACACAACCGATGAAGATTTCATGAATGCACTTGAAATCGGTATGCCTCCTACAGGCGGTATCGGCTATGGTCTTGACAGATTGTGTATGCTGTTGACAGATTCACCGGCTATTAGGGATGTTTTGTTGTTTCCCACAATGAAATCGCTTGATAAGTAAATATTCCGAAAAATTAGAAACTATTCCGACACCCTTCAAATAATTGGAGCGTGTTAACGGAATACGAAGGAATATGGATTTTTGTCGGATTCGTTTGGAATCATATGCAAAGCAAAAGTTAATAGAATAATCTCGAGGAACAACCCTCGAAAATGTTAAGAGACATTTCGTATTTAGTCGTCAGACTAATGTGAAATGTCTCTTTTTGCGTTTTACAAACTGTATGATTTCAAAAAGGAGGACAAAGAAATGGCACACAAGCGAAAAGCAACGGTTCGTATTAAGGGTATCGTGCTGGTGAATGTTGAGATTTTTGAAGAATATTTGGAATTGTTTAAGGAGGATTTTGGACTATCAGTCCAATGAAAAAAGCATAAAATCATCTGAACAATGCATAGTTTTCTGAAAATGGGAGACAATATATAATGATTATATTTTCGGCACCAAAACTGATTTGCTGCCGAAAATATATTGACTTTTGTACCGAGTGGGATTAGACTATGTTTATATTATCGGCACTAAAATGCAAATGGTGCCGAAAAAATAATTTGTGGAGGTGGTTTCACAATGTTAGAAAAGCGTTATTACGATGGATTGTTGGATGCGACAAGATTTACGAGAAAAGAACTATTAGAGTCTTTCCGAATGGCTGGCTATATGTTGAGTGAAGCATCCTTTTACAAAAAGGTAGAAGAATTAGTAAAGAATGGACAGATTATTCGTATCGGACGTAATGTATATAGTTTACCGGACGATAAGCGATTGGCATACGAGTATAAATATTCGGAATTAGCAGAAGAGGTAGCACAGGAGATAGCACAGCAGTATCCGTATGTAAATTTCTCGATTTTTGAATTTGTACAGTTGAATGATTTTGTTAATCACCTGATTGCGCATAATGTGATTTTTCTGTCTGTTGAAGCAGAGATTATGGATTTTGTATTTGAGACATTGAGAGATAAGTACCCGGGCAAAGTGCTTATCAATCCGACGGTAGAGATATATCATCAATATTGGAGCGATAATATGATTGTGCTTGGAAAGCTGACTACGGAAGCACCAAAGGGGCAAAAGGCTTCATGGCATACAAGATTGGAGAAAATGCTGGTGGATATAATGGCGGAACCATTGTTGCTTGCGTCAATTAGCAGAGCAGAATATCCACACATATACGAGGATGCATTTGACAGATATATCGTAGATGAAAATGGCCTATTTAGATATGCATCCAGACGTAAGGTGACTAAAAAGATTAAAGAGCTGATAAGAAAAGAGACGGATATTGTACTAAGAACGAAGGATTAAAAGCTTATGTTGTTAAAAGAAAACTTTAGCGAAGAATATATAAGAGAATTACAAAAGAATAGCAAACGTGATCCTGTACTTCTTGAGAGAACTGTATATGCCTTTGGGTTGCTTGAGGCGTTAGCGCGAGTTGGCATGCCATTCATATTTAAAGGTGGAACCTGTTTAATGTTATTGATGGATAAACCACGTAGGTTGTCTACTGACATAGATATTATTGTAAAACCGGGGACGGATTTGGATGGATATTTGGATAAGGCCTCCGAGATATTTCCGTTCCAGATGGTTGAGGAACAGAAAAGAGTAGGAAAAAATAATATTGTAAAACGACATTTTAAGTTTACTTATGATTCACCAATTAACAATAAGCCCTTTTATATATTGCTGGATGTGCTTTTTGAGGAGAATCATTATGCGGAGTTAGTAGAAAAAGAAATTCGTAATGATTTGCTGTTAACAGAAGAGGAGTATTTAACCGTAAGCATTCCAAGTGCGGATTGTATTTTGGCAGATAAGCTAACTGCTTTTGCTCCACATACAACCGGCATAGAGTTGAATAAAGGAAAAGATATGGAGGTTATGAAGCAGTTTTATGATGTGTGCTCTTTGATTGAGATATTCTCTGAATGCAGCATTATAAAACGTACATATGAGCCAATTGCATTGGCGGAGATTGGATATAGGGGAATTTCTGCTACGGCAGAGAAATGCTTAAAAGACACATTTGATTCTGCTTTGTGTATAGCTGCGAGAGGCAAGGTAGATGCAGATGAGTATGTGTATTATGTAAAGGGCGCAAGAGATTTAAGGGGCCATATATATGCAGAGAATTATAGTCCTGAGGTGGCGGCTAGTCGCGCGCCTATGGTTATGTATATGGCAATGTGCTTGTTGACTGATACAGAATTTGAAAAAGTAGAGGATTATAGGGATTACATAAACAGTAATTTGGAACAAGACAAATTGAAGCCTTTGAAGTATCTGAAAAAAGCTAATCCGGAGGCGTATGCATATGTGGTGAAGGTTGATAGGTTGATAGAGGAGAATGATGTTATACCCACGACTTAAAGTTGCTTTGGGTATAATGCGTATAACGCTACCTCGACAGAAATGCCTATACAAATGCGAAAACTGAATTTGTAAAAGGATATACCGAAAAAGCAAAAATACTGTATTGGAATAGATACTGACAATTTCCAATTTATCTAATTGATTATATTACAATATCATAGAAATAGACAGAGCTATATACATAAAAACCAGGAACATATTCTGTTCCTGGCTCTAATAAGTAAACAACCTTTATTTTGTTTTTATAATGTGTCATCCTTAATTACTTCAACAAGATTCATATTGCAAATCTTTTTACCGCCCAAGTAGTAAGCCAACGCCACAAAACCAATAACTGCCACAAAGAGCAGAATTGCAGGAATCAACGGCAAACGCTTAGCAATGAAATCTCCTGCGGTAATTCCTCCCGCATCAAGCATCAATGCCATCAAAGGGATATTTATTATTATGGTCAACAAAATCGGACGAATTGCAACAATAGCAGCTTCCCACGCCAAAACCTTCGCAGCACCTTTTGGTGTCAAACCAACTGCAAAGTATCTTGCAAATTCACGCTTGCGCTGATGGATCTGACCCAAGGTGGATGCAAAGATATTGGCAAGGCCGATGCAGGTCAGTATGACCGTGAACAGATAAATAATCATCCGCAAGCCCTGCTGTATCTGCATCTCGTCTTCGAGTTCTTGCACACGACCTTCAAAAGCGTAGTCGGGATATGCTTCTAACAATCCCTGCAGTCCTTCCTCAACCACATCGTTTTTGCTTTCATCTGTCATTTTAACGGTGTAGATCGTTTCCTCAGCGTTCAGATTGAAACCGAGGGTCGTATAATAACTTTCAGACATAACGAGTGTCAACGCATACTGAGTTAATTCTTCTCTCAGTACGGGCAGAACATCAGCAAAAGCGGAAACAGAAATATCCTTTCCGTTTACATTCAAAACTATCTCTTTGCCCTCATTCAAGAATGGTACATACTGACGATCTGTTCTCTCCGAGTTGACACTATCCCAAATGATATTAACTGCAACCACATTGGCATCGTTTACATCACCACGATATTCTGCAAAGCTTTTGTCATCCAAAATGAAAATCGGTACATTGGTGTTATAAGCACCTGCTTCGCCTAGTACGAAACTGCTATTAAGTTTTTCAAGACTCAGCTTCTGAACATCGTCACTAAGATAATCCACTGGAATCAGAGTGCTGCTATTTACAATTCGATGAACAATGCAGCCTGTTACATCTTCTGTGTTTCTAATATCATTCAGCAGATCTTCGCTATAAATATCACCCTTGACAGTCACAAGAAAATCCCAGTTATTCTTGTAGCGGTCAAAGTAGGTTCTTTGCGTACTAAGACCGGACACACCAAGCATATTCAAAATCGAGATGCAAGCAAAAACAGCCAGCAGAATGGACATTGTACCAATTCTCATCGCCTTGCGTCTGGCGTGTAAGGACTTCCGGGCCAGCTCACCATAAACACCGAAAATAGCAGAAGAAATGCGATAGCGGCGCACTCTCTTAATAACAGGCTCGTCGCCTGAATGGATGGCTTCCAGCGGAGTCATACGGCTAAGTTTTCTTGCAGGAATCCACGCAGATACCGCAGCAGTCAGCATAGAAAAACCGAAGGAGCCAACAAACACCATGGGGTGATAGGCAAAGGTCAAGGTATAGTCACGCAAGTTGGCAGTCGAGCTGATGATGAATGCCATAATCGCCCCGCTGAGGCCAATGCCAATGAGATTGCCGACAATGCTAGCGGGCAGAGACAGCACTACCACTTCGTTGACAAGTGCAGATTTGATCTGCTTGGGTGTTGCACCCACGCTTTGCAGAATGCCCAACTGGTGAATGCGGGTTGTCATAGTAGCTGCAAAAGCGTGATGAATCATCATAATCAGCGCAATGCTGGCAATAG
>JAZOAG010000005.1:0-5638 GCA_045595325.1 Lachnospiraceae bacterium
AATATATGATATGAAAAGGAGAATACCCATGAATGATACATTTTCAAAGAATTTAAGAAAGTTACGACTGGATAAGCAGATGACCCAGGAGCAGGTGGCTGATTAGCTAGGCGTCAGTGCCCAGTCCGTGTCCCGCTGGGAAACCGGAGGTTCCCTTAGTTAAAGATACTACACTACAACCCACGCTTACACAATATTTCACGAAAACAATTTATGGATAAAAACAAAGAAGCACTGTCAACATCCCCTTTGAAGATGGCGACGGTGCTTTTTTAGATTTCCGGGGCAAGGATGTAAAACCGGCAAGGTCGGTTTTGTATCCGAGAAACGGAAATGATGGGGGAATCCAAAGGGGGCAACGCCCCTTTTTGGCACACGGACTTTGCTTGCAAAGTCTAGTGTGTTATACCCTATATCTGCGGGTTTGCGAAAGGTCGGGGACTGGGATTCTGGTCGTCGGTTTTGAAGCAGACAAAAAGAGCTTTGTTTCTGTGCCCGTGTCAGTCACAGAAGTAAAGCTCTTTGATTAGCAGGGAGAGGGTATAATTTGGTTGAACGATGCACCATTTTTGGCGGGTCATTCAACTGAATCAGGTTTTAATTAAACAACATTTCGTTTGCAAGAACCTCATCCACGATTGCCAGAACGGTGGAAAGCTGGGTTCTCATGCGATTCCTTCTTTCTTCCAGGTCATTGACATTTGTAATCTTTTTGTTGATTTCAAAGTTATCGCTGTTATTATTTAGGGCAAGAGTAACCTCATCAGCACTAAAGTCAATATTGGTATACCCCTGAGCCATTTCATCAATCTTTACAATTCGGTCCCTAAACTGCGGTGTTAAGAGTTCAAGCGCCATATGCTCATCATCACTTCTTACCTCGAAATAATTGTCAAACGTTTCATCTTTCGTTTCAATGAGATTATTTTTCCCCATTACACCAAAGAGTGAATCCACTAAAGATTTCCCCTTTTTATGGTTTTTTCGTTCCATGAGTGTTACATATCCATACAGGTTCTTTTCTAAATGCAGTCTGATAAAACTTCCGCGAAATACGGTTTCGGTATAACTGTTAGAGCTTCCGTCATTATATGTTTTCTCCCGTTCTGCCGTCAAAACCAAATCGCAATATTCCATCTCTACACCTTTATACATGGTGCGAAAATAGTCCGTGGCCTGAAGCTTGCTGAAACCGGGAAGAATCTTGCATTGCGAAATAGAATTCTTGTCTAACTTTTTATTCGGAGAATATTCCAGTACTTCAAGACGTTCTTCCAACAAAGGTTTAATCACATATTCACCCATTATCTCTTTTCTTTTTTTCGCTTTCTTGGTAGTGATTGCGGAACGAATAATCATAATAAAAATGATCCCTGCCGAAATGAGCAGTAATAAGAATCCTATCTTACTTCCGCTTATCATTGATACAAAGGAAAGTATAACTCCCATTACTACTACCGTGTATAACAGGAAACTTATTAAAGTCGAAAAAACGGAACCCTTTTTAACACCTTTATTCAATTCACTAATGATTTTTTTATCATCCATAAATCTTTCCCCCTTCTTAAAACACACAAACCGCCGGCGACAAAAACCACCCGCCTATTTCTTCTTCACGCTTAAAACTACCCAGTCGTCAGTTACCTCGTATCTTGTACCGCAGGCGGGGCAATCGCATCGTCTGGTGGCATCGAAACTGGTGTTACAGTTCGGGCAATGAATTCTGGCAATTGAGAAATTCATGTCCATGGGGACACTGATATCTTTACGAAGTTCCATACGGTAAGTAACCTCTTTTTTACGAATGCCTGTTTTGGCATAGATAACATCCATGTACGCATCTACCGTCACATAGCAATAATTATCCTTAACTTCGAACTTTTTCAATCCCATAGAGCCACGAAAATGGGCATCCGCAATATCCTCAAACAAATCCCCCACAGACTCTCCTGCGTAAAAAGGAATTTCTTTCACATCCTTGGCATAAAGAAGAACTCTCAGCATGGAAATTACCTTATTGGTAAAAAAAGCATAAGAAAATTCCGGAGAATACTTCTTCATTTGTTTCTCAAATTTCTGTTTGGAGCCGCTTGCACCAACCAGCATGTCGGCAGACTCAGCGCCGGTCACAAGAACGGAACCAACCTTGTAAACACACCACAACAGATATCCAATCACAAGGCCTATGATGCTTCCCTGAAGCAAGGCGATTAAGGCTCCGGGGAATAAACCGTTGCCGTTTACGAAACATTCAAAATAGGCGGAAATCAGGAAGCACACCAAAATCGTAGGAAGAACAATTCTTAAAATCTCCCACGCCAAATCCTTTTTGCTTCCCGTAAAATCTTTTAACATGTAAAAACCTGTTACCTTCGGAAACAGCTCATCCATTTTAAAACGGGTCTGGCAATAATCACATCCGTCCAGCAACCCCTTAATGGTGGTTCCGGCACCGCAGTTGGGGCAAATATATTCTTCATTTTCCCCCACTTCGGGATTCTTACGGAATGTAATGCTCTGAAATAAATTCCGCTTCTCTTTATAGGAATATATTTGCTTCGTTCCGCGATAAAATTTCCCTTCAAACCGACAAGGTCTACAGAATGCTTTCGTTTTGTACTTATCATCCGCGTAAGATAATATAGGTTCTCTTTTCATATTATCAGGAATGTCTCTTGGCACGAAATGATATTTCATGGAAAGGTCTTTTCCCTGTAAACGTTCATTCTGTAACTCCAGCCAATACTGCATCTCTCTGTCGCAGCTACCCGGCATTTTATCTGATTCATAATACTCCTGCAATTCCACTGCAAAAGTCTCAAATAAATCTTTTTTTCCTTTGTTTGTCCAACTTAGACTCTTTTTTTCATCCAATATGTATCCCTCTTCAGGCTATGCCTGTCCACAAATCCAAAATCAACGTCCTACAGTATAATCTGTCCCTGAGATATGCCTAACGCAAACAATCCAAAACATCCGAGCAGAATCACAAGTATCAGAATGAATATTTTCAAAAATTGATTTGTACGTTCTGCGCCGTCGCTTTGACTCGGGTCCTTCGGAGTTGAACGATGCACCATTTTTGGCGGGTCATTCAACAGATCGGCATTATTACAATAATCTTTATAATGTACGCCGAGAACCAAACCATCATTATCCTGTCTTTGCACACAATACAGTAATAATGAAAGTTCACTTGCAGACACTTTTTTTTCTATTAATTTTTTCAAAAGTGAAGTTTTAAGTTTCATATAAAATCTTTCTGGAAGTATTACCAGAACAAAGAAAAAGTTCATAAAAAACAATATTATAACTAATCGATTTGTTCATGGAAATAATTCACTAAGAATAATGAAAACTTGAAAAAGAGTATAGAAAATAAGACTTGACAATTACACATCTTTCGATTATAATGAAATCAAGTTTAAGAGAGATGTGAATTGCAAGTAGCAATTATTTAACCGATGCGCCAACATCGGTTTTTTTCTGCCTTTTTTCAAGGTTTAAGTTTAAAGGTTCCATTTGTGCAATCATATACCACATTTTGTGTGTACAATTTCACAGATATACAATAACACGTTTTTTATTTTTTTTCAAGTAAAAGAATACAAATGACCACTATGAACCACTATGAAACTTTTGCATTTCATAGTGGTTATTCTATATGTGGTACTATTATAAGTTTTATGCCGATTTTTCCTCTGTTTTCTCAGGTTCCGCAGGTTCTTCAGGTTCCGGTTTCTCATACAGTTCATGAGTACCGTTAAGAAGTGCTTCTTCTTCTGTGAAGGACCATCCGTATTCTTTCAGAATGTCAAACGCATCAAGTAATTTATGTGCACGATCTTTATTCCAGCTCGCATCATAATTGCAAAGTTCTCCGCAAGTGTCACAGCTATAAGATAAAATAGCAATCATTTGTGTAAACATACCTGCATCATTCATCTTTTTCGTTGCTGCGTCCCAATCTTCTTCAGAATTCATAGAGTATTTGCTTTTACCAGTCAATACAGTTGTCATACTGGATAAGGAAAAATAGAAGGACTGATTTGTAAGTGTCTTCCAAAGTTTAGGAAGTAATTCGTTTTCCTTCTTTGCCGGAAGAGGCTTAATAATACCGTTTAGGATTGCCTGAACAAATTCCGTTCTTCTGGTATCCAGATGTTTCTGCAACTCACGTGCCTCCTTACGTTTTCTGTCACGTTCTTTTTTCGCTTTATCTTCTTTTGTTTCCGGTTTCTTTGCAGCCTTTTTCACAACGAGAATTTCTCTTATGTAAGAAAGATAATATACTTCATCCTTTTCTTTCTTCTTAATCTTAATTTCCTTTGGAGCATCCTCGTCCAAGCTAAAGCGTTTCAGCGTTTCCCATTTTCCTGAATATATTTCGTGAGAAACATTTTCAGGAGCAACCGGAATCGAATTGGGTTCTGCAGAAAGCATTTCAATGATTTTCGCTTTAACCTTATTACGTGCTTCCTCCGCCACAGCACTATGCGCTCTCCATACAATATCTCTGGATGAGCTTGCGGATTTCAAGATACGATTACGTTCTTCAATATCTTTTACCTTTTCTAATTCCATCAGGTCAGTTAAATTTAACTGGAAAGAACTATCAGCTTCCTTTTCTGCCAATACTTCCTTATCCAATTTTGCAATCTGTAATCGATGCCTTACGGTAGCTTTAGGCTGTTTTATTGGCTATTCCGGTTTTATTAATTGTTGTTATGACTATATGGAATAGCATTGAAACAAAAAAAGACTTGGAAGTAATTGCAGCTGCAAAGTATGGAGAGTTTTTTACAAACAGCAATGGTGACAGGGTGAACTATACATTATATGATAGTGAATCAGAGCAAGTAGTTGTTATTCTTCCAGGGTTAGAATGTATATCAGCTCATTACGAATTTGATGCCCTTGCAATTAAACTGTCCGATAAATACAAGGTCGTTGTATATGAACCGCCAGGAGTGGGTATTAGCGATTGGTCTGATACAGAAAGAACTGTGGAAAATTATACAAAAGAACTTCATGAATTGATGCAACATTTGGGGTATGACAAATATACCATAATCGCACATTCTTTTTCCGGCTTATACTCACTGTATTATACCAATCAATATCCGAATGAAGTGGAAGCTTTCATAGGAATTGATGCAACAGTACCGGCAGAAATAGAAGAAGCAGACCATGAAGCATATTCAAATGCAAAACGTCTACGAACAATAATGATTAAGTCAGGATTGCTACGCTTGGCAAGTTCTGAAGAAGTAATTAAGGACCAGTTTCCATCTGCAAAGGCGGATGAGTTAGAATTGTGCAAAGCACTATGGTGTTCAGCACAGTACAATGATACAAGGCTGAATGAGTATAAAAATATGGTTTCTAATGAAGAAAAGTGCATGAATCTTACATTTCCTGATACCGTGCCTGTCTTGTATATACTTGCAAATGATACCGTAAGCGAAGATGCGAAATGGGAGCAGCTTCACAAGGACGTAATAACGAATAAGGATAGCAAGGTGTCAATCATTTCAGGGGATCATTATCTTCATCAATCCAATCTGCAGGGACTTGTAGATGAAATTACATCATGGGATGTGAGACATTAGATGTCACATAAAATAAAACAGGGTAT
>JAZOAG010000006.1:0-80808 GCA_045595325.1 Lachnospiraceae bacterium
ATCGTCTCGAAACAAGATGCCGAAGAACAATATATAAGAGCAACCGAAATGTTGGCCGTTATCGAAGAGTATATTGGGCAGTCAAGGAATTGATTTTAATAAAGTATGGTTTAAAGGCACAAGTTCAAGATGGACTTGTGCCTTTTTGTGGCAAGCGGTGGCAGAATTACCAAAGCAAGTAATTGGATTTGTGAGGCGGTATTTTCATACCCCGAAGAATTACCACTTGAACGCTTGGACGAATACAATGATTACCGAAGACAACCGATTATCAGCAAAAACACTTATCACAAGAGATTTTATAACTTCAATGCACCGAATTATGCCGATTATACTTAAAAAGCACGGTTTTAACATAGATGAATATGAAGAAACCGAAGAAAAGAAGTAGGGCGGATTGTCTGCAAAGGAATACAAGAAGAAAATGGAGCAGGAAAAAGAAGAACTTAACAAAAAATTGGAGGATATGGTAAAGGAATACAACGAATTGGCAGACCGATATAATAAACTCATTGATGATAAAGCCGAATTGGAACGAAAGAACAGAGAAAAGGCTTATGAAGTGATGTATCAGCAGGAACATAGCCGATGAATCTGATTGTAAAAATGAAGATACTTGATATAATTGTCGTAGGGAAACTGACTAAAAGAGTTTTATACCGCGTATGCGTTATAATAAATTTTGTAGGAAAGGCAGGGTTGAAAATGAAAAGACATAACAACAAATGCAGGAGGATGATTTATTAACTCCTGAAAGAAAAGGAGAACAATATGGATATCTTAGTTAGATTGGAAGAAGAGAAAGATTATTATCGAGTAGAGCAAATAACAAAAATCGCTTTTTCATACCCAGGAAGAATTGAAAGAGGACAAATTGGTTGTCCTTATGAACATTGGATGGTAAACGAATTGCGAAAGAGAGATGGTATTCTTGATTTAAGCTTGGTTGCAGTTGTGGATGAATGTATTGTAGGACATATTATTTGTAGTAAAGCAGAGGTTAGAACACCAAAAGGTGTAATTTCAGTTTTGAATATGGGGCCGATTAGTGTATTACCTGAATACCAAAGAAAAGGAGTTGGAAAGTCACTTATAACTAGTATGCTTAATAAAGCAAGACAACTGGGATACGGTGCAATTTTGTTTTTTGGGCGTCCAGAATATTATCCGCAGTTTGGTTTTAAGGAGGCGTCAACATTTGGTATAACAGATTGCGAAGGGTATAATTATCCAGCATTTATGGGAATGGAGTTAGTGCCAAATTACTTGGCGGATGCTTGTGGTGGAAAATTTTATGAGTCTGATATTTATAATGATGAACTTAACAGAGATGCTGTAAAAGAATTTGATAAGCAATTTGAATGATTTGTTTTTTGATTGGAAAAGATACTATGCTTCCTGCGTAGTATCTTTTCTTTTGCCCGGAATGCGGAATATGAAAGAAATAAAGGTAAGTATTGTAATATGGAAAACAAATCTGGTATGATAAAATTATCGAAAACTGGACGTTTACACAAGACCAAAATTCCTTTACAGTATAACTCGTGTTGTAGGTAGACTGTTGAACAGATAATGCAAAATAATGCAAAAAATCTTGCAGGAGATAATTGAAATGAAACGAGTTGCATTGATTAATGATTTGTCGGGATTCGGAAAATGTTCTCTTACTGCAGCAATTCCGGTAATCTCCGTGATGGGAGTGCAGGCCTGTCCTCTTCCGACGGCTGTATTGACCGCGCAGACAGGGTTCGGAGACTTTTATTGTGACGATTTTACAGACAGGATGAGCCATTTCACAGACCACTGGAAGAAGATGGAAGTATCCTTTGACGGGATTTATTCCGGGTATCTTGCCAATCCTTTGCAGATAGAAAAGGTAATTCATTTTTTGGAGCAATTCCGTGAAAAAGATACGCTTTATCTGGCGGATCCGGTGATGGGAGATCAGGGGAAGTATTATAGTATGGTCAATGCAGAGTTTCTTGACAAAATGAGAAGACTTACGCAGATGGCAGATGTAATTACACCTAATCTGACAGAGTTATGTTTTTTGGCAGGTGCTGATTACGAAGCGGTCACTGCATGCAGACAGAAGGAGAACTATCTTGAGCATATAAAATGCCTTTGTAAAAAGCTATTGTCAGAGGCGAAAAAGCCACAGACGGTAGTTGTGACGGGAATCCTTAGAGAGAAAGAGGGAAAGGAGTACATCGGCAATCTTGCAGTGTCAGAGGAGATATGTTTTTATGCGGAAACACCGTATACGGGAATGGGATTTTCCGGGACGGGAGATTTGTTGGCCTCCGTTATTTGCGGTTCTTTGGTAAAGGGGATATCTATTCGGGAAGCGTTGGAGAAAGCAACTGATTTTTTGCAGGAAGCAATTGAGGAAGCCACGAGAGAGAAGATTCCCCGAAATCACGGTGTTCATTTCGAGAAATATTTATCACGGTTATTATGAGGAGGTTCTTTTGATGTCTAAAAAAACCGTCACCAAAAGAGAAGACAGGAATGATGGGAAAAAAGAAGGAGCCAGCCGGTCGAAGGTCAGAAACCTTACCATGACTGCTTTGCTGGCAGCATTGATTACGATTATGACAGCATATATATGTCATATTCCGATAGGTGTGAACGGGGGATATATTCATTTTGGAGATGCTTTGATTTATTTGGCGGCAATTCTGTTACCCCGGCCGTATGCATTGGCAGCAGCGGCAATCGGCGGAGGCATGGCAGACTTACTGACGGCGCCGATGTGGGCACCGGCAACAATCATTATTAAGATGCTGATCGTGCTTCCCTTCAGTAACAAATCAGGCAAAATTGTGACGCCGCGTAATGTACTTGCTGCTGTAGCGGCATATTTCATCTCGGGATTAAGTTATTTCCTTGCAGAGTATATTTTGTTTGGAAACTGGTCCGTATTTTTGGTTTCCATGTCGCAAAGTCTGATTCAGTCTGTCGGAAGTGCTGTATTTTTTGTGATACTCGGACTTGTGTTGGATAAAGGAAATATTAAGAACCGTTTTTTTTGATTTCATAGAATGGAAGGAGATTAGACTATGGCAGATATTTTATATACATACAAAAATCAGGTTTATGCAAATATTACCAACCGTTGTGATTGCAGCTGTGAGTTCTGCATCCGGACCCACAAGGACAGTGTGGGAGAGGCAGATAATCTGTGGTTTAAGGAAGATCCCACACTGGAAGAGATTAAAGCAGCGATGGATGCTTTTGATTTAACAGGGTATGAGGAGCTTGTTTACTGCGGTTATGGTGAGCCTACCTGTGCATTGGATAATTTGCTTGCCAGCGCAGCATATGCAAAGGAAAAGTATGGTATTAAGGTGCGTTTGAACACAAATGGTCTTGCAAACTTATATCATAAGCGGAATATAGTACCTGAGCTTGCCAAGGTGGTTGACAGTGTATCCATCAGCCTGAATGCGCCTACCGCGGAGAAATATCAGAAGGTAACAAGACCTCAGTTTGAAAATGCATTTCCGGCATTGCTGGAATTTGCCTCTCTTGCACAGGAAGCTTTTACACATACACAGCTTTCCATTGTGGATGTACTTCCCAAAGAGGAGATTGAAGCCTGCCAAAAAATTGCGGATGAGAGAGGAATCTATCTCAAAATAAGAAAATTTTCTTAAAAAATAGATTCCTGCAGCAATTCCTAGGGGACGAAACGACTGTTTTTCATTTGTTCATAAGTAATTTCATATTTGGTTGCTATATTGTGCGCATAGGATTTTAATTCCGGCGCACTTCTTTTTAGGCGGAAGGTGTTTACGTTATCTTTTATTTCCATAACGATGCTGACCAGATCGCTTTCTCCGTCCCATTCGTTCATTTCATCAATTACCTTAGCCAGCTCGTGGATGTGCGTGTTAAAAATGGCAGCAGTTCCCAGTTCTTTCAGTATGTGAAGCAAATCCATGGAAAGGTATAAGCCGTCTGCCGAACTTGTTGTAGAGTAGGTTTCATTAAAAAGAATGAGCGTTCTGTCATCTGCCGCCCTCACAATTTCCTTGATTCGAACCGCTTCTTCCCCGAGTCTTCCGTAATTGATGGTAAGATTCTCATCAATCGGGAAATGGGTCAGAATGTTGGAGAAAGGCTGACCCGTACAGGAAGCGGCAGTAACAAATGAACCGATGGAAGTCATAACGGAAATAATGCCCAGTGCCTGTTCTACGATTGTTTTACCGCCGCGGTTCGGGCCCGTAAGCAGGTAAAGATTCTCTTTCGGTGTAAAGGAAAAGTCATTTTTTACAATATTTTCCTCGCCGGATAAAACAAGGCGGATATTATAAAAATCCTTCATTTCAAAGGTTCGGGGCCGGTCTGTTAACGTGGGGAAACAGAATTGGTAGCCCTTTTTCTTTAAGTTTCGTGCAAATCTGGCCATTGCCAGATAATAAATCAGTCCTTCGTAAATCGGTGTAATCATGCTGCCGTCTTCTTTGATATGGCTTCGCATGGCATGCTTGATTTTCATAAAATGCGTTTTCAGATGTTTCTCAATCTGGGGTGTCATTGTAACCAGAAGAGGGTCCGTAATCCCGATCGTATTCATGGACATGCCGGCGGCATTGGAGACATTGGCATTGGAGATATTGTGCATAAAAGCACCAAAATCCGCCAGCTTATATTTGGAACGGACAGGATGAGGCAGAAACTCTACGGCCATAACCTGTTCCACATTTAAGTCCGGTGTGAAATTCACGCCAACCAGGGCACTTCTTACGCAGGACAAATCCTCCAGCATCGCATTGATATCTTCCTTGGTCTGGGCAAAATGCTCGTCGCTTACCACTTTGCTTAACTCGTCCAGAACCTTGCGCAATCCTTCTGATTTAAGCGTACTCTTTTGAAGGCTTTTCACAATGGTTTCCGAAACATTTACATATACGGAGAGCTCCCTGAGTTTCTCAAGAAGGGAATACAGGGATTTATCGTTCTGTGAAGCTGCGGTTCTGAAGGAGGCATATTCTTTCAGGGTTTCAATTTGCCCCAGTGCTTCCGCGAGTTCATCGGTCATATCATCATTTTCCAGAAAATCTTTCATAATTTCCTGTCTGTAGCGAATATCATCCGGGTTACAGGGAAGGTTTGTAAAAATATTTCGAAGAACGCCCCGTTCCTTTTCATTGATACCGATGTGTGAAACAATCTCATAAAGAGCAAGGTCTTTCACGGTATCGGATGTTAATGTAATCGTTTTTTTGTCGGAATTTTCATGAAAAAGAATGTTCATTATTTGTGCCTTTCTGATAGTTAATTTGGTAATTATTCAGCTTATATGCCATGCTTATGAAAGTATAGGAAAAAGAAATGAAGCGGTATATCACAATCCGTAGAATTATGGCAAATAAAACAGATTGATTTATGTCCGCTCGTGCAATCCAAGGATATTTCGCTCCATGCTCAGCAATAAGTCGTGGGAATCATCCGTGATGTTTGCCAGATAGGAAACCATCAGATTCTCTTCCGGCAGACAGTAACACTTCTGTTTCAGTTTGCCGTTGATGGAAAAACCGTTCCTGTATTTCCAGAAATAGAATCCGTATCCGCCCTCTTTGTTTGGCTGTTGCACGGAAGTGGCCAGTGTTACGTATTCTTCGGAGATGATGCGTTGGCCGTTGAAGACGCCTTTGTTCATCATAAGGAGCCCGATGCGACTGAATTCGTTCACCGTAAGCTTCATTTTGGAAGCACCATAAAAAATTCCTTCCGGAGAACGGCCGTATTCGAACTTGTGAATGCCTAAGGGGTTCAGGATATTTTTTACAATAAAATCCCCTAAATCTTCCCGGAAAATCTCCTGCAGCGCGACACAAACCAGATAGGTCGGGATATTGCTGTAGGCAAAAACCGGTTCCTCCGGATTTGCAATATCACAGGCAAGGGCAAAATCAAGATAATGCCCCCCTTCCGGTCTGAACGGGAAACCGGCTACGGACATGGTCAGCAGTCTGCGAACCGTGATCTTTTCAAATGTATTTCTTTGCTTTGGTGATAGGTTTGCTGTCTTTTCTTTGGGTAAGTAGTTAAGAATACAGGCATCTAAATCAATCAGTCCCCTGTCATAAGCAATGCCCACGGCGATGGAAGTCACCGCCTTTGTAGCAGAATAAATCTCATAGATCCCTTCTGTGGTATCTGCGTAGCTGTGAATAAGTTCTCCGTCCCGGTACACTTCTGCACCATATACATTCCAGCCATTGTCTTTTATATCCGAAACAAACTGTTCAAAATCCATTATGCTCTCCTCCCATACGGGAATGAGTATATCACGAAGGGGGATTTTTTTCCATAGATGCCGGGGGAAAGGCCGGGAGAAATAATTTCGTATTGCACATATATGTCAAATATGATATTCTTGTTTGCAGAAAAGTGTGGTTGAATAAGAAAGGAGATTTGATGGAATGTGGACTCGGGCAGAACTTAAGATGCGTGCGAAACAGAAATTATCATGTGCCTACTGGTCGATTGTAGGCATCACTTTTTTGGCGAATCTGGTAATGGGAATGTTTGATATTGAAATTCCGGCAGACGCAATGTTTGAACAGGGAATTATCGGTGAGGATATTTACCTGTTGCTTTTGATGGTTAATCTGGCAATTGCCGTAGGGTCGTTGTTTCTTACCATTTTCGTGTTCAATCCCCTGAAAGTCGGGTTGAACCGTTATTACCTGAATTTGGAGACCCGCAGCGAATCCTGGAGCGATATTTTTTATCCTTTTAAGAATCATTACTGGAATGTAGTAGGCGTTGTTTTACTGATGAATATAAAGATTTTCTTATGGGGACTTCTGTTTGTTATTCCCGGTTTTGTTAAGGCATATGAGTACAGAATGATTCCTTATTTGCTGGCAGAAGATTCGAGTTTGAAAGCCGGTGAATTATTTAATGCAACAAGGAATATGATGACCGGTGAAAAAGCAGATGCGTTTGTCTTGGATTTGTCCTTTTTAGGATGGCTTATCCTTTACCTTTTTACCGCCGGACTGCTTGGAATTTTCTTTGTAGATCCGTACTATAAATTGACATGTACGGAACTGTATCGTGCATTAAAGGACAGAGTGGATTATCTGTTTGACGATTACCGGGATACAATGGATGTTATTATGTAGTTGTTTAAAATAGATAAAACTCACAAAATGTAGTTTAAAAACATGAAAAAACCTTTGATTTTCAACAAATTTCCTTGACAAAGGCGGGAAAACAAACTATAAATAGTATAGGCGTTGAAGACAAGACGCGTGAACAAGAAAATATACTTCAAATTAAATAAGGAGGAGTTCATAATGAACAAGACAGAATTTGTTGCAGCTATCGCTGATCAGGCAGGATTATCCAAGAAGGATGCAGAGAAGGCTTTAAAGGCATTTGTAGATGTAGTATCTGATGAATTAAAGAAGGGTGAGAAGATCCAGTTAGTTGGATTCGGTACTTTCGAAGTTGGTGAAAGAGCAGCCAGAGATGGTAGAAACCCTCTTACAGGCGCACCTATGAAGATCGATGCTTGCAAGTATCCTAAGTTCAAAGCTGGTAAGGCTTTAAAGGATGCTCTTAACTAATTCTGAATCGTTATAGGGTAAGATGATTGTCCGGGACAAGCCGGATGATTGAATGAGGAATGTTAGACGGGAGAAGGCAGCTTCTCCCGTTTTTACGATTTATGGGGAGATGTTCCCATGGGAAACCGGGAACGGTTTCCGGAGCGGTGGAGTGTGAAAAGATGAGATTAGACAAGTATTTAAAAGTATCCCGGCTGATTAAAAGAAGAACGATAGCCAACGAGGCCTGCGATGCCGGTCGTGTTACGGTAAATGACAAGGTGGCAAAGGCATCCCTGGATGTAAAAGTCGGTGATGTGATTGCCATTCGTTTTGGCGATAAGACCGTAAAGGCGGAAGTCCTTCTGGTACAGGAAACTGTTAAAAAAGACGAAGCCAAGGAGATGTTTCGTTACCTGTAGCAGTCTGCATTTGAGGTGAGCAGGTTTTATGAAAAAATCAGTAATCGGAATTCTGGCACATGTAGATGCCGGTAAAACCACATTGTCGGAGGCCTTTTTTTATAAGGCCGGTTGTATCAGGCAGGTTGGAAGAGTGGATAATAAAGATGCTTTTTTGGACCATAATCCCATGGAGCGTCAGCGGGGTATTACCATCTTTTCGAAACAGGCCTCTTTTTCGTGGAAAGAAACGGAGTTTACCCTTTTGGACACACCGGGACATGTGGATTTTTCCGCAGAAACCGAGCGCTGTCTCCAGGTGCTTGATTATGCCATTCTGGTAATCAATGCCTCCAACGGTGTTCAGGGACACACCGGAACCTTGTGGAGGCTTTTGAAGCAGTTAAAAATCCCCACCTTTATTTTTGTAAACAAAATGGACCTTTCGGTGCAGAGCGAGGGTGAAATCCTGGAGCACCTGAAAGCGGAGCTGGATTTCGGTTGCGTGAATTTCGCCGAAGGCGTGGCAGAGGGGAAGTTTTCACCGGAAACCTATGAGGAAATGGCTCTTTTGACCGATTCCGTGGAGGAGGTTCTGGAAACAGGTCTTCTTTCGGCAGAAACCATTCGGGAAGGAATTGTCCGCCGACAGATTTTCCCCTGCTTTTTCGGAGCAGCCCTGAAACCGGAAGGCGTAGAGACTCTTTTAGACGGAATGGATGCCTATATGCGGGGATTCCGGGGAGGGGAAGCATTCGCTGCCAGAGTATATAAGATTACCAGAGATGAGCAGGGAAAGAGGCTTACCCACCTGAAAGTCCTTGGCGGCAGTATAAAAGTGCGGGAGATTTTGAAAAATGATGAGAAAATCAGCCAGATTCGTCGCTATAACGGAGAAAGATACGAAACTGTGAACGAGGCGACAGCCGGAGGGATCTACGCCGTGACGGGAATTGAAACTTCCTATGCGGGTGAGGGAATCGGGGAAGGAATGCGGGACGATGTGCCTACGCTTGCGCCGGTACTTTCCTATCGGTTACTGTTTCCGGATGAAACCAATCCGCTGTCTGCCATTCGGGACCTTCGTCTCTTAGAGGACGAGATGCCGGAGCTTTGCGTGGTATGGGATGAGGAGCACAAAGAAATTCATGTAAAAGTCATGGGACAGATTCAGATAGAGATTCTTAAGGAACTTGTAAAAGAGCGGTTCGGATACCGTGTGGTTTTTGACGTGGGCAGCATTGCCTATAAGGAAACCATTGCCAATAAGGTAATCGGTGTGGGACATTTTGAACCCCTGCGGCATTATGCGGAGGCTCATATCCGCATGGAACCCGGAGAGCGGGGAAGCGGTGTCACGGTATTATTAGATTGCAGCGAGGATGTGTTGGATTTAAACTGGCAGCGTCTGATTGCCACCCACCTGACAGAGCGGGTCTTTGCGGGCGTGTTGACAGGTTCTCCTTTGACGGACGTACGGTTTTCCGTCATTAATGGCCGGGCTCATAACAAGCACACGGAGGGCGGTGATTTTCGTCAGGCGACCTATCGGGGCGTGCGTCAGGGACTGATGCAGGCGGAGTCTGTTCTTTTAGAGCCGTTTTATCGCTTTACCCTGGATATTCCCGCGGATTTTGTGGGACGGGCCATGACGGATCTGGATTCTCTCCATGCCACGGTCATGCCTCCCGAGATGAAAGGAGAGCGTGCGACGCTTCAGGGGCGTGGGCCGGTAGCAACCCTGCGGGATTACCAGATACATTTAAATGCCTATACGCACGGAACCGGTCATATTTTTGTCAGCTTTGACGGGTATGATGTATGTCACAATCCGGAAGAGGTAATTGAACAACAGGGATATGACCCGGAGAGTGATGTGAGAAACCCTTCTTCCTCCGTATTCTGTGCCCACGGTTCCGGTTTCATTGTACCCTGGAACGAGGTGCCCGAGTACATGCATGTATTCGATAAAGAGAATTTCCCCGAGAATGAGGAAAAGATGGCAAGAGCCTCCGTGCGGGAGAATTTCGATTATCATATCGGCACGGAGGAAGTGGATGCTATTTTAAACCGCACCTTCCATTCCAACAAAAATCCCGGCAAGAGCCCTTACAAAAAGACACACGCCGAGAAACCGGCGGCAAGGGTGTACGGACCGGGAGAGTATGTGTACAAGCCCGCCGCAAGAGCGGAGCGGATTCTTCTGGTGGACGGCTACAACGTGATTTTTGCATGGGATGAATTGAAAGGACTGGCGGCGGTGGGAATTGATACCGCCAAGGATCGGCTGGTGAGTCTTTTGTCTGCATATCAGAGCATCACGGACTATCGGGTGGTTCTGGTTTTCGACGGGTATCGGGTGAAGGGCGGAAGCGGCAGCAACACGCGTTTTGAAGGAATCGAAGTGGTTCATACCAAAGAGGGACTTACGGCGGATCAATATATTGAACGTTATACCAAAGAGAATTCCCGAAAGAAAGAAATTACGGTTGCATCGTCTGACGGACTGATTCAGCAGATTACAAGAGGGCATGATTGTCGTGTCATTTCTTCCAAGGAATTGGAGCTTCGAATTCAAAATGACAGCAAAAAGTTCCGAGAAGAGAATGGTTTGGAATAAATATGACAAAAATCGCAAAAAAGCTACAGGAAATAACAAAATGATTTTTGACATTGCAATACACCTATGATACACTAGAAAATAGTAATGTGTATTTTTTTTACAACATGTTGTATATGGTGCGTTGAAAATCAGCAAGCTTTAGTACCCGAAGAATTTTAGTGATGAAAGAATAAGCGGAAACGTAAATTTTTTTTACAATGGAATTGATTCCGGGTCAGTTGTTTAAAAAGAGGTGTACTGTGGATAAGTATGAATTTAAACTTCGGTTGGAAGAAATCGACAAATTAATGGAGAAATCGGACTACAAATCAGCGGTGAAACTGGCGGATACCATCGACTGGCGCCGGGTGAAGAGTGTTGTGACGCTGGTTCGTATTGCCGGGTTATATAGATTAAACAAACGTAGCAATGAATGTAAAGACCTTTTGGAAATGGCTTATGACAGAAATCCCGTCAGCAGAAATGCAATCTACGGATTGTGTGAGATTTGTCTGGAACGGGGAGAGCTGATTGCTGCCATTGAATATTTTAAGGAATATGCGAAAAATTTCCCCAACGATTCCGGTGTATATATTCTTCGATACCGGATTTACGAGGCGCAGAATGTGGGGTTTGATGACCGCATAGAGCTTTTGGAAGAGTTGAAAAAGAAAGACCGTATGGAGGAGTGGGAATACCAGCTGGCATATCTTTATCACCGTGCGGGCTATGCCACCAAATGTGTGGAAGAATGTGACGAGCTGATTCTCTGGTTCGGTGAGGGACCTTTTGTGACCAAAGCCATGGAGCTTAAGATGTTACATGCGCCCTTAACGCCTACCCAGCAGGAGAAGTATGACAGACGAAATGATTCCCAGATAGAAGAAGCAGCCCGCGCAGCCATGGAGAAGGCGCAGGAAGAGGATGAGGATGATTTCAAGGTTAAGACCATTGACATGAGTAAGTTTAACACTATGAATCTTCAGGCTGAACTTGCGGAGAATTTGAAGGAATTCATGGAAAAGGAACCGACACCGGTAAGTGCTCCCGCGCAGGGATATACGGCAGAACCCGGTGAAAACCGCGGAGAGAAGGAAGTGTTCCACAACACAATTCCTGCGGACGCCAATGAAATCTTTTTTGCAGATAAGACAGAAGATATACGTTATGCTGTTCCTTTTACGATGGAACAGAGTGGTTCTACACCGGAGATGGAATTATTTAAGGAGAATTTTGTCCAGGGCATGAACGGCGGAGGTCGGGATGTGTCCGAGATTCGTTTTGAAGAAGCAGCGCCGGCAGCAGGCATGGTAACAGGAAGCATGGCAGCAGGTGCGGCAACAGGAAGCATGGCGGCAGGTGCGGTGACAGGTAGCATGACAGGAATCGCCGCAGATGAGGCAGGGCTTTCGGAACAGCCCATGGTTGAGAAACAGATTACCGGCCAGATGAACCTTGCGGACTTTTTAAGCGACTGGGAGCAGATTAAGATTGCCAATACCCAGCGTTTCCAGGAGGAAGTCCGCCAACAGATTCTTCAGCATACAGGGGAGCTTTTTGCGGAATTTAGTGTCAATACACAGAGCGGAATGCTTTCTGCATTGGAGAATCCCGAAAAAATTGACGAAGTAGCGGGACAGGCCAGCCCGGTTGTGATGAAAGGTCTCGACGAGCAGTCCGTACAGTCTCTTGCGGAGGCGGTGTCGTATGAAACCATTCATACAGAGACGGTTGTAGGCGTAATCGGACATCATGATACCGCAGCGATGGCACAGATTTTGCCCGGTGATGTGGATGAGGATGTGGCGATTGCCAGAGTATCCGGAAATGCCAAGGAAGAAATGGTAGATTCCGATATGTTCACCGGAGAGATTACGGTAGATGTGCAGATGCCGGAAGCTGTGGCGGAGGAGGAAGAAGTATCTGCTGCAGAGATTACTTATGAAGAGGAGCCTGCGGTGGAGAGCACTTATGAAGAAGAGCCTGCTGCAGAGATTACTTATGAAGAGGAGCCTGCGGTGGAGAGCACTTATGAAGAAGAGCCTGCTGCAGAGATTACTTATGAAGAGGAGCCTGCGGTGGAGAGCACTTATGAAGAAGAACCTGCAACGGAGAGCCCCTTTTATGGTGCTGTAACGGAAGCAATCCCCGGCGGCATCTGGAAGGAACTGGAAGAGGCCATGGCAGATGATGCAAATGCGGCGGAGAGTGCTGATAATGCAGAGGACCGCAGCACAGGAACTCTTCGGGATGAAGAGATAGAGCTGTTTAGTGATTATCTCTACTCCAAAAAGATGAAGGAGCAGATTGCACAGACCTTAGATCGCATTACTCTTGCGGCGTACACCGGAAATGTTCTGATTTCTTCGGAATCCGATGAATCCGCTGTGGAGCTGGCAAAGCAGATTGTGAAATTTGTACAGAACGGAGATGGTAATTTCTCCGGCAAAGTTGCCATAATTTCCGCAGAACGTTTAAATAAGAAGAGTATTCCCGAGGTGTTGCAGAAGTTGGTAAACGGAGCGCTTTTGATTGAAAGTGCCAGTCATATGAATAAGAATACCATTAAGGAACTTTTACAGGGACTGAATCAGGAAAATACCGGAATTGTGGTGATTTTACTGGATACCAGAGCCGGAATCCAGCGTTTGGTGGATAAGATTCCTTATATGAATGATTTCTTTAATGCCCGTATTGATATCGCGGCCATGAGCATGGAAATGTTGATTAACTATGCAGTCAAATACGCAAGGGGCCTGGAATATACCATTGATGATATGGGACATCTTGCTTTAAGCAAGCGTCTGTCTGACTTAAAACGCGGAAATCATGTCATCACATTGGAAGAAGTACGCGATATCGTAGATGAGGCTATTCGCAAGGCAAATAAGAAGCGTCTGTTTGGAAAACGCCGTATGGATGCAGACGGATATTATATTTTAAGAGAGAAAGATTTCGAATAGAGTCGCGTTAACGCCGCAGAGGTGTTTGACAAGACAAAGATTAAGCGGCAACGGACTTTATGCATGAATATTTCTAAGGGGGTAGCAACAGTGGAAAAGATTTTTGTATCTTTGGATGACAGCTATTTGTTTGGTCAGGGGACTCATTATGATATCTATAAAAAATTGGGTTCGCATTTCAGCAGTGAAAACGGTAAGGACGGTGTGTTTTTTGCCGTGTGGGCACCCAATGCGACAGAAGTTTATGTAATCGGTTCTTTTAACGGCTGGAACGAAACGGCAAATCCCATGACATTGTTTGGAGAGAGCGGAATCTATACTGCCTTTATTCCCGGTGTTTCGGAAGGCGATTTGTATAAATATCTGATCATTACGCAGGAGGGAAAGAAGCTTTATAAGGCAGATCCTTTTGCAAACTACAGCGAAATTCGTCCCGGAACGGCTTCCCGCGTTACGGATTTGAATCAAATCAAGTGGACCGATGATAAATGGATGAATACCAGAGATGATAAGAATGTTTTCGAAGAACCCATGGCAGTGTATGAGTGCCATATTGGTTCCTGGATGCGCCATCCTTTGCCGGAGGAGGCAGGGTTCTATAATTACAGAGAGTTTGCAGACAGGATTGTTAAGTATCTGAAGGAGATGCATTATACCCATCTGGAGCTGATGGGTATTGCGGAGCATCCGTTTGACGGTTCCTGGGGATACCAGGTGACGGGGTATTTTGCACCGACTTCCCGTTACGGAACCCCTGCGGATTTCGCATATTTGATTAATACCCTTCATAAGAACAATATTGGTGTTATTTTGGACTGGGTTCCCGCCCATTTCCCCAGAGACGCCCACGGACTTGCGGAATTTGACGGAACCTGTCTTTATGAGCATCCCGACCGTCGTTTGGGAGAGCATCCCGACTGGGGCACAAAGATTTTTAATTATTCCAAGAATGAAGTGCGTAACTTCCTGATTGCCAATGCGTTATTCTGGCTGGAGCAGTTCCACGTGGACGGACTTCGTGTGGATGCTGTGGCGTCCATGCTGTATTTAGACTATGGTAAAAAGGATGGCGAGTGGGTTGCCAACAAATACGGCGGAAATGAGAATTTAGATGCCATTGAATTTTTCAAGCATCTTAATTCCGTGGTTCGCGGCAAACATCCCGGCGTAGTTACCATCGCAGAAGAATCCACCGCATGGCCCAAGGTTACGGCCAGAGTGGAGGATGACGGTCTGGGCTTTACTTTTAAGTGGAACATGGGCTGGATGCACGATTTCTGCGAATATATGAAATTAGACCCGTTTTTCCGTAAGGGAAATCATAATAAATTGACTTTTGCAATGAGCTATAATTCCAGCGAGAACTATATTTTACCTCTTTCCCATGATGAGGTGGTGCATTTGAAGTGTTCCATGGTGAATAAGATGCCGGGATATGAGGTGGATAAATATGCAAATCTTCGAATGGGATACACCTACATGTTTACCCATTCCGGCAAGAAGCTTCTTTTCATGGGACAGGAATTTGCCCAGGAGCGAGAATGGAGCGAGGCCAGAGAACTGGATTGGTTCCTTTTGGAGAAACCTTTGAATAAGGGAATGCAGGATTTCATGAAAGAACTGCTTTCCATCTATCGTAAATATCCCGCACTTCATCGCATGGATAATCGCTGGGAAGGTTTTGAGTGGATTAATGCGGATGACAACGAGCGCAGCATTTACAGTTACATCCGTAAAGACGAAACCGGAAAAAAGAATATTTTGGTGGTGCTGAATATGACGCCCGTGAAAAGAGAGGGCTTCCGGGTAGGAATTCCCGCAAAGAAAAAATGCAAGCTTTTATTAAACAGCGATGAGATTCGCTTTGGCGGTACCGGAAGTGTTATTCCGGAGACAATTCCCGCCGGAGAGGGCGAGTGCGACGGAAGACCGTATTATGTGGAATTTGATTTGCCCGCTCTTAGTGCTGTGGTTTTGACCTTTTAGCCGGTTGTTTATGACTGAATTCCCCGGCAATGACTTGCTTGCCGGGGTGCTTTTGGGGAATCCGGGGTGCCAGGTGTCCTATTTTAAGAAAGAGGGAAATATGTAATGAAAATCAACGAACTTTTCACACCGGAGAGAACGGTGTTTTCCTTTGAGGTTTTTCCGCCGAAGAAGACCTCTTCCATCGAAAGTATTTCAAGCAAATTGACGGAACTTGCAGAGTGCAGACCGGATTTCATCAGTGTAACTTACGGTGCCGGCGGCGGTGGTGCCAGCGTTCTTACCGCAGATATCTGCCGCAGCTTAATCGAGGATTATAAGATTACTCCCATGATGCATTTGACTTGCGTTAACTCCAGCAAAGCTGATGTTGACCGGGTTCTTGCCATGATTCAGGAGTACGGCATTGAGAATATTCTTGCCTTAAGAGGTGATATTGTACCGGATTTGCCCAGACAGACGGATTTCGCCTATGCCAGCGAACTGGTTACATACATCAAAAGCAAGGGTGATTTCCATGTGTCCGGTGCCTGCTATCCCGAGGGGCATCCCGAGTGCGACAATGCCATTGATGATATTTTAAATCTAAAAAAGAAGGTGGACGCGGGGGTGACCCATTTAGTGTCCCAGTTGTTTTTTGACAATGACATGTTTTATTCCTTTCAGGAAAAAGCCCGTTTGGCAGGCATTAATGTTCCCATTGAAGCCGGAATTATGCCGGTGGTAAACAAGGCACAGATAGAGCGGATGGTAACCACCTGCGGTGCATCCCTTCCTGCCAAATTTGTGAAAATGATGACCCGCTTTGAACATTCCCCGGAAGCAATCAGGGACGCGGGAATCGCATATGCCATTGATCAGGTGGTGGATTTAATGAGTCAGGGTGTGGACGGAGTCCATTTATATACCATGAACCAGCCTTACGTAGCCCGTAAAATAAGCGAAGCTGTGGAGAGCTTACGGAAAGGATAAAAATTTTAAAAACAAAAAGAGAAAGAAGAGGAAAGAAAATGAGAAGATTGCTTACCGGCGGAATTGCTTTTATGCTGATTGGTGTAGTACTATTTGGTGTGAATGTAAAAAATGTGGTTTTAACATTGAAACCCGGCGTGGATTTGTATGAATTAGAAGATTGGTCTGCCTTAGAAAATGGGGCCCATATCAGTACGGATGTAGATTTTATCTTCGATTACTATATGTATGAAGAAGATAATGGTCGTGAAACCAAGAGAAATTACATGATTCCCAGCTTTACGATAGAAGGGGAAGATATTTACATGGATAAGTACATTTCCGTTCAGGTAGGGGCAGCGAGATTCGGAGATTATGATCCCATCGTAGCAGACAGCCAGGCATGGTGGGGCTATGAAACAGAAGAGTTCCCCACAGAAACCGTTACGGTTGACGGGTATTTAAGAAAGCTTAAGAATGATGAAAAAGGTTTTTTGGAAGATTATTTAGGTTCAATGGGAATGGAACAGTCAGAAATGGATAATGCCATTGTTCCCTATGTAATTGTTCCCTTTGACAGTTCTTCCGCAAAAGCCGGATTTATCGGTTCAGGCGTGCTGTTTTTAATCGGTGCAATTTTAACCGGTATTTATATTTTGATTAGAAGAAGGGTATATTAATAGGACAGCGGAATTTTATAAGGATTATCAGAATTTTGTTGACAACTTGAAGTGTATACTATATAATTGTTCTTGCGTCATGTGGCGCGAGAACAATTATAGATTGATTTATTGATCTACAGACTTGGAGAAATACTCAAGAGGCTGAAGAGGCGCCCCTGCTAAGGGTGTAGGTCGTTCACGCGGCGCGAGGGTTCAAATCCCTCTTTCTCCGTTAAAGAAAGAGCGAAAGTTCATGGATGGACTTTCGCTCTTTATATTTTACAGATTGATTTGCGCGAGCTTATAACATGTGATATATTACTGGTGTAGGCCATTGTTTCGGAAGGACAAGGTACGAAGCCATTTGTTTAAAAGGGGAGAAAATTGATGATTGGAAATATGAAGTTATTTGAACTGAAAGAGAATATGTACAGTGAAGGCTCCGGTGTAGTGATTACATCAGGGACGTTGCTTACGAATGCGGAAAACAATGCTGTTGTAGTGCAGTTAAAGTTTAAGAATATTACTTCACAAAGAATTACGGGACTGCAGGTTTCACTGGATTGCTTTGACGGAGCCGGTGAGAAGCAAAGGGGTGTTGAGAACTTCAAGTATTCTTTTTTATTTGCAAGCTCAAACGAGGAATTCGGCGATAAGGTTTTCATTGATGTGCCGAATTCGGATACGAGAAGTTTTGCAGTAAAAGAGTGTACGGTTTATTGTGAAGGCGGAACGGAATTAACTTCCGGCAGTGAGTGGAAGCCTCTAAAACCTGTCGAACTTAAACGCGGCAGCTTTGAATTCAAGAAGCAGTACAGAATCGAGTTTGGAGAGAATGCCAAATACCTGTATGATGAGTATCTGGATTTGTGGTACTGTGTGTGCGGTTCCATAAATCGGGAAGAGGATTCTAACTGCCCCTGCTGTAAAATCAGAAGAGATTTGGTTTCTTCCATGGATGATGAGCAAATCATGGACAAGATGCAGGAAAGAGTTTCCATCGAAACAGAAAATGAGAAACAAAGACAGTTTGAAGAAGATAACCGAAGAAGAGAAAAAGCCATACTGGAAAGCATTAAAGATGAAAAAATAGCAAAGATGAAAAAGACTGTGTTTATCATTGCTGCTTCCATCCTTGTTGTTTTCATTGTCCTGGTACTTGTGGTTGGTGTGCCTTTCGGCAAGAATTTTATGATGTATCTGGATGCAAAAGGAAATATGGAAGACGGTCTGTACGACGATGCCAAGGCAAAGTTTGAATATCTGGACGGTTTTTTGGATGCAGAGACAATGGTGTATGAAGCTCATTATCAGAACGCTGCAGCTTTTGCCGAAGAGGGAAAATATGACAGAGCGATTGAACTCTGGGAGGAGATTAGTGATTACTCTGACAGCAGGGAACGCATTCTGCAAGCCACAGATGACTGGTTTGGGCCGGACTATCAGGCGGCACTGGCCCTTATGGATGAAACCAGATATCTTGAAGCTTATGATGCCTTTGTTGCACTGGACGATTATAAAGATTCCGCATCCAAGAAAGAGGAGTGCGTGGAATTAGAGAAACAGATGGTTACAAAGAAAATGGAGGAAGATGACTATCAGGCCGCGTTCGATATTGTTAATTGTCTGAAAGATGAAAAGTATAATTGCGATGTAGAGGAATTATATATAGAAGTATGCTATGGGTATGCATGCTACGCGGAAAAACAAGAGGAGTACGGAACCGCTATTGAGTATTTTAAACTTGTGCCGGGTTATAAAGATGCAGACGACAGGGTTATTAGGGTTTCCTATTGGTACGGTACTTTATTGGCAAGTCGCGGGGAGTATGCAGCGGCAGTTGATGCTTTCCTTGGATGCCCCGGATATCAGGATGCGGATGAACAGGTATTAGAGGCCAAATATGAATACGTGAGGGAACATAGGGATTCGCCTGACAACAGAACATATAACTATTTAATCAACCTTAAGAAAGCAAATTACCGGGATTCCAAGTGGCTTTTTAGCGAGATTTATAAGTGGGAGATGGAGGTAACGGCATTTAATAACAGTATATCAAGCTCTACCGACAGGGAATCGGTAAGTAAGAATAGCCCCTGGTACTGCCACGTTAAGTTGCGCGGCGGAGCGCCCGGTGCACAGACAGTGGTTTCCTTCCGCGGAGAATTCCCCGGCGGAAGCACTTATTCCGGCACATGGGACGGCGCGATGGAACGAGGGGACACCGCATATTGTTACTTCTATTTTGATACACCCCATTTGGCACCGACAGGTATCTTTACAATCAGATTCTATGATGAAGACGGCAATCTGATTGGTCAGGACTCGGTTCGGGTTACGGAATAACCGGGCTTGGAAGCAGCGGAAAGACTTGAAGAAAAACAAAAAGACCTGCGAAAAGGCAAAAAAGACTTGAAAAAGTGATAAAAAGATTTGAAAAATGCAAAAACTCCTTAAAAATTTGCGAAAAACAGTTGACTTTCCCCCTTGTGGAAGGTTTATTTTGATAGCAAGAAAGGTCGTCAACGCATATGAAAATCAACAAAGTAGAAGAATTGGTAGGAATCACCAAAAAGAATATTCGCTTTTACGAGGAGAAAGGTTTACTTACACCGGAGCGTAATTCGGACAATGGTTACAGAGATTATTCCGAGACGGATGTGGAAGTATTACAGAAGATTAAGCTCCTTCGACAATTGTCGGTTCCAATCGAAGAAATACTTAAAATGCAGAAAGGTTATCTGACTCTGGATGATTGTATGAGACGTCATATTATCACTCTTGAGCGGGAGGAAGAGAACGTAAAGCAGCAGCGGTCCGTGTGCGCACAGTTGGAGCAAAGCGGCGAACAGTTAGCAAACCTTGACACGACCAGATACTTATCTCTTATGAAAGAGATGGAGGAGAAGGGAGTACGGTTCATGAATGTCAAAAAGGCGGACAAGAAACGAAGCGCACCGATTCTGGCAGCTGTGTCAATCATAATTTTTATGTTGGTAACAATTATTTTGTTGATCTGGTCCGTGAGTGAGGCTTCCATGCCGGGCTATCTGACTGTTATTCTCATCGCAATGCCTGTTTTGGTGATTGTGGGTGTACTGATTGCATTAAGAGAGAGAATGAAAGAAATAGAAGGAGGAGAAGAAGATGCAGCTAGTAAATATTGATTATATTCCGGGAAAGGAATTTGAGGCTATCGGACTTGTAAAAGGAACGGTTGTTTATTCCAAAAACGTAGGAAGGGACTTTATGGCATCCATGAAGACGCTGGTCGGCGGTGAAATCAAGGGCTATACCGAGATGCTCAACAACGCCAGACAAATTGCCTCAAAGAGGATGGTAGAAGAGGCAGATGCGCTGGGAGCAGATGCCATTGTAGGTGTCCGTTACGCCTCTTCCGCCGTAATGCAGGGGGCAGCGGAAGTTATGGCTTACGGTACGGCTGTCAGATTTAAGAATTAGTTCTTCTTATTAAAAAGAAATATGAGCAAAAAGGACGTGAGCAAAAAGGACATGAGCGAAAGGAATATGAGCGAAAAGGACATGAGCGAAAAGAATATGAGCGAAAAAGACATGAGCGAAAAGGACATGAGTGAAAAGAACATGAGCGAAAAGGACATGAGCGAAATGAATATAAGTGAAAAAGAAAAAAGCGCGAAAGAAACCAAACGTATTCTGATTTATTTGGGAATCACCTTTGCACTGACCTATATTTATAGTTTTGCAATCGTATATCCCGTGAATCATATGATGAATATCAGAACAGAGATTACGGTAGTGTTGCAGTTATTGATTGCCGCAATTATGTTCTTCCCGGCAATCGGTGTGTTTTTAACCAGACTGATCACCAGGGAAGGCTTTAAGAATTCCATGCTGATTCCGAAGTTAAAAGGAAACATTAAGTGGTATCTGGCAGGATATTTCGGCCCCGGAATTATGGTGCTTCTGGGTGCGGCTTTCTATTTCCTGATTTTCCCTGATAAGTTTGACGCCAGCTGCGGATATTTAGTGGCAACGCTGGAGGCGCAGGGTGCCACGGTGGAAATGTTGGGAATGCCCGCATGGATGTTGTTGGTGATACAGGTGGGACAGGCACTTCTTTTGGGCGGTCTCTTAAACTTTATCACCTGTTTTGGCGAAGAATGGGGTTGGAGAGGTTATCTTCTTCCTAAAATGGCGGCTAAAATGCCTGCAATTCCCATGCTTTTGGTAACAGGAGTGATCTGGGGCTTATGGCATGCGCCTTTGACGGCAATCGGCCATAATTATGGTGTGGGTTATCCCGGATTCCCCTTCCTCGGCATTGCCGCAATGTGTTTCTTCTGTATCGTGATGGGAATCTTTTTATCCTTCTTAACATTTAAGACGAAATGCTGCATTCCGGCAATTTTTGCCCATGGGGCTGTCAACTCTATCGCTTCGGTGGGAATGTTTTTCACCAAGGACGGCGGCAATCCTTTTATCGGACCGGCGCCTACGGGATTTGTGGGAGCGATGCCTTTTATCCTGGTGGCGGTAGCGATAGTAATCTTTTATTTTATTCCGAAGAAACATCAGCGTGAGGCGTAAGCGCTTGTACACACGCTGCAAAAAGGAGCTGTCTGACAGCTCCTTTTTTTTCCTTTTCTAATCGCAAAGAAGTGTGGTATAATGAGGAGGTATGGACAAGATAACATAAAAGAGCCACCGGAGGGATGGAAACGTCTATGAGCATAATTTTAAAAGATATTCTGGCAGTCGTGCCGGATGCACAAAAAGAGATTGCGGTGAAAAAAGTGAGCATTGCCGTGAAAGACGGCATAATTACACATATAAAAGGGGATACGGAAAATAACGTTGATTTTCCCGAGACGGCAGAGGAAGTTATTGACGGGAAAGACCGTTTGGTAATTCCCGGATTGATTAACTGCCACACGCACTCCTATATGGCGTTTATGAGAAATGTAGCGGATGATCTGGCTTTTACGGACTGGCTTTTCGGAACCATCTCCCCCATTGAGGACGCCATGACGGACGAGGATGCATATTGGGGTGCCAATCTGGCAATTTTAGAAATGATGAAGAGCGGAACTACCTGCTTTAATGATATGCAGATGAACATTCATCAGACAACCCGGGCGGTGAAAGAATCCGGCATGCGTGCCGTGATTTCCAGAGGACTGGTGGGAAGCGGTAATGATGAGGCAGGCGCCATGCGGTTACGCCAGGCTTATGAAGAGAGAGATGCAGCAGCGGACTGTGACCGCCTGTCCTTTTTCTTAGGACCCCACGCACCCTACACCTGCGATGAGGCTTTCCAGCAGATTGTGGCCAAAGAGGCGGCCAAAAACGATATGGGAATTCACATTCATCTGTCCGAAAGTCAGACAGAGATTGCAAACTGCATGAAACAGTATGGTGTGACACCCATTGCCCTGGCAGAGCGGGCAGGACTTTTTGACAACCCGTCTATCGCCGCTCATTGTGTTTATGCGACACCGGAAGATATTGAGATTCTGGCCCGCAATAAGGTAAGTGTAGTGACCAATCCGGCAAGCAATATGAAGCTTGGGAACGGTTTTGCACCCATTCCGGCAATGCTGGAGGCCGGCGTAAATGTGTGTCTTGGTACGGACGGCGCAGCAAGTAACAATTCTTTGAATATGTTCCATGAATTAAGTCTTTTAACTCTGATTCATAAAGGGGTAGGATGCACGGCGCAGTGTATCAGTGCCAAAGACGGATTTAAGATAGCAACCGTCAACGGCGCGCGTGCCCTGCGGATGGAGGATACCATCGGAAGCATTGAAATAGGGAAAAAAGCAGATTTGGCAATCCTGAATTTAAAGAATCCTTCCCTGCAGCCCAATAATAATCTGATTGCAGGGCTGTCCTATTCCGCGAACGGTTCGGAAGTGGAAACGGTTATTATCGACGGTGTGGTAACCATGCGCAACCGTCAGGTGCTGACCATGGACGAAGAACGGGTTTATTATGAGATTAACCGTATTATCAGTCGTATGGGACTTGACCGAAAAGAGTATTAGTCTGACGGGCAAGATCAAATAAAAAGAAAGGAAAAGTAAATCCAATCGCTTTTTTGATAATTGGATGAAAAGAGGAAAGCAATGAAGATAGAAATAACAAAAGACGTGAAATATATTGGTGTGGATGATACCACCCTTGATTTGTT
Organism: Lachnospiraceae bacterium; assembly: GCA_045595325.1. Classification (GTDB taxonomy): domain Bacteria; phylum Bacillota; class Clostridia; order Lachnospirales; family Lachnospiraceae; genus UBA3766. Next base: position 23,309 of record JAZOAG010000006.1, read on the forward strand.
TGAAAGCCAGTACGTGATTCCGGAGGGTGTGTCTTATAACTCATATCTGATTCTGGATGAGAAGGTGGCTCTTATGGACACCGTAGACAAGAGAGGAATGGAAGAGTGGGAGAAGAATCTGATGGCGGCATTGGAAGGAAGAAATGTGGATTACCTGGTAATCCAGCATCTTGAACCTGACCATGCAGGAAGTATTGCCCGTCTTGTGGAACTTTTCCCGGAGGTGACTCTGGTGGGAAATGCCAAGACCTTCTCCATGTTACCCCGGTTTTTTGATTTTTCGCTAGAGGGAAGAACACTTACGGTGAAGGAAGGAGATACCCTTTCCCTGGGCAAACATGAACTTACTTTCATTATGGCGCCTATGGTACACTGGCCGGAGGTTATGGTGACGTATGATTCTGCGGACCGGATTCTTTTTGCGGCAGACGGCTTTGGTAAATTCGGAGCATTAAGCCTGACACAGGATGCGGACTGGGCATGTGAGGCCAGAAGATATTATTTCAATATTGTGGGCAAGTATGGTGCGCCGGTGCAGACCTTACTCAAAAAGGCGTCAGGGCTGGATATTGCGTATATCTGTCCCTTGCACGGTCCTGTTTTATCCGAAAATCTGTCCTATTATCTGGGACTTTATGATACCTGGAGCAGCTATAAACCGGAGTCGGAGGGTGTGCTGATTGCATACGCATCCATTCATGGAAATACGGCAGCCGTGGCCGGGGAACTGGGAAAAATGCTGGAAGAGAAGGGGGTAGCCAAGGTCGTTGTCAGCGATTTGGCAAGAGAAGATATGGCTGAGGTAATCGAGGACGCGTTTCGTTATGATCGCATGATTCTTTGTGCAGCCAGCTATGATGGCGGAGTATTCCCCTGCATGCAGGACTTTTTACATCATCTGCAGAGTAAAGCATACCAGAACCGAAAGGTGGCACTGGTGGAGAACGGCTCCTGGGCACCCAGCGCCGGAAAGCAGATGAAAGCCATGCTGGAACCCATGAAAAACCTGACCTTGGTAGAGCCCATGGTAACCATTTGGTCCACCATGAAGGAAAGCGACAGAGAAAGATTGGAAGAAATTGTAAATCAGATGATATAAAGGGGTGGTTACTATGCTGGAGATGAAGGCAAATCTGTACGAATGTAAAAAAATATGCGATAAATACGAAGAGGTAATCGGAGGCTATGCGGCCGGAGGGTTGTACCTGCAGTTCTGTGATGAAGTGATTAATATGGCGTATCTGATTGCGGCCTGCGATGACAATGTTACGACTGCGGAAATCGCATTGATTAACAATACTTTTGATAAGCTCGTGAATAACGAAATGCTGGTTCGCCGTTACGGAAATGACTTTTTGACGGAAGACAGTTTCTTGCAGAAGGTTCCTGATACCATCCGGAAGGTTGCCAAGGCGGAGAAGGCGGATTTTTTAAGAGACACCAATTATCTGGCACAAACCAGAACCTTGTATCAGTTCATGGAGCGTTTCGGAAACGTACTGATTAATTGCAGCGGTGCTCGTTTGCAGTTTGCATTGAAGCTTCTTGATTATTTCAATAACGGAATCAAGGAATACATTTTAACCGTGGAATCCGACGACCAGATGGAAGAACTTCCCGGCATTCGCAGTCAGAGAGAAGAGGATAAGCAGACTCTTTTTGCTCGCAGTGAAGAACCTTTTATCAAGGAAATCAATGTGGTTTTGAATGAGATTGATGCGTTGGTTGGTCTTGTGAATGTAAAGAAGGAAATCCATGACATGGTGAATCTTCTGATTGTGCAGAAGCTTCGTACCAAGAAGGGTTTTAAGACCACTAATATTTCCAGACACATGGTATTTATGGGAAATCCCGGAACCGGTAAAACAACAATTGCCCGTAAAATGGCAGGCATATTTAAATACCTTGGTGTATTGGAAGAGGGGCATTTGGTGGAAGTAGACCGTTCCATTCTGGTTTCCGCCGAAATGGGTAAAACTGCCGAAAATATGCGTAAGATGGCAGAAGAAGCCATGGGCGGTGTACTTTTTATCGACGAAGCGTATGCCTTAAACAGTGAGATTGAGGGGGATTACGGTCAGGAGGCCATTGATACCCTGCTTAAAGTTATGGAAGATAAGCGTGATGAACTGGTGGTTATTGTAGCCGGATATAACGACTTAATGAACAAGTTTCTCGATTCCAACCCGGGTCTTCGTTCCCGATTCAGCAAATTTATTCAGTTTGTGGATTATACGGAAGTGGAGTTGTTTGAAATATTCAAACTCTATTGCAAAGAGCAGGACTACCTGCTGGCAGAAGGCACGGAGGAGATTATACATAACAAGATTCGTTCCATGAAGGAGATTAACATGGAGCATTTCGCCAATGCCCGTGCAATCCGAAACTATTTTGAGCGTGTTATTTCCAATCAGGCGAACCGCATGGTGCAGGAGTATGCGGCAGATGCCGATGAGAACAGCCTGATTACCATTAAAGCAGAAGACCTTTAGATGGAAAATTTTTAGGGAGTGCCCCACAAGGAGCACTCCCTAATTTGATCATATCAAAAATTTATATGCTGAAATTAATATTCGATAAACCAGTCTTTGAAATGTACGCGTTCCGTATCAGACTCGTCGGAAGTTACTGCGTAAGGTCCATAGGTACATCCAACGAATCCGCCTGCCATTTCAGAGGAGAGGAATGCGGTATCAATGCCTTCCGCAACAATTTCTTCATTTACACAGAAAGCAGCTTTGCGCATATCGCCTTCGATGGAAAGAACCAGGTCTTCGCCGGTGCCGTTTTCCCAGACTTTGCCTAAATTAATCTCGCCAAGTTTGGTAAATACAGTCTTCTCATCGCGAATGGCTTCCACAATCTGTTCCCCGTTTACATTCTTAACCGTTAAGGTAATGTAGTTGTCATCGCCGTGGATGTAAAGCAGTCCGGCTTTGGCATTGGCAGAAGCGAAAGGAGCAACTTTGATTTCCACATGGAATTGGAAGCTCTGCTGACGGATGCCGATGTAAGAGGTATTCTTATCGCGATTGTCGGGAGTCGCATCAGAGGGAAGAAGAGAAATCTCGTTTGCAGCCTCAATCCGGTACATGCCTTCTTTCGGATGACGGAAGGTCATCAGTCTCTTATCTAAGGAATCACCGTAAGTAATACGGATTTCTTTCTCAAAAGCCTTAGCGCCGGGAAGATCTTCCACTGCGGGAAGTTTAATCTCCTGTTCAAATTGTACCTGACCGATGCCGGGATTCACAACGGGCCATCCGTCTTCCCAGATTACTTCCGCGATAAAGGTCTCGCGGCCCATTTCGGTAATTCCGTCAATGGGGCGGGTTCCAAGCATAATCAGATACCAGTCGCCGTTGGGGGTATCTACCAGATCGCCGTGACCGATGTTCTGGATTGCACACTTTTTGCCAAGGTGACGATGGGTAAGGAGCGGATTACACTTAAAGTTCTCGTAAGGACCGAACAAATCCTTGCTTCGTGCTACGGAAATACTGTGTTCGAAGCAGGTTCCCATTTCGGCACAGGTGATGTAGTAGTAGTCACCGATGTGATAGATATGGGGTCCTTCTACCCACACACAGTCCTTCATGGAGCCGGTGTAGAGAGAGGTAGTATCACCAACAAGTTCGCCGGTCTCCAGGTTGAGTTCCTGAATCCAGACTTCGCAGTCGCCGAAGAATCTTGCATCGGGTTTCTGACGCTGTCCCACGTAGTAGCATTTATCTCCTTCGAAGAATAGGGAAGGATCAATTCCGCCATCCTGTCCTTCCGGTGCCTTTAACCAGACAGGGTCTGACCAGGGGCCGGCGGGATCTGTGGCAGTTACAAAGAAGTTGCCGCCGTTATCAATATTCGTTGTAATCATATAAAAGGTTCCGTTATTGTAACGGATGGTGGGAGCGAAAATACCGCGGGACATTTCTGCCTTGTCTAAAGGCAGCTGCTCGGGACGCTCGAGAACATTACCGATCTGAACCCAGTGAGCCAGGTCCTTGCTGTGGAACACGGGAACGCCGGGAACATATGAAAAAGTTGAGTTTACCAGGTAGTAGTCATCCCCAACCCTGCATACGGAAGGATCAGGATAGAATCCGGATAAAATTGGGTTTTTTGCGAACATAAACCAGTCCTCCTTTAAAAAATTTTCATAAATATATCGTATCAAAAAGCCGGAAAACCTTCAATCAATGATTCCGACTTTTATAAAAAAAGTGACAAAAGGCGCTCGAAACATATCGGCCGGATAACATGTTGCATAGAAAAAAAAGAAAGTTTTAGTGCAACTTTATTTTGATATTTTTGTGACAAAAATTGTGCAGAGTGGTATAATAAAAGGACTGTAAAGAGGCATTTAAATCGTAAAAAATGAAAGGAAACAGGGAAAAATGAGCACAAAAGGGAAACAGTTAGCAGACAGATTAAGGGCGAATGTAGGGAAAGTTATCATCGGAAAAGAGAAAGTAATAGAGCATGTTATGACTGCCATGATTGCAGGGGGTCATGTTCTTTTGGAAGATGTGCCGGGAACCGGAAAAACGAAGCTGGCGAAAGCCCTGGCGAAATCCGTAAATGTAGAGTATGCCCGTATTCAGTTCACACCGGATTTACTTCCTACCGATATTACCGGTTTGAATATATTTGACAGAGAGCAAAACGGCTTTGTCCTTCGCAAAGGACCTGTTTTTACCAATGTTTTGCTGGCGGACGAGATTAACCGGGCAACACCGAGAACCCAGTCCGGTCTTTTAGAGAGTATGGAGGAGCGACAGGTATCCATCGACGGCGTTACCTACCGTCTGCCTTATCCTTTCTTTGTAATTGCAACCCAGAATCCCATTGAAACCACGGGAACCTTCGTGCTTCCGGAAGCGCAGCTGGACCGTTTTCTCATGCGTCTGAGCATGGGGCTGCCGGAGAAGAGAGAGGAAGTTGCAATTCTTAACTGTTACAATAAGGAAGATCCTCTTGCCACCTTAGAGGCAGTGGTTACCGCAGAGGAATTGGAGGAAGTTCGCAAAGAGGCGGAAGAAGTGTTTGTGCATTCTTCCGTGATGGAATACATTGTGGAGATTGTAAGCCGCACCAGAGAGGATGAAGCGGTAATCATGGGTGTCAGCCCCCGTGGAAGTCTTGCGCTGCTTCGTGCGGCGAAAGTGCGTGCGACCCTTTATGACCGCACCTTTGTTACGCCGGATGATGTCAAAGAACTGGCAGTGGCCGTGCTGTCACACCGTATTGTACAGGGCTATGCCCAGGCAACCGAAAATGAACGCTACATAGAGAACCTGGTGAAATCAATTCCGGTTCCTACAGAGGATTACAGTAAATGATAGAGATTATAGCAATTGGCATAATTGCCCTGGTTGTGTTCGGGATAATCCGAAGAAACTATCTTAAAAACTGGCATCGGGATCTGGAAGTGAATCTGGAGTTCGGACAGACGGAACTGGTGGAAGGGGAAACCGGCACTCTTGTGGAAACCGTTGTGAACCGCAAGCGTATGGCAATTCCCATGATTAAGATTTCCTTTCAGACGGGAAGGGAGCTTTTATTCGATAAAAAAACCGGTTCAAGAACCACGGATCAGTTTTATCATAACGATGTGTTTCAGTTAAACGGGAGTGAAAAGGTAACCAGAACATTCCATTTTATTCCTTCTTTGCGAGGATGTTATCGGATTAACCGTCTTGAAATGGTGGTGTTTGATCCCTTTTTCACGGTGAAAGAATTGGAAGAACGGAAGGTAGAGGAGTTTTTATATGTGTATCCGAAGCCTTTTCATACTCCGAAATTCTCATTTTATTTAAGACAATTAAACGGCGATATTCTTTCTAAGGTCCGGACCTTGGAAGATCCCTTCGAATTCCGGGGAATCAGGGAATACCAGCCCTATGATGATATGCGCATGGTGAACTGGAAAGCTACGGCGAAGACCGGAGATTTGAAGGTTACCCAGAAGAACTACACTTCTTCAAAGGAAATCCGCGTGATTCTCAATGTAGAGGATGCGGGTGTCCGGCGTAAAACGGATCAGGTAGAGGACTGCGTCCGGGTTGCGGCAGGTCTGGTACAGCACTTCCAGAAGGAAGGAATGCGTACTTCCCTTTATTCCAACGGTTTGGATGAGGGGACCGGAGAGGTTTTGCGGGTTGATGCCAATGTGGGAACAGGACATTTGCGTCAGATGTGCCGTGCACTGGCCCGTTTGAAGGTTAAGGACGATGTGGTGCCTGCGGTGGAGTGTTTCGAGGAGCGCATTTTTGCGGAAACAGGAAATGTAACCTGCTTTATTTCCAGTAATCTCTACGAGGAATTTACGGAATTGCTGGAACGCTATTTGAATGCAGGAAATGAATTCGTGTGGTTTTATGTACACAAAAGGGGAGAAGAATTGGAAATTCCCAAGTCCCTGGAGCCTTATATCAGGGTGCTCACCCGATAAAAGAACCGGAAGATAAGGGAGAAAGGAGAATGGTCGGTCCTCTGTGAGGATGCAGACCGTGTGTGGTTTATGATTAGTGCAAAAAGAATCAATACCCTGCAGGAAGTTGCGGCTCTGCAGTTAAATCACTGGTGCCTGGCAGCAGTGGGAGTTGCGTTCATCGAACTGTGGAATCATCTGAATGGTTTCTATATTCCGTTTCCTTTTCTGATGTGGCTTGCGGCAGGAATTATCCCTATATATCTTCAGGTAATCCGTAAAAAAGTAAGTCAGGTATTTCTGGTGGTTGTTACGCATCTTGCAGCCTTGGTCACCATTCCGGTGGCAAGTTTTTTGTGGCCGGAAACCTATGCGTTATACGGATTTCTTGTGGTAGCATATATGGTGTTCAGTTTGTATTACAAGCTGTCGGCGGAGAAAGATGTTATGCCGCTGTTCCCTCTTATGGGAGTGGGCATTTCTCTGTTGCTTCCCGTGGTTATGCTGCTTCTTTTGAAAAGACAGGCGGCCATAGATCTTATTATCGTGGGAACGGTTTTTCTTGCGGGCTTTTATCTGCTGTGCTTCTATATTTCAAATCTGAACCGTTATTATACCTTGTCTAAGGATACGGTGGACGGAATGCCCTTTGCCCGTATTTTGGGAAGCGGCTTCAAAAGAGTATCCGTATATGCCGGAATAATCATGTTGCTTTCCTTTGCGGTTTCCAGATTTCAGGCATTGGAAGAGATTTCGAAATTCATTATTGATATGATCATTATGGTGATTCGCATTGTGGTGCGTGCCATTTTTGCATGGCTGGCGAAGCAGAAATATGATTACGGTGCGGAGGATGTGGTCGAAATAATCAAGCCGGAGGAAATGCCGGAGGCGAGCATGCTGGGAAGGCTTCTTGGCGGAATTGTCAGTTTCATACTGCTGCTGGTCTGCATGTATATTGCCTATCTGGCAATCCGCGGATTTATTATGTTTTTGAGAAGCAGGGTAGGAAGCAGGCACGTGGTGCAGGAGTGTGATGGTGTTGTGGAAGTCAGGGAGCATTGTGAAATCCGCAGTGAACGCCGCAGTCTGTTTGATATTCTGAAAGGGCGGACCACGGAAGAGAAGATGCGCCGTCTGTACAAAAAAACCGCCATTGCCAACAAGGATAAGATTTTCGGATCGGTTCGGGAGAAAGAGGCATTGATGTATTACACGTCCCAAGAAGCGGCCCGGAAGATGGAGAGAGAGCCTATGAATGAATTATATGACAAGGCGCGCTACTCCGATCAGAAGTGTACCGCGGGAGATTTGAAAGAAATGAAGCAGTTGGCTTCTCAAACCGAATAAAAATACTACAGAAGTGCACATACTATCCGTAACGTATCGAATCAACGGTTCGGTGCTTCAAAATATATGGGCTTTCCGCGTTGCCATGGGACGCAGAAAGCCTTTTATGAACTTCGGGAGTGAATTGAAGAACGCTGCAGGAATCAGGAATGCAGCAGGAAATTCGCCGGATGGAAAGAAACGGGGAGGGTACATTATGGAATGGGGAAGCGTTTTGTGGAAGAAAAACTGGGTAAAGTTACCGGTAGTGTCCGTGGCGGTGGTGCTGGGACTGAAATATATGTTTACTTTTTTGGGGCCATTTTTACCGGCTCTTCTTTTTGTTTTGCTCCTGAATCCTCTTTTTGAAAGAATTCACAGAAGATTGCGGATTCCTAAGGGAATTCAGGCGGGAATCGTGCTGGTGGCGGTTACGGTGTCGGGTGCACTTTTGATTTCTTATCTTTATGAGTTTATTTCCCGATGCATTTCCGACTTATATCCGTTGCTGGAGGGATACTGGCAGCAGATTCTTCTGGTAATAGAACAGATTTTACATTCTTTTGAAGAGGACCTGGCGTTGAAGCCGGGGACGTTAGAAGAAGGTCTGAAGCAGGAGATGGCGCTGCTTTGGAGGCAGCTTCGTCTGGTGTTTGGAAGGGAGGCCGTGGGGATTTCATATTCCTATCTGGAAAAAGGAGGGAATGCGGTTTTATATGTTACCTTTCTTGTGATAGGAACCCTGCTTTTGGCCAAAGATTATGACCGGATTCATGAGAAGCTTTCCGGCTTCCGTTTCTGGCGCAGTGCGGAGCGCATCGGCAGAAGATTGAAGAATCTCTTTGGGATTTATCTGAAGGCCCAGGGCATTATTCTTCTTTGCATTGTGGCTGTCTGCTGTACCGGTCTTTGGGTTCTGGGCATAAAAGGTGCCTGGGCGTGGGGAATTGCGGCAGGATTACTGGATGTGCTTCCCTTCATCGGTGCGGGAATTGTGTTGGTACCCCTTGGGATTCTGGCCGCCTTTTTCGGAAACTTCTGGGCACTGCCCGGCTGTGTCGTGCTTTTTGCGGCCACAACCCTGATTCGGCATCTTTTAGAGCCGAAACTGGTGGGGGAGCGGATTAATATTTATCCGGTGGTACTGCTGTTTTCCGTTTTTGTGGGAATACAGGTTTTCCATGTGGGAGGAATTATTTTGGGACCGGTTGCACTTTTTATCATAAAAGAGGTGTATAAAGAACTGCGGGATGCGTAAAAGGGCGTGTTATTTTGCGTAAAATGTATTTGAATCCCCGGTTTTGTTATGTTATGATAGCAACTGAGGAGAAACCTCTACAAAAGAAAGGAGAAAATAACTTATGAAAAAAGTATTAACAGCAATTGCTGCATTTGCACCTATTGTTCTCTCAATTTTATGCGGAATTATTATGGGAGTTGGTGTCGTAGCGGAGTCAGAGGGACTTATTATTTTCGGAACCGTGTTATTCTTTATCGCAGTTTTCCTTGCAGTTCCTATTATGATTCTTTTCATTGTTCTGGCTATTATGAATAAGAATCTCAGTACAACAGCTAAGATTATATGGTGTATTGTACTTTGGCTCTGCAATATTCTTGCATTCCCGGTTTTCTGGTTTGTATGCATTCTTAAGGAATAACAGGAAGAATAAGATTTGGGCGTGCGGGTGAAACGGCGCGTCAGAGCACAGAGAATGAAAGAAAGGACCAATGGGTCCGTGAAGGAGTTTTATTGAAATGAGCAGTGAAATCAGAGACATTAATCTGGCCGAAAGCGGCGAGCGTAAGATTGAATGGGTGAAGAGGAATTGTGATTTGCTAAGAACCCTGGAGGGAGAATTTGCCCGGACGAAGCCTTTTGAGGGAAAGAAAGTTGCGCTTTCCGTACATCTGGAAGCTAAGACTGCGTATCTTTGCAAGGTGTTGGCGGCAGGCGGTGCAGAAATGTATGTAACCGGTTCGAATCCCTTATCGACCCAGGATGATGTGGCGGCAGCTTTGGTTGCGGCCGGTCTGGAGGTACATGCGTGGTATGATGCAACACCGGAGGAATATGATAATCATATTCGTAAGGTGCTTGAGGTCGGACCGAATATTATCATTGATGACGGCGGAGATCTGGTACATATGATGCATACCGAGTTCCGTGATTTGATTCCCGGCGTAATCGGCGGATGCGAGGAAACCACAACAGGTATTCTTCGTCTTGAAGCCATGGCAGCGGCAGGCGAGCTTACCTTCCCCATGGTGAAGGTAAACAATGCGGATTGCAAGCATTTGTTTGATAACCGCTACGGAACCGGCCAGTCTGTGTGGGACGGAATTAACCGTACCACGAACCTGATTGTGGCAGGCAAGACAGTTGTAGTCGCCGGCTACGGATGGTGCGGCAAAGGAACGGCAATGCGTGCGAAAGGCCTGGGTGCCAAAGTAATCGTAACAGAGATTGATCCGATTAAGGCAATTGAGGCGATTATGGACGGTTTCGACGTCATGCCTATGAATGAAGCGGCAAAGGTGGGTGACTTCTTTGTTACCGTTACCGGCTGCAACAAAGTCATTGATGAAGAAGATTTTGCTGTAATGAAGGATGGCGCGATCCTTTGTAATGCAGGACATTTTGACTGTGAGATTGATATGGCCAGATTGAGAGAAATCGCAGTTGAGAAACGTGAAATGCGTAAAAATATTATGGGATACAAGCTTCCTACGGGCCAGTGGATTTTTATTCTGGCAGAAGGACGTCTTGTAAATCTGGCAGCAGGGGACGGACATCCCGCGGAAATCATGGATATGAGCTTCGCCATCCAGGCCCTCTCCGCAAAGTATCTCGTGGAGCATGCCGGAGAATTGAAAGATAAGTTAATCGATGTGCCCGTTGAGGTTGACAGAGACGTGGCAACCCGTAAGCTTGCATTCCTTGGAAAGAAGATAGATGTGCTTACAGAGGAACAGTATAAATATCTTCATTCATAAATTTTTACAAGGTGGAGGAAAATATGAAAAAGTTATTATCTGCATTTTTGGTAGTAGCAATGGCTGCTGCCATGTTGGTTGGTTGTGCCGGCTCCGGTAAGGACTGGGATTACATCAAAGGGAAAAAAGAGTTGGTAATCGGAATTACCTACTATGAGCCCATGAACTACCATGATCCTGACAGCGGTGAGTTAACCGGATTTGATACTGAGTTTGCGCAGGCAGTTTGCAAAGAACTTGGCGTAGAAGCAAAGTTCCAGGAAATCGAGTGGGACCAGAAGGAAATGGAACTTAAGTCTAAGACCATTGACTGTATCTGGAACGGTCTTACCGTATCAGAAGAAAGAAAAGCAAACATGGCATTCTCCAAGTCCTATGTCGAGAATAAGCAGGTTGTTGTCATTAAAAAGGACAATGCTGATAAGTTCGCTTCTCTGGAGAGCTTAACAGGCATTAAGATTTGTGCGGAAAGCGGTTCTGCCGGTGAAGATGCAATTGAAGCGGATGCAACCCTTTCTACCAATGAGTACATTGATGTTTCTGCACAGAGAGATGCGCTTCTGGAAGTTAAGTCCGGTACCTGTGACGCATGTGTACTTGACTACGTGCTTGCGAAGGCAGTAATCAATGATGATACCGACTACAGCGACTTGATGATTATCGACGGCATCGAACTTGCGAAGGAAGAATATGCAATCGGATTCCGTCTGGAAGATACGGAAACCGTAGAAAAGGTAAATGCCGTAATTGATAAGCTTCTTGCAGACGGTACCTTAAAGGCACTTGGTGAGAAGTACGGTGTAAATGTAATCGAATAAGAATTAAGACAAAGGCATCCGGGAAAACATTTGATTTTCGGGTGCTTTTTCTATTGTTTTCGGACATCGGATGCGTCAATAAGGTTGCGGGAATACGTTGATTTTTCCGACATAAAAGTTTATAATTATACTGTATGCAGTGTAATGTCAGGCACATCGCCTGTTTGGACAATTAGCAATGTATGGGGATGGTTTTTTGAAGAAAAAAATTGCAGTTTTGGGAAATGCGTGGAGTACGGAATACATCAGAATTGTAATCAATGGAATCCGGCGCGGAATTTCAGATTATCATGCGGATGCATTCTTTTTTGTAAATTACTCGTTGCAGAATGATACGGAAGAAAACAGTAACGGGGAAGCAAACATTCTTACCCTGTCAGAAATTTCAGAGTATGACGGGTATATTTTGCTGTCCAATACATTTCATTTGCAGGAGGAGTATGAGTATTTGCGGGAACGTTTTTCAGACGGTAAAAAACCGGTAATCAGTCTGGAATATAATATTCCGGGAATTCCTTTTTACGGGTCTGATAACTATTCCGGAATGAAGGAGCTATGTGAGCATATTATAGATGAGCATGGTGTTAAGAATGTGGTATTTATCAGCGGTCCGGTTGATAATGCAGAAAGCAATATCCGTCTGAGCGCCCTGAAAGATGCTTTGCAGGAGAGAGGAATGGAACTTCCCGCAGAGAATCTTCTGGTGGGAAACTGGAATGTTACGGATGCAGAGCGTATTCTGCCGTCATGGTTGAAATCACACAAGGAATTGCCTGATGCGGTGGTTTGTGCCAATGATATGATGGCCATGGGAGCCTGCAACGTGTTGAAAGCAGCGGGAATTAAGGTGCCGGAACAGGTGATTGTAACCGGGTTCGACCATTTGAGTACCGCAGAAGCATTTTCTCCTTCCATTGCTACGGTAGGGCGTGATTGGGACGATCTGGGATATCAGGCTGTTGCCTACTTGTTTGACAAGATGGAGGGCAAAGCGGTTGAAACGGAGCGTTATGTGAATACCTATGCCATTTTTAACGAGAGCTGCGGATGCCGGCCGGAAAATCCTGACATTGCGGATATTATGAAGGAGAAGCGTGACAGCTACAACAGCTATTTAAGTCGCGCCAATGTTGGTGTATATGTGTGCGAGATTACGGATACGATCTCCAAGGCCGTCAGCGAAGAAGAATTGTGTTACTACATGGGAAAGACCCGTTGGAACCCGCACTATGAGGGCGATGAACTCTATATCTGTCTGATGGATAATTTCTTTACGTCGCTTCAGGAAGGGGAACCTTTGAGGCCACTTGGTTATACCGGGAAGATGGATTTGATATACGGCCGTAAGAATAATAAGAGAATTCCACGAAAGAGGATAGATGTCACCAAACTGATTCCCACCTATAATTCCAGAGGGAAGGAATCGAAGTTTTATGTGCTTGTCCCTTTGTACGGGGAAGACGGCGCTTTCGGATACGCAGCCTTTGGGGAAGGTGTTTCCATGATGTATGATTATACCCTCTACAGCTGGGTACGTCATGTCAATATGAGTTTGCGTAACGTCCGTCGCGGAATTGTAATGAAGGATATGAACAGACGCCTGGAACGTCTTTCCTATACGGATTCCCTAACCGGTGTATACAACCGTATGGGTTGTGAAAACAAGGCTTATCCTTTTATGGAAGAGTGTCATAGCCAGGGAAAGTGCGTGGCAATGATGTTTGCGGATATTAACAAAATGAAGACCATCAACGATTCTTTCGGGCATATTCACGGAGATACGGCAATCCGTACGGTGGCCAAGGCCATTAAGGATGTGCTGAAGGATGACTGGATTGTAGTGCGCTACGGCGGCGATGAGTTCCTGATGGTAGGAGAGTGTCCCGATGATGCCACAGCGGAGAATAAGCTGAGAGAGATTGCGAATTCGCTGAAGATTCAACGGGAGCAGATGCAGCTGCCTTACAAGCTGCGGGTCAGCCTGGGACATGTGCTGGTAAAGCCGGAAGAGGCATTGAACTTATCAGACTGTTTAAACCGAGCTGAGAACGCTATGTATATTATGAAAAAAAGACTCCATGCGGAGGATGGTGATACATCCCGGGATGAGTCACAACAGGATGAGGATTAATATGGACTTTTTACAGGTTACCGTCAATCTGGCGGAAGGATTTTATACCACTATTTTATTATTTGCCATAACATTGCTGGGAGGACTGCCTCTGGGACTGTTGATTGCCTTTGGTTCCATGTCCAAGATTAAGCCGTTGCGTGCGCTGGTACGTGGATTGGTGTGGATTATCAGAGGAACACCCCTTATGCTGCAGGTAATCCTGGTATTCTACGGACCGGGTCTGATTTTTGGGCTATACGGACTGGATCGATTTCCTGCGGTGGTGATTGCTTTTATCATTAACTATGCAGCTTATTTCTCAGAGATCTATCGCGGCGGTATTGAAAGTATCGCCAAGGGGCAATATGAGGCCGGACAGGTGCTGGGTATGACCAAGAGTCAGATTTTCTTTAAGGTTGTATTGTTCCAGGTAATTAAGCGTATTATCCCTCCCATGGGAAACGAAATCATTACCCTGGTAAAAGATACGTCCTTAGCCCGAGTTATTGCGGTAAATGAACTTTTGAATTCAGCCCAGGATATAGTCGGAGAGCATGCTATTATCTGGCCGATCTTCTATACCGGTGCATTCTATCTTCTGTTTACGGGAATCCTGACAATTCTTTTCGGGAAGCTTGAGAAGAAATTCAATTATTATCAGTAGTGGTTTTGTAACCGGCGCCGGTTACAAAATCCCAATTTGCTTTGGAAAGGAATTGTAACATGAGCATTCTTAGGGTTGAGAATATTCGCAAAACATTTGAGAAAGAAGAAGTTTTGAAGGGAATCAGTTTTTCCCTGAATAAAGGTGAGGTGCTGGCGATTATCGGCTCCTCCGGCGGTGGTAAAACCACTCTTTTACGTTGTTTAAACCAGCTGGTTGTGCCGGATGAGGGCAAGATCACGGTAGGAGACGACGTGATTTTTGATGCTGCACGCACAGAGAAGCTTTCTGAAAGTCAGATGCGGCAGAAAAGACTGCATTTCGGTCTTGTGTTCCAGCAGTTTAACCTTTTTCCGCAGTACAATGTAATGAACAATCTAACCTTGGCCGCAAGACTTCTCGAGGAAGAGAAATTAAAAGGTAAGAAGGCAGGTTCCGGGGAGAAAAAAGAGGCGTTCGCAGCCATAGACGCCAAGGCGGAGGAACTGCTTAAACGGGTCGGACTGTATGAAAAACGGGAGGCGTATCCCTGTGAGTTATCCGGCGGACAGCAGCAGCGCGTGGCCATTGCCAGAGCCCTGATTCTAAATCCGGATATTCTTTGCTTTGACGAACCCACCAGTGCCCTTGACCCGGAACTGACCGGCGAGGTATTGAATGTTATTACGGGACTTAAGTCTTCAGACAGCACCATGATTGTGGTAACCCACGAAATGGAATTTGCCCGTCGGGTGGCTGACCGGGTAATGTTCATTGCCGATGGTGTAATCGAAGAGGAAGGAACACCGGAGGAGGTATTCCGCAATCCCAAGAGCGCGAAACTTAAAAGTTTCTTAAGCCGGTCCGTTGAGGTTATTTAGTCAGCGCTTGGAAGATGCCGCAGACCTGTGAAAAGTGAAGGAGAATGAAACAGGGATGAAAATTAATCTGGTAGGAATCAATGCCAAATACATTCACTCCAATCCGGCCATATATTCGCTGTATTCATGTTTGGGAGAATACAGGGAGTATGTGCAACTTTCGGAGTTTACCATTAATCAAAGAAGCGAAGAAATTCGCAGGGAACTTTTTGTAAGCCAGCCGGATGTGCTGGCATTTTCCTGTTATATATGGAATATACATATGATTAAGGAGCTGCTTTGGGACTTGCACAAGCTGCTTCCTGCCGCGCACTTTTATCTCGGGGGACCGGAGGCCGGTTACAATGCTGCAGCCCTGCTGGAAGAGTTCCCTTTTATCAAGGGTGTTTTTGCAGGTGAAGGTGAGAGAAGTTTTAAGGAGCTGGTGAGGTTTTATGTGTCGGAGCAGACAACCGACATTCCGACGATTCCCGGGTTGATTTTGCAGCGGGATTTACCGTCTTTGCAGGGACCGGTGCTTGCCGTGCCCATGGATTTGGCAGAAATTCCCTTCTGGTACCGGGATTCGCAGGGTAATATGGTGGAAGGATTTGAGAACCGGATTATTTATTACGAATCCTCCAGAGGATGTCCCTTCGGCTGCAGCTATTGCTTATCCTCCATTGATAAGACGGTAAGATTTCGTCCCATGGATATGGTGAAGGAGGAACTTGCGTTTTTTCTGGATAAAAAAGTGAAGCAGGTTAAGTTTATTGACCGGACTTTTAACTGTAACAGAGCCAGGGCTCTGGAAATCTGGAATTTCTTAAGAGAGAAGGATAACGGTATTACCAATTTTCACTTTGAGATTGCCGCTGATTTGCTGGGAGAAGAAGAGATTGCCTGCTTAAAAAGCATGCGCCCCGGTCAGGTTCAGCTGGAAATCGGTGTACAGACCACAAATCCCGAAACTCTCAGGGAGATTCACCGCACCACGGATATGGAGAAACTGCGCAGAAATGTGGCTCTTTTAAGAGAAGCGAACAACATTCATTTACATCTTGATTTGATTGCGGGCCTGCCTTACGAGGATATGGAATCCTTCATTCGTTCCTTCTGCGAGGTTTACAGCTGGGGTGGAAATAATTTACAGTTAGGTTTTTTGAAAGTACTCCACGGGTCTTTGATGGAAGAGAATGCAGAAGCTTACGGGCTTTTGTATGAAAAAAGCGCACCCTATGAGGTATTATCTACCAATTGGATTTCCTATGAAGATGTGATACGTTTAAAAAGGGTGGAGGCTATGCTGGAGCTCTATGGAAACAGCGCCCAGTTTACCAACACAATGAAGGCCTTGGAAGGAGAATTCCCCAATCCCTTTGCCCTCTTTGACGCCTTGGGTACTTTCTACGAAGAGAAGGGATATTTTGTCAATACCCCTGCCAGAAGCCGGCGCTATGAGGTGCTTTTGGAATTTGTAAAGCAGAAGTTTCCTTCCGGGACAGAGAAGTATCAGGAATTGCTGACCTTGGACTTTTATCTGCGTGAGAAACCGAAAAGCCGTCCGGAATTTGCGGTTTTGCGCAAAGAGAAACAAAGCCTGATTTGGGATTTTTATAAAAAAGAGGAAGAAGAAGCCACGGTTACCGCCGCTTACAGGGGGATGAATGCCAGAACACTGATGAATCTGACGCATGTGGAGTTTTTTGAAACTTTGCAAAGTGGGGAGAGCGGTCAGGGCATGTATCTTTTCTTTGACTATGGAAAGAAGGACCCTCTTACGGGAAATGCTGCCGTGCAGGAGATACGAATATGAGACAAGAGGAGCGCATCAGACAGATTCTTAAGCTTCTTGATGAGCACTACGGTACGGAATATGTCTGTTATCTGAATTATGATACCCCCTGGCAGCTTTTGATTGCCACCATGTTAAGTGCCCAGTGCACCGATGAGCGGGTTAATATCGTAACGAAGGATTTGTTTGTGAAATATCCGGATTTGGAGGCCTTTGCCAATGCGGATTTGAAAGAACTGGAGAAGGATATTTATTCCACCGGCTTTTATCATAATAAGGCGGTGAACATTATCGGATGTGCCGGGGAACTTCTTGCCCGCCATGGCGGGGAGGTGCCGGATGATGTGGAGAGCCTTACGGCGCTGCCCGGTGTGGGGCGCAAAACCGCCAACGTGATTCTGGGAAACATATACCATAAGCCTTCCGTGGTGGTAGATACCCATGTGAAAAGGATTTCGGGTAAACTGGGTATTACCAGGGAGACGGACCCGGTTAAAATCGAGTTTGACCTCATGAAAAAACTGCCCATGGATCATTGGATTCTGTATAACATCCATATCATCCGTCTGGGCAGAAGTATTTGTAAGGCGCCTAATCCAAAATGTCAAGAATGCTTTCTGTCTCATCTTTGTCCTCAGGGCAAAGGGAATAAAGCATCTTCAAAATAGGTTTCCTGGTAAGCCCCGGAAGCAGTGTTGCGGAGGAGATCAGAACCGGAATCTTTTCCGGGGAATCGTTGCTTAAATACAAAGATGCCAGGGTCCTGTAAGTGCCGATTAAGTCGCTTCCGATGGAAACGGCATATTCAAGTACGGTAATGGCTTTGTCGGATTCTCCGGTTTCTGCCAGGAATTCTCCGATGGAATTTAAGTGGCGTACCAGCCCGGTGTAGTTCGCATCATATGCCGATAAAAGCTCCAGATTTGCCGCACCGTAGCGCAGCTTTAAGTCTGTATTGGAAATTCCCGAGAGGTTTACCACCCGGTTGTTGGTGGCGTGTTGAAGGAAATTAACACTTTCCTGCATATTTTCGGGTATTTTTTTACCGAAGATATGAAGAAATTCCTCGGGAAGGACGATATAATCTAAGTCATCCAGTGTTTTTTTGCGGGTTTGGTCGGCTTCCGCTTCTTTTTTCCAGAAAGCATCCAGATTCTTCTGACTTTTTTGATTATGTTTACGAATTTGATACATAAGCCAGATAGAAAACAGGATGACGCTTGCAAAAATAGGGAATATCATATATAATATCCTTTCAGTATGCGTATTTTTACGAAGAATACAGCGGACTTGCGCCTCGTTGGAGGCAGATAAGTCTTTCGATATATAGGAACCAAGGAGGTAAAATCCTATGATGAATTTGCATAATAAGCGTTCCAAGAAAGTAATCGCTACGGTTTTGATTATTGTACTGGTGATTGCAATGGTTGTTCCCGTATTGGTTTATGTGACGGGCTAATCCGGTTGCACGGAAAGCAGTAGGTACTGCTGTTCCTTAAGTATAGAACGAAACATGATATTTTTCAATGTGAATGGGGAAACCAAGATGAAAAAAATTCTTAGGCTTATTTGTGTTGCACTGATGTTTGCCGGTATTTTTGCATTTATGCCTGCCGGAGCGGAAGCGCAGGAGAATGAGACAATTTTATCCGGAATTTATATCGAAGAGATTGAGCTTTCAGGTCTGTCTAAATCAGAAGCTTATCAGGCGTGTATGAACCGCCTTGAGGAACTGAAGCTTTGCGTCGTTTATCTTTCTGATGAGAACGGTGTGGTGGCAGAAGTTCCCGCAGGTGAATTTGGCTTAGACTGGGATAATCCGCAGATTGTGGATGAAGCGCTTTCTCTGGGCCGGAAGGGCAACGCGGTCGCCCGCTATAAAGAACGCAAGGATATTGAACACAACGGTGTTGTTTATAATATGGAATTAATCGTTGACGAAGCGCTGGTAGCACAGATTGTAGAAGAAAAGTGCGTTGGTGTGGGTACACAGGCAGTGAATCCTACTTTGGTTCGTGAAAACGGTGAGTTCATTATCAAAGACGGACAGACCGGAATTGCCGTGGACCGGGAAGCAACGTCCAAGGCCATCTGCGATGCACTTTTGGCAAATCGTTCAACGGATACGGTAGATGTAGAGCTTGTTACTACAATTTCCGATCCTGCAGCCAAGAAGGAAGACTTAGCCAAGGTAAAGGATTTGCTTGGCACTTTTACCACTAGCTACAGTTCTTCTAATGCAGCCCGTAGCGGGAATGTTGTGAACGGAACAAGCCTGATTAACGGCACTGTTCTTTTCCCCGGAGAAGAATTCTCCACTTACAATGCCGTGAAGCCGTTTACCACTGAGAACGGATATTTTATGGCCGGCTCCTACTTAAACGGTATGGTAGTCGACAGTATGGGAGGCGGAATCTGTCAGGTTTCCACTACCCTTTATAATGCGGTAATCCGCGCTGAACTTGAAATCACACAGAGACATAGCCATTCCATGGTTGTAACTTATGTTAAAGTATCTGAGGATGCGGCCATTGCGGAATCTTCAGGAAAGGATTTTACCTTTGTAAATAACTATGATTACCCTATTTATATTGAGGGAGTTACCGGGCCGGATAAGAAGGTTACCTTCAATATTTATGGTGTGGAGACCAGACCGGAAGGTCGTACCGTGGAATTTGAGAACGAGATTATTCAGACCTTAACCCCTGAGACGGAGCGCATTATCGCGGATGCTTCCCAGGGCATAGGATATGTAAAGATTCAGTCTGCTCACATCGGATACAAGGCCAGATTATGGAAGATTGTAAAAGAGAACGGTGTGGAAGTTTCCAGAGAGCAGGTGAATTCCAGTTCCTATTCCATGTCACCCAGAACAGCGGTAGTGGGCATTAACACCGCCAATCCCCAGCGTCTTGCGGAGATACAGGCAGCCATCGGTACCGCAAATATTGACCATGTAAGAGGTGTTGCGGCAGCTCTTTATGCCCAGGAAGTGGCAGAGGCAGCAGGACAGCCGCCCCAGTAAAGGTCACCCCAAATCTGATATGTCGGGATGGATATAGAATGAAAATTGGCAAAGTATCTGAGAGCGTGTTGAAACGTTCGGTTTTAAAAGAGATTAAAACAAGCAGAGAAGAGATTTTAATCGGCGCAGGCATAGGGGAAGACTGCGCCGTTTTGGCGTTAAAAGAAGGAGAAGTTTTTGTGGTAAGTACCGACCCGATTACCGGTGCCAAGCAGGATATCGGCAAGCTGGCGGTGAATATCACGGTAAACGATCTGGCATCCTCCGGTGCCGAACCGGTAGGCCTGCTGATTTCCGCGCTTTTACCGGAGAGTGTGACAGAAGAAGAACTGAAAGAAATGATGCGTCAGATTAACGAAGAGTGCGAGAAACTGAATATTTGCGTGATGGGCGGACATACGGAAATTACCCGGGCGGTAAATCGTCCCATTCTTACCGTAACCGGCGTGGGAAAAGCCATGGAGGATAAGCTCTGTCTTACAAGAAGCGCCAGGCCGGGTCAGGATCTGGTGGTAACGAAGTGGGTAGGACTGGAGGGCAGCAGCATTATTGCCAAAGAGAAGCAGGAAGAACTGCTGAACCGCTATCCCCTTTCCTTTATCAGAGAGGCGGCAGGGTTTGATGCCTATTTGTCGGTTTTGCCGGAGTCGAAGATTTCCGTAGCCCACGGAGCCTGTGCCATGCATGATATTACAGAGGGCGGTATTTTCGGAGCCCTTTGGGAGATGGCGGGAAGTTCCAAGGTAGGTCTGGAAGTAGATTTAAAGAAGATTCCCATTCGCCAGGAGACGGTGGAGATTTGCAATTTTTATGAGATTAATCCTTATGAGTTGATTTCCTCGGGAAGTATGCTGATTGCCACGGACAGAGGGCATGCTCTTGTGGATGCCCTGAAGGCGGCAGGAATTCACGCCGCCGTAATCGGCAAAACTACTTCGGGAAATGATAAGATCATTGTAAACGACGGGGAGGTGCGCTATTTAGAGCCGCCGAAGTCCGATGAATTATACAAAATAGTATAACGGAGGTTTATAAAATGAGAGAACGAATTCTTGCGATTATTGAGAAAGACAGCCGTATCGATTTAAAAGAACTTGCGGTTATGTTAGGGACGGAAGAAATAAATGTGGTAAATGAGATTGCGGCCTTAGAGGCGGAGGGCATTATTTGCGGATACCATACTTTGATTGACTGGGAAAAAACCTCTATCGAGAAGGTTAGTGCACTGATTGAAGTACGGGTTACTCCGCAGAGAGGTCAGGGCTTTGACAGCATTGCCGAGCGGATTTATAACTATCCGGAGGTGAATTCCGTATATCTGCTTTCAGGAGCATACGATTTGCTGGTAACTTTGGAAGGAAAGTCCTTAAAGGAGGTTTCCAACTTTGTTTCCGATAAGCTTTCCACATTGGATACGGTGTTAAGCACTGCCACGCATTTTATCCTGAAGAAGTATAAGGACCACGGCACGATCCTGGAAAGAAAGAATACGGACGAAAGGTTGAAACTGACACCATGAGAAATCCCCTGAATCAAAAAATTGTTAATGTGAAACCTTCCGGAATCAGGAAGTTTTTCGATGTTGTAAGCGAGATGCCGGATGCCATTTCCTTAGGTGTTGGTGAACCGGACTTTGATACACCCTGGCATGTGAGAGATGAGGGTATTTACTCTTTGGAGAAAGGAAAGACCTTTTATACTTCCAATGCGGGACTTATGGACTTGCGTCGTGAAATCGCCGCATATATTCAGAGAAAACAGGGGATTGCCTATGACCCGGTGAAAGAAATCCTGGTTACGGTAGGCGGTTCGGAAGCCATTGATGTGGCGTTGCGCTGCATGCTGGATGAGGGGGATGAAGTGATTATTCCCCAGCCCTGCTATGTTTCCTACGAACCCTGTACCGTCATGGCAGACGGTGTTCCTGTTTTCATCAATCTGAAAAATGAGAACGAATTCCGCCTGACAGCGAAAGAATTGGAAGAGGCTGTTACGGATAAGACGAAGGTGTTAATTCTTGCATTCCCAAACAATCCCACCGGTGCGATTATGAGCCGCAGTGATTTGGAGGAAATTGCCAGAGTGGTAATTGAGCACGATTTGTATGTGATTTCCGATGAGATTTATTCGGAGTTAAGTTATCTGGAAGACCATGTTTCCATTGCGTCCCTGCCGGGAATGCGGGAGCGAACCATAATGATTAACGGTTTCTCCAAAGCATATGCCATGACGGGGTGGCGTTTGGGATATGCCTGCGGACCGGAGGCTATTATGGAGCAGATGGTAAAGTTGCATCAGTTTGCCATTATGTGTGCGCCTACCACCAGCCAGTATGCTGCAGTGGAAGCGCTTCGGAACGGGGATGAAGATGTGGCTGTTATGCGACAGTCCTACAATGAGAGACGTCGCTATCTGATGCATAAGTTCAGAGAGATGGGACTTGCATGTTTTGAACCATACGGAGCATTCTATGTATTTCCCTGTATAAAGGAATTCGGAATGACCAGTGAGGAATTTGCACTGCGATTCCTGGAAGAAGAAAAGGTGGCAGTGGTGCCCGGAACCGCATTTGGGGCATGCGGGGAAGGATTCTTACGAATTTCCTATGCATATTCCTTGGAAAATCTTAAGATTGCCATTGGCAGACTGGAGCGCTTTGTGGCTCGTTTGCGGAGCGATAAGCAATAATAAGGGTGTGGGGTTATGAAAGAAAAGAAGTTTTTATCGGCTTTTACATTGAAGCTGGTGGCGATTATCGCCATGACAATTGATCATCTTGCCTGGGGCGGTGTGGAATTTTTCACACTGCCGGGGCAGTTTATGCACATAATAGGCCGTTTGACGATTCCCATTATGTGCTTTTTT
This sequence comes from Lachnospiraceae bacterium, assembly GCA_045595325.1. GTDB lineage: Bacteria > Bacillota > Clostridia > Lachnospirales > Lachnospiraceae > UBA3766. Next base: position 46,181 of record JAZOAG010000006.1, read on the forward strand.
ATCGTAGAGGGATATCATCATACCAGAAACAGAGGGCTCTATGCTTTGCGGCTTCTGGTGTTCGGGCTGATTTCCATACTGCCTTTTACCTTGTTTTTCGGAGAAATGTACGGGCATCGTCAGAACTATATTTTTGATCTTCTTTTGGGTCTGCTGGTTCTTCATGTGGTTGGAGAGGAAGCTTATTCCAAGGTGAAAAAGGGAATCCTGATTTCCCTTTTATTTCTGGTGTCTCTCTGCTTCGGCGGCTGGCCTGTGCTTCCCCAGATTTATATTCTGATTTTTTATAAGTTCCGCGGGAACTTCAAAAAGATTGCGCTGTATTTCTGTGGCGCAACAGTGGGAACTGTGGCCTTTATTTCCGTGGCTTCCTTCTTAAATGGGATTTGTCATATCCTGCCCTATGACTGGGTGTGGTATGAGAAGTTCTATTTGCTGGGATTTATGCTGGCTCTGCCTCTTTTGTCATTATATAACGGTGAAAAGGGCGGCGACCGGATTACATCCATTCTGTTTTATTTGTATTATCCGTTGCATTTGCTTTTGTTTTCCATTATGTTCCGGGAAATGCCGAGTATACAGACCATTTTCATTATTGCCCATGTGGTAGCCATGGCACTGCTGATATTAATGATTCTTTTGGCAGCCACCTCCAAAGGAGGAGAACTGAAGGCACCGGTGGTACTGTTTTTATCCATGGCCTGCATTTTTATGGCAGGTTATCTGATTGAGCTGATTACGCCGGATGTGATTTCCATAGCTGCGGCCACCAAATTGGAATATTTTGCCCAGTGTGGCAGTATTATATCTTTCACCTGGCTGATTTCCGGATTGCTGCGTGTGCGGGTTCCGGTGTGGCTTTATTGTTTTGAAGGGGTGATTAGTGCAGTGACCATCATTGGTGTATTTACCATGGAGTCAAACCGATGGTTCTATCGGTCCTTCTCTATAACAACCAAAGGAGCATTTCCGATTGCGCTGGTGGAACCGGGACCGCTGTATTATCTTTACTACAGCTATGTGGGGATTATGGCAATCCTGATTATGACTGTGTTCTTTTTGCGTCTGCGCAGTGCGGGACGTATGGAACGCAAGCGTTTTTATCTGGTGATGCTGGCCATTGTATCCCTTTTTGCCTTTGTTATTTTACGAGTGGTGGGAGTTTCGGAGTATGACATGATTTCTTTCGGAACCTTCGCCGCCGTAGCCTGTGTGTCTTATGCGGCGCTTAAATATAAATTATTCGGTTCTGCCGGCATTGCGGTGGATACGGTGTTAAACCTCTCCGGAGAAGGAATCATCGTGGTGGATATGTCCGGAGAAATCACCATGATTAATGATAGAATGCGTAATATTATGCCCAACCTGGAAAAAGGTAAAATTCTCTCGGACTTAGACGGCATCAGAGATATTATCCAGGGCAAAAGAACCAGCCTGAAAGTAAACGATATAATCTACGAGTTCCGTAAGGAGCCGGTGGTGGAAGAGGGAGAAGTGCTTGGATATATGTTGTGGGCCATTGACATGACGCAGCATTTCCGCACGCTTGATACCATCCGGGATACGGCTTCGACAGACAGTCTGACAGGACTTTATAACCGTGCATATTTTACCAAGACGGTGAGTGATATGATTGAGGATTCCGTTAGCGGAAGTATATTTATGGTGGATATGGACATGTTTAAGATGGTGAATGATACCTATGGCCATGATGTGGGTGATAAGGTTTTGGTTGCATTTGCAGAGCATATCCGCAGAACCGTGGAAGATTATCCCGCCGTTATCTGTCGGTTGGGCGGTGATGAATTCACCCTGTTTATTCCGGATTGTACCGACGAATGCCGTATGGAGGAGCTGGGCGCGGCATTGTGTAACAATGTCAAAGAGGCCATGAAGCAGGAAAAGCTGCCGGAGGTGGTAGGCGCTTCCGTGGGAATCTGCATTGTAAAAAACAGAATGACCTTCCAACAGGCTTATAAGAACGCAGACCTTGCACTGTATGAATCCAAAGAAAGCGGTAAGGGAAAAGCTACCATTTGGAGAGAAAAAGAGAAATAAAGGATAAAAGAAACAATGAATATTATTTTACATCAGCCGGAAATACCGGCCAATACGGGAAATATCGGACGAACCTGCGTGGCAACCAATACGGTGTTGCATTTGATTGAACCGCTGGGATTCCGTTTAAATGAAAAGGAAATCAAAAGAGCCGGCATGGATTACTGGGAGCATCTGGATGTGCGCCGCTACATGAATTTTGAGGAGTTTCTGGAGAAGAATCCCGGGGCCAGGATTTATATGGCAACCACCAAGGCTCACAAAAGCTATACGGAGGTGTCCTACGGTCCGGATGATTTTATTATGTTTGGGAAGGAAAGTGCGGGAATTCCCGAGGAGATACTGGTGGATTATGAGGATACCTGCATCCGGATTCCCATGTTGCCTCAAATCCGTTCCCTCAATCTTTCTAATTCCGTCAGCATTGTGCTTTACGAAGCATTGCGGCAGAATCAGTTCTCTAATATGCTGATGGAAGGGGAACTGCATCATTTGAAATGGAAGGAAACGGGAAAGTAGAATGAAGAAACATGGCGGAGATCAATGGATGCTTTTGGACAACGCGGCCAAAATATATCCGGCATCGAAACGTCGCAACTGGATAAATATATATCGTGTTTCCGTTACTTTCCGGGATGAGATTGACAAGGAATTGCTGAATGAAGCGCTTTCCCGGACAATTCCCAGATTTCCCTCGATTGCGGCAAGGCTTCGCAGGGGAATATTCTGGTATTATTTAGAAGCACGTAAAAGCCCGCCTCCCATTTTGGAGGAAGGACCTTATCCTTTTGCAGGAATCAGTTATGAAGAGATGAAGTCCTGCTGTTTTCGGGTTGTGGTATACGGAAAACGGCTGGCATTGGAATTTTTTCATGTTGTTACAGACGGCAACGGTGCCTTGATTTTTCTTAAAACGCTGGCGGCCACTTATATTTCATTGAAATATAAGGTGGAGATTCCGGCAAAAGAGGGCGTGTTGGACATTGAGGAAGAACCGAAACCGGAAGAACTGGAGGACAGCTTCGTCCGGTATAAGGGGAAGGTTAAGAATAAGACCAAATCGCCCAATTCTTTCCATGTATCCGGTACCGCGGATCCGGAAGGTTATGAAACAGTCACCCGCGGAATTGTGGATGTGGAAGAGGCATTGGCTGTGGCAAAGAAGTATAATGTCAGTCTGACCGTTTTTTTGGCAGCAGTTATGATTGAAGCTCTTATGGAAATCCAGAATGAGAGACAACCGGTCCAGACCTTCCGTAAGCCGGTAAATGTGCTGATTCCCGTGAATTTGCGAAAGTATTTCGACAGTACAACGTTACGTAATTTCGTACTCTTTGTACTCCCCGGAATCAATCCTGCCTGGGGAAATTATACGTTTGAAGAGATTGTTTCCCAAGTCTATCACCGGATGGGAGCCGAGATTACGGGAAAGCATTTCAATACCCGTTTTGCGGGAAATGTTCATGCGGAGGAAATTGCCATCGTGAAAGTGATTCCTCTTTTTATCAAAAACATTATCCTGCGTATTATCTGGGATACCAACGGCGAGAAGAAGTCCTGTCTGTCCATTTCCAATTTGGGAAATGTGACGCTGCCCGAGGAAATGAAGCCTTATGTGGAAGGATTTGATTTTATTCTCGGGAACCGTGCCACAACGCCGAATAACTGCGGCGTAATTTCCTACGGCGGCAAGATGTATATTAACATGATTCGAAGTATCTGCGAACCGGTTTTGGAACAGAGGTTTTTTACGAAACTTCGTAAGATGGGAATTCATGTTAAAATTGAGAGTAACGCGCGTCCGGATTAAAAAGGACGGTCTGCAAAAAGAGGGTTAACAGATGTCTTATTGTGTAAAATGTGGAGTGGAATTGAATACGGCAGACGAGAAATGTCCCCTTTGCGGGACCCGGGTGTATTTACCGGAGGAAAAGCATGAGACGGAATTTGTTCCGATTTTTCCGCTTGCCAACAGCGGAAATATGCCGAAGCCAAACAAAAAGAGTTTTCTGGAATTAATCAGTCTGATTTTCTTCTTACCCATCCCGGTACTGATTCTTTGTGATGTAAATATTTCCGACGGAATCAACTGGTCCGGTTTTGCAGTTGGGGCTATTTTTGTGTTATATATCATTCTGGTGTTTCCTTTTATCCCTAAACGGGGAAATGCGGTGGTGTCTATTCTGGCGGATTTGATATGCACCCTGGCATATTTATTCTATATTGAATATGTTGTGGGCGGAACATGGTTTTTGAGATTTGCCATGCCCTTAACCATGTCTTTTTGGGCATTTGTAATGATTATTGCCCTGTTTCGGAAGTATACCAAGATTTCAAATCTGACACTGACGGGAATGTCCCTGCTTTTTACGGGGATTTTCTGCCTGATTATAGAGTTTTTGATTAATGCATCCTTTGGAATTTATGATTCGCTAAACTGGTCCTTTTATCCGGCCCTTTCCCTGGCGGTCTGTGCAATTATAATTTTTTATATTAACTCCAACGCTACTTTAAAAGAGAAAATCAGAAGAAAGCTAATCATCTGATAATGTATTTGACAAGCGGATAAAAAGTAGTTATACTCTAAATTACCGTGCAGCCGGGGCGTTAGCGGTGCCCTGTACCCACATCGCTTTAGTGGGGGTGATGTTGAACAGAGGTCTTTGGCCGTTATAGCCGCCCTGTGCAAGTGACGTTGAAGTTTGGGTCTTACGCGACGAAAATCTACGAACCGTGTCAGGTTGGGAACAAAGCAGCACTAAGTAGAATCTTTCGGGTGCCGTGAGGCAACCTGGACCTAGTTAACTGCTCAGGTAACGTGTAGCGGTGCCAACCGAAGGGATACGCACGGTTTTTTGAATTGTGTAGGAGGAAGAAATGCAGGAGAATTATTTGGGAGAGGTTATGTATTATACCTTTCCGGAATTTGAAAAATACAGCGAAGTAATTCATGGGTTTTCCTCCAGAGAAGGCGGCGTAAGCCGTGGTTTTTATGCTTCTATGAATATGGGTGTAAGAACCGACGATACGGATGAGAATATTCTGGCCAATTACGATATTTTTTGCCATACGCTGGGGGTGGATACGGAGAAAGTAGTGATTGCGCCCTTAGACCATGGAAATAAGATTCTGAATGTTACCCATAAAGAGGAGGGGCTTGGAATTATGAGGCCCTGGGGTGAGGAAGCTTACGACGGTCTTTTGACAGATGAGCCGGGGATTGTACTGACGGCAACTTTTGCGGACTGTGTTCCGGTTTTCTTTTATGACCCGGTAAAAAAGGTTGTGGGAATTGCCCATTCCGGATGGCGGGGCACCGTGAGAGAAATTGCCGGGGAGATGGTTCGCCGGATGGGTAGGGATTACGGATGTCTGCCTCAGGATATTTTGGCGGGAATCGGTCCATCCATCGGAATGTGCTGTTTTGAAGTCAGCGAGGATGTTTTTTACGAGTTTGCAGAGCTTCCCTACCTGGAGGATGGGTGGTATTTCGAGAAAGAGGACGGACATTTTGATATCGATTTATGGCGTGTGATATGGGATACGCTGACGAATGCCGGTGTGACACCGGAGCATATTACGATTTCAGGAATTTGTACTTGCTGTAACCATGATAAATTGTTTTCTCACAGGGCGACGAAGGGGCGCCGGGGCACTATGGCCGGGATGATATCCTTGAGATGAGAGACACATAGGAATGAGAGGGGAAAAAGAAATGATGCTTTATTGTGTAAGATGTGGGGATCCTATTGAAAAAGATGAATTAATATGCGACAAATGTGGTTTGCATTTCCGTGTCGTAACAGGGGATATGACTACGGTATATATGAACCAGACGCCGGTACCGCCGGGAGCAAGAGCAGTCCAGCCGGGAATGCCTATGCAGCCGGGAGCGAAGCCTGTCCAGCCGGGAATGCCCATGCAACCGGGGGCAAGACCTATGCCGCCCCGGGGTCGTGTAAGAAAGCCTAAGTCTAAAGCGAGCCGGATTGTCGGAGCAATTTCCCTTGTTGCCGTTTGCGCATTCTTCATTGTAGCTGCCTTTGCATTGGTAGGACTTGGCGGATTTGCGGTTACGTATACCATGGCAGAAGCGATGATGGAAGCGAACCATGCGGATGAGACCATCGTGGTAAATACCGGGGATGCAGATATTGGGGATGTGGCTTATCAGCCCATTACATATGAGAATACCAATTTTGAAATGGAAGATGTGGATAGTACAGCCATTCGCGACCGTTTTGTGAAACTGCGGGGACAGGGACAGGATGTTACTACCGTTATGATCTATATGAATGGTTCCGACCTGGAAAGCAATCATGGTATGGCGACCAGGGATCTGAGAGAAATTCTTGGTGCAACCCTTTCCGATAATGTAAATGTAGTCATTCAGACCGGCGGAACCAGTGAGTGGCAGACGGATGGTATTTCCGGTGATGAAGCACAGCGCTTCGTGGTAAAGAACGGCGCCCTGTCACTGGTGAGTGATAATTTGGGACAGTTGGATTTGGGAGATCCCCAGAATCTTTTGGATTTCATCACCTTCTGTAATTCCAATTATCCGGCAAACCGAAATATGTTGATTTTATGGAATCACGGCGGCGGTGTTGTATACGGATACGGACATGATGATACCCAAAATGATGCCGGTTATGCCCTTACATTGGACGAGATTCAGGCGGCAGTGCGAAGCAGTAACGTGAAGTTCGAAATGATTGGTTTCGATGCCTGCTTAATGGGCGGTGTGGAAACGGCATATGCCTTTTATGATTGTGCGGACTACCTGATTGCATCGGAGGATTTCGAATCCGGATACGGATGGGAATATCAGAACTGGCTTACGGTTCTTGCGAATAATCCCTCGATTCCCATGCGTGACTTGGGCAGAATTATTGTTGACGATTTCGTCAAGGAGTCTTCCTATGCCGGTGCGGACGGAATTCTGACGCTGGTTGATTTAAGGTATGCAGCGATTTTGTTTTATGCATGGACGGAATTTGCCTATGCCACGGAAGAAGATTTGCTCTCCTGTAACTATAATATGTCCATGGAGGGCACCGACAGAGCAGCCAAATGGATGGGAGTACGATTTGACGGTCTTGGTAATATGTTAGACGCTCTCGGAAATGAACTGTCACTGATAGAATATAACAATGCGGTGGATTTAATGGCCCTGGCCTCTACGCTTGATACACCGGAAGCCAATACCTTAAAAACTGCAGTAAGTTCTGCGATTGTGTATTCATCCGTTACGGATTCTGATTTGAATATGACAGGTTTATCGGTTACACTGCCTTATAATGATGAGGACTTCTATTACGAAATGGAAAGCGTATTTGAAGGAATCGGCATCAACGATGAGTACATGGAGTTTCTTTATAAATTTGTGGATGCAGATTTAGACGAGTCCTATAACTGGGAAGAATCCGACTGGGATGGTTGGGACAGTGATTACAGTGAAGAAGATTACTATGATGATTCCATCGACTGGGAAACTCTTATGGAAGAGTGGATGGAAGAAGAGTACGGCGGATTCTAAGATAAAACGGCACTTTCTTTAAGAAGCAGCCATGAAAGCGAAAAAAAATAAAAACCGGAGGTGTTTTCAGATGACAAACAAAGGAAAATATTATATTACTACGGCCATTGCCTATACATCCGGCAAGCCTCATATCGGCAACAGCTATGAGATTGTGCTTGCGGACAGCATTGCCCGTTTTAAAAGAAAAGACGGCTATGATGTGTTTTTCCAGACCGGAACCGATGAGCATGGTCAGAAGATTGAGTTAAAAGCAAAGGAAGCCGGCGTTACTCCGAAGGAGTTCGTGGATGACGTGGCAGGAACCATTAAGGATTTATGGGATTTGATGGACACCTCTTACGATAAATTTATCCGTACCACGGATGATTATCATGAGAAACAGATTCAGAAGATTTTTAAGAAGTTATACGACCAGGGTGATATTTACAAAGGAGCTTATGAAGGCCTTTACTGTACTCCCTGCGAGTCTTTCTGGACCGAGTCCCAGTTAAAAGACGGCAAATGCCCTGACTGCGGCAGGGAAGTTAAGCCCGCAAAGGAAGAGGCATACTTCTTTAAAATGAGCAAATACGCAGACAGACTGATTGAGCATATTAATACCCATCCTGAATTTATTCAGCCTGTATCCCGTAAAAATGAGATGATGAACAATTTCCTTTTACCGGGTCTTCAGGATTTGTGCGTTTCCCGTACCTCTTTTACATGGGGTATTCCTGTGGACTTTGACAATAAGCACGTGGTATATGTATGGCTGGATGCGCTTTCCAACTACATTACGGGAATCGGATATGATGCAGACGGTAACCATGGAGAAGCATACGGCAAGAACTGGCCGGCAGACTTACATCTGATCGGAAAGGATATTATCCGTTTCCATACCATTTACTGGCCCATTTTCCTGATGGCGTTAGGCGAGGAGCTTCCCAAGCAGGTATTCGGTCATCCCTGGCTTCTGCAGGGAGACGGTAAGATGAGTAAATCCAAGGGTAATGTTATTTATGCAGATGACCTGGTGGATTTCTTCGGCGTGGATGCAGTGCGTTATTTCGTACTTCATGAGATGCCTTTTGAGAATGATGGTGTGATTTCATGGGAACTTCTTGTGGAAAGAATCAACTCCGATCTTGCTAACACATTAGGAAATCTGGTAAACAGAACCATTTCCATGAGCAATAAATATTTTGGCGGCGTTGTATGTAACAAAGGTGTGGAAGAGGAAGTGGATGCCGATTTGAAGGCAGTGGCAACAGGAACATTGGATAAAGTTCTCGGCAAGATGGAAACCCTTCATGTGGCAGATGCCCTTACGGAGATTTTCACATTGTTCAAACGTTGCAATAAATACATTGATGAAACAGAACCCTGGGTACTTGCAAAAGACGAGGCTAAGGCAGACCGTCTGGCAACTGTTTTATACAATCTGACAGAGGGAATTATTATCGGTGCATCTCTTTTGGAGAGCTTCCTTCCCAAAACGGCAGAGCGTATTGCGGTCCAGCTGAATACTTCCCTTCGTGAATTTGATGATTTGCGCACATTCGGCTTGTATCCTGACGGAAATAAGGTGACTGACAAGCCTGAGATTCTCTTTGCCCGTCTTGATGCAAAGGAAGTTGTGGAGAAGGCGGAGGCTATGTTTGAGGCCCGCAGAGCACCTGAACCGGCGGCAGAAGAGAGTGAACAAACTGTGATAGATATTGAAAGCAAGCCTGAGATTTCGTATGATGATTTTGCAAAGCTTCAGTTCCGGGTGGGTGAAATTATTGCTTGTGAAGAAGTGAAGAAATCCAAGAAACTTCTTTGCTCCCAGGTAAGAATCGGAAGTCAGGTAAAGCAGATTGTATCCGGTATTAAGAGTAATTACAGTGCGGAAGAAATGGTTGGAAAGAAGGTTATGGTTCTTGTGAACTTAAAACCCGCAACGCTGGCCGGAATCGTATCTGAGGGTATGCTTCTTTGTGCTGAGGATGCAGAAGGAAATCTTGCACTTATGACTCCTGAGAAAGATATGCCTGCAGGCGCTGAGATTTGCTAGTTGCAGTACATCTGCCTGTTTGCGGGAGGATTCCCGCGAAGGGGTGAAGGGCGGTGCGGCACAGAAAATAGGAGGGTATTATTATGAAAAAATTGTTATGTATTGCGTTGTTGTGTACCATGACATTTGCACAGGTGTTGTGCGTATCCGCAGCGGAACCTGCGGTTAATTCGGCTACGGAGCGACCGGACGAGGAAGAGATTACCGAGAGCGAAGAGGTGTCTGAGACGGAAGAGGCGGATGTGGAAACGTCAGAGGATGCGGGAAGCGACAGCGTGGGTGATGAGGAAACCGGACAGGAAGCAGTTAATGCAAAGCCGTATCTTGCGTTAGGTGCTGATTTGTCAGAGGAGCAGTTGGGCATTGTTTTGGATGCCATGGGCATTACCAGGGACCAGCTGGCGGATTATAATGTGGTTTATATTACCAATGACATGGAACATGAGTATCTGGATGGATACATTGCAGCGTCCGTAATCGGAACCAGATCCTTATCCAGTGTTATGGTGAAGCAGAAACCTGCAGGCAGCGGGTTGATGGTAACAACCAAGAATATTACATATTGTACAATCAGTATGTATAAGAACGCATTGATTACTTCCGGTGTGGAAGATGCAGAAATTATGATTGTGGGTCCCAGCCCCATTTCCGGAACCGCTGCACTAATCGGTGCCATGAAAGCGTATGAGAATTTATCCGGAGAGACCCTTTCCGACGAGGCACAGGATATCGCCGTGGAAGAGCTGGTTGTTATGGGTGAATTAATCAGCAGCAGCGAAGATGCTGAGGCGATGGAAGAGTTTATCGAATATGTTAAGGCTGAGGTTATTGCAAGCGGTCTTACGGACCCGGAAGAAATCCGCAAGATTGTAGAGGAAGCAGCAGAGAAATTCCAGGTTGTTTTATCAGAGGAGAATTTGCAGAAGATTACTTCTCTCATGGAAAAAATCGGAAATCTTGACATTGATCCTTCCAAGCTTTTGGAACAGGCCGGTGATTTATATGAAAAATACGGGGAGACCATTCTGAAGGATGCGAAAGAAATGCTTGACAATGTTTTTACGGAGGAAGTGAAAACCTCCATTTGGGAAGCAATCAGCAACTTCTTTAAAAGTCTCTGGGATACCATTACGGGATGGTTTCAGCAATGAGAAAAGCAGAGTATGTGATTCGTCCGGCGCTCAAAGATGAATGGGAGGAGACCATGGCTCTGGCCTGGCGCACTTTCATGAAGTTTGAGGCCTGTGATTATACCGAAGAAGGAATTAAGAGTTTTTCCGACTTTATTTCGGACAACGGGCTCTATAAGATGTTTATGATTGATGAGTACTTAGTCTGGGTTGCGCTTGACGGGGAGAAGATTGTGGGGATGATTTCCTTGCGAAGCCGTACGCATATATCACTCCTCTTTGTGGATGCCGCATATCATAAAAGAGGCATTGCCACAGCGCTGATGCAGGAACTCTGGACCCATATTAAGAAGCAGGGAGGCAATTTGTGTACTGTGAATTCTTCCCCTTATGCCGTGGGTTTTTATCATAAACTGGGTTTTCGGGACCGGGCCGGAGAACAGGAAGAAGACGGCATTCGCTATACTCCTATGATGATTCGCTTTTAGTGGCAATGCGGCGACAAGTTGCACAACGAAAAAACAAACATTTATGCAACCTGCCAAAGAATTTGCGCATTCAACACGAAAGTCGGCAATATTTACAATGTTTTCTCAAAAAATTGTGTAATTGTGGTATAGCATGTTTTTGAACAATTATGTATACTCATTAAAGACGTGGTCGATAGACCAATATTATAATTAGGAGGCTATTAAAATGGCAGGTTTATCTTTAAAAAATATTTGCAAAGTATATCCCAACGGATTCGAAGCAGTTAAAGATTTCAACCTTGAAATCTCAGATCAGGAATTTATCATCTTCGTAGGACCTTCAGGATGTGGTAAGTCTACTACCCTTCGTATGATCGCAGGTTTGGAAGATATCAGTTCAGGTGAATTAAGAATCGGTGACAGACTTGTTAACGAAGTAGAGCCTAAGGACAGAGATATCGCGATGGTATTCCAGAACTACGCTTTGTATCCTCATATGACAGTATATGATAACATGGCTTTCGGTCTTAAGTTAAGAAAAGTTCCGAAAGATGAAATCGATAAGATGGTTAAAGAAGCAGCTAAGATCCTTGACTTAACTCCGTTGCTTGATCGTAAGCCGAAGGCTCTCTCCGGTGGTCAGAGACAGCGTGTTGCTATGGGTCGTGCTATCGTTCGTAATCCTAAGGTATTCCTTATGGACGAGCCTCTTTCCAACTTGGATGCTAAGTTGCGTGTACAGATGCGTATCGAGATCGCTAAGTTACACCAGAGATTAGGTACCACCATCATCTACGTAACACATGACCAGACCGAGGCTATGACACTTGGTACCAGAATCGTTGTTATGAAAGACGGTGTTATCCAGCAGGTTGATACTCCTCAGAACCTTTATGACAAGCCTCAGAACTTGTTCGTAGCTGGTTTCATGGGATCTCCTCAGATGAACTTCCTTGATGCAATCGTTGAGGTACAGGGTGAGACCGCTTACCTTAAGGTAGCTGGTCATGCAATTCCTCTTCCTCCTGCTAAATCCAAGAAGTTAATCGAAGGTGGCTATGACGGAAGAAGCGTAACATTCGGTATCCGTCCTGAAGACGTATATGATAATGAAATGTACGTAGAAAACTCACCTATGAGCGTATTCGAATCTACCATTAAGGTATACGAGTTGCTCGGTGCAGAAGTTTACTTATACTTTGATCTTGAAATGTTCCCTATGACCGCTAGAGTTGATTCCAGAACAACTGCTAGACCTGGCGATACCATCAAGTTTGCTTTGGACGTAGAGAAGATTCACGTATTTAACAAAGAAACAGAGCAGATTATTACAAACTAGTAATAAGCATAAACCAACAAAGCGGTTCGCATGTGCGGACCGCTTTTATACTTTTCCGAATCAATGCAGAAAAACTGCATGTATAATGAATTCATGGGAATACTAATCAAAAAGAGAAAAAAGAATTGGTTTCCCGAAAGGAGATAATTTAAGTGTATTTTGAAGAATTAAAAGTGGGCGATACCATTGAAATTGCTCCTGCTGTGATTGAAAAACAAAAGATGATTGATTTTGCAAAGACCTATGACAATATTCCTCTTCATACGGATGAGAAATATGCGGCAAAAACCCCTTTTGGGAAGCTGATTGCCCCGGGGGTAATGTCTTTTATGTCAGTGTGGGCGAAATATCTGGAGGCTGATTTGATCGGAGATGCTCTGATTGCGGGAAAATCCACCAGAATTGAATGGCATAAGCCGGTTTTTGCTGAGGATGTTCTTACAGGAAAAGCGGAGATTACCAAATTGGAATCCCGCAATGAGAAAAACGGTCTGGTTGAAATTACCATTCATGCCTATAATCAGCACGGTGAATTGGTTTTGTCAAATGTGACAGAAGCTGTGGTCAAAAAGTCAAGTCATAAGAAGTAGACTCTGATATAGTATAGTCATCAATACATTATAGGGGTGGAAACGTGGATAAGTTGGAGATTCTGGCCGCTGCGCTGGCCTATATTGAGGAGAATTTAAGCAGTGACATCCGAACGGAGGATGTTGCGCAGGCCTGCTACTGCTCAAAAACTTCTTTGGAGAATATTTTTCGCTGTATTAACGGTCATTCTGTGCGGGAATATATGATCCGGCGTCGCATGATGCAGGCGGCAAAGCGCATGGCGGCCAATCCGGAGGAGAATCTTTTGGAGATTGCCTTAGATTGCGGCTATGGTACCCACGAATCTTTCAGCAGGGCTTTTAAAAGTGTGTGGAACTGCAATCCTTCCGAATTTCGGATGCAGAACCACAAGGCGGAGCTTTATCCGAAACGTTGCCATCCGGATAAGAATGGAGGGCTATTAATGGGTAAAAATGTTGATATCAGTGAACTTTATGAACTTTTTTTAAAGAGAAAGGATTGCTATTTTGTATGTACAGATATTCGCTGTCTGGTTCCGATTAACGAAATCTCCCGCAAGGCCGGAGATTTGGCTATTCTTGAGTCCCTGAAGCGGTTGGAGAAGGTTGCAGGGGAGGACGATATCGTCTTTCGTATCGGCGGAGATGAGTTTGTCATTCTGACGGCACAGTCGGATAAGGATTATGCAGACGGATTGTGTCAGAAAATCAATGAAATGAACGGAGAGTGCTTTGCTTATGAGGACCGTCAGATTCCGTTAACACTGTATACAGCATCGGTAAAGTACGAGGGAGAAAACTTACGTTATGCGGAGCTGTTCCAGGGATTACATACGTTTATAGACGGCTGTAAAGGCATGAAAGAATAAGTGTTGCCTGAAAGACTGATAACAGAAAAATAATCAAAAACCTGTGAAAATGATTGACATCGGCTGGTAATAAAATTAAAATTACCTTGTTGATATTTTACCAGTCCTGGTATATTGGGAAGGAGATAAACAATGGCAAATTATTACCAGCCGGAACTGGAGTGCGCTAACTTAGAAGAAATGCGTGCCATCCAGAATGAAAAATTAGTGAAACAGGTAAAACACGTATATGATAACGTGGAGTACTATCGTAACCTGATGAATGAGAAGGGGGTTACGCCAGAGGACATTAAGTCCGTAGACGACTTACATAAACTTCCTTTTTTAACCAAGGCAGACTTGCGTGATGCATATCCTTACGGACTTTTGGCAACGGATTTAAAGAATTGTGTACGTATTCAGTCTACCAGCGGAACCACAGGACGTCGTGTTGTAGCATTCTATACCCAGGATGATGTTGATATGTGGGAAGAGTGCTGTGCCCGTGCCATTGTGGCAGTAGGAGGAACGAACGAGGACGTGTGCCAGGTAGCTTACGGATACGGACTTTTTACAGGAGGCCCCGGATTAAATGGTGGTTCTCATAAAGTGGGATGTTTGACACTTCCCATGTCATCAGGTAATACAGAGCGTCAGATTCAGTTTATGCAGGATTTGCACGCAACCATTCTCTGCTGTACACCGTCTTACGCGGCATACATCGGAGAGACTATGAAGGAAATGGGCCTTAAACCTGAGGATATTGACTTGAAAGCCGGTATTTTCGGTGCAGAACCCTGGACTGAGGAGATGCGTCGTGATATTGAAGCTTCTCTCGGCATTAAGGCTTATGATATTTACGGATTGACAGAAACCAGCGGACCGGGTGTTGCTTTCGAATGTGAAGCACAGACCGGTATGCATATCAATGAGGATCACTTTTTGGCGGAGATTATTGATCCTGAGACCGGCGAAGTGCTTCCGGAGGGCTCTAAGGGTGAACTTGTATTCACCAGCTTAGACAAGGATGCGTTCCCTCTTTTAAGATATCGTACAAGAGACATCTGCGTACTTTCCAGAGAGAAATGTTCCTGCGGACGTACCCTGATTAAGATGAGTAAGCCTATGGGACGTAGTGACGATATGATGATTATCAGAGGTGTAAACGTATTCCCGTCACAGATTGAGACTGTTCTTTTGAAGGAAGGTTATACTTCCAACTACTTAATCGAGGTAGACAGAGTAAACAATACCGATACACTTGATATTTCCGTTGAACTCTCACCGGAGCAGTTTAGCGATACCATGAAAGACCTGGCGGCCAGAGAGAAAGGCCTTGCGAATGCCATCAAAATAATGCTTGGTATTAATCCCAAGGTACATCTGGTGAAACCTAAGACCATCACAAGAAGTGAAGGTAAGGCAGTAAGAGTAATCGACAAGAGAAAGCTTCACGACTAAGATTACAATGCTTATTCGGCTTATCCGAAAGATGCAGGATATAAAAGGAAACCGGCGTAGACCGGAATTACAAACCAGGGGGTATGAAAAATGAGCGTGAAACAGATTTCCGTTTTTATTGAGAACAAGAAGGGTGAATTGGCACAGGCTACCAGATACATTGCGGAGAATAATATCAATCTGCGTGCTCTTTCTATCGCAGATACGCAGGACTTCGGTATTCTTCGTATTATTTGCGAGGATCCCATTGCAGCCAACGATATTTTACAGAAAGGTGGATTTATTACCACTGTAACAGATGTACTTGCGGCACCGATTTCAGATGAACCGGGAAGCCTTGCGGCAATTCTTGAGGTTTTATCAGAAGCAGATGTTATGATTGAGTACACATATGCATTCCTTTCCAACAAGACAGGAGCATATATGATTTTCCGTGTGGATGATAATCAGGTTGCTGCCGCAGCGCTTGCAGGCGCGGGCATCAAGACAGTAAGCCAGGCGGATGTATTCTAAAAAGAATCAGAATCTAAAAGGCTGGGAGGCGGTTTTACCGTCTCCTTTCTTTCATTGCATAGGAAATTCCTATGCAATAAAAAAACGCTCCGCTAAGGATGCGCAGTTCGCGGCAAGGAATTTTGTTGCCGAGCAACACCGCTCACGCGCGAGAGTCTGCTTGCAGACTCTTTGTACTGTAAAGCTCTCTTTTTGGGGTTATGCCTTGGAAATACGACAAATTTCATGTATAATATAAGAGTAGGGATAAGTGATTCGTATCGGAGAAGACATGAGGGGGTGTACTTATGGAAGAAAGAACAGAAAAACGCGGTTTGTCAATGGCAGTCAGCAATGTTATTGTGGCGTTGATTGCGTTGCTTATTGTCACGATGATTATCGGAACACTGGCAGTTGTCGGAGTTATGGGAATGAAGTTTTATACGGACAGTAAGAAACCTCAGGTTGACAGTGCCTTTATTTCTAACAAATTAGAAGCTGTGAGTACGCTGTCTACAGCAGTGCTTACATATAACGGACTGATTAAATACGAAGAAGGAGAGATTCCGCTGATTGACAAGAAATCTTTCTCTATGGTGTATTCTGCCGAAATTACGGCCGGCGTGGATTTGTCCAAGGTGGAGTCTGAGATTACGGATACGCAGGTAATTCTGATTCTTCCGGAGGTGGAAATTCAGGATATGGATATTGATGAGAATTCCGTTCAATTTTATGATAACCAGATTTCTCTTTTTAACTGGACAGAGAAGGAAGATACCTTGGATGCCATTTCCCTTGCCAAGGATGACGTCAGGGAACATGCGGATATTTCCGGACTGAAATTAAAGGCCAAGGATCAAACCGAAACAATTTTGGAAGGATTGTTTGAAGGAGCCATCGGTGACCGCGAACTGGTCATTGAATGGGACGAATAAGAGACTATGACGCAACAGGAAAAATTTATCAGAATGACGACGGAGCCGGTTCCTAAGCTGGTGGTATCCCTTGCGGTTCCCACCATTATCAGCATGCTGGTGACGTCCTTTTACAACATGGTTGATACCTACTTTGTAGGTGGAATTAATACTTCAGCCACCGCCGCAGTGGGGGTGGTTTTTTCGCTTATGGCCGTAATACAGGCCATAGGCTTTTTGTATGGCCACGGTTCCGGTACCCTCATGGCCCGGAAATTGGGAGAACAGAAGGAGGAAGAGGCTTCTAAGATTGCAAACACTGCCTTTTATACAGCAATGCTGACAGGGATTGTGGTGATGGTACTGGGACTTCTTCTGAAAAAACCTTTGGCCAATATCCTTGGGGCAACGGAAACCAACCGCCCCTATGTAATTGATTACATGTCCATTATTCTTTTGGGCACGCCGTTTAACATGATGTCTTTTGTGTTGAATTGTCAGATGAGGTATCAGGGGAACGCCCTTTATTCCATGTATGGTATCATGGTGGGAGCCGTATTGAACCTGGCGCTTGACCCCCTTTTAATATCTGTGTTTGACATGGGAATTAAGGGTGCGGCCATTGCCACCATCGTGGGACAGTTCTGCAGCTTCGGGGTATTGTTAATCTGTACCCGCAGAGGAGGAAATCTTCGTATTACCTTAAACCGCAATTCCTTTGCCCCCCGTTTTCTCGGGGAGATTATTGCGGGCGGTATGCCTTCCCTGTTTCGTCAGGGACTTGCCAGCCTTTCCGTAATGCTTCTGAATCTTACGGTGCGTGAAATCGCCGTGGATATGGCGGATGCGGCCATTGCGGGTATGTCGATTGTTTCCCGCGTTTCCATGTTTGCAAATTCAGCCCTGATTGGTTTCGGGCAGGGATTCCAGCCGGTGTGTAGCTTTAATTACGGCGCTAAATTTTATAAAAGAGTCAGAGAGGCCTATTGGTTCTCCGTAAAAGTGGCCATTGTATTCCTTCTTTTTGTGGCAGCAATCGGCTTTGCTTTCGCACCCCAGATGGTTGCTTTTTTCCGAAAAGACGATGCAGATGTTATTGCAATCGGAGCTTTTGCCTTAAGGGCCCAGGCTCTTACATTCCCCCTGGGGGCGTGGATTGTAATGTGTAATATGATGTTGCAGGCTTGCGGCAGGTCCGTGATGGCTTCCGTGGTTGCATCCTGCAGACAGGGCGCCTGTTTCCTGCCCCTGCTTTTATTGTTACCGCCGTTTTTGGGCCTTACAGGCGTTCAGATTGCCCAGCCCATAGCGGATGTGCTGGCATTGGGAATCTCTCTTCCCGCGGGACTGATGTTTTTAAACATGATGAAAAAGCAGGAAGCGGCCATGCGTTCCGACAGGGAGGAAGTGTAAGGATGATTTATACCGTGACATTGAATCCTGCAATTGACTACGTGGTATTTACCGATCGTCTGCAGCCGGGGCAGATTAACAGAAGCCGGAAGGAATCCTTCTTTTGCGGCGGCAAAGGCATCAATGTATCAATGGTGCTGAAAGAACTGGATGTCCCTTCCGTTTCCATGGGGTTTGTGGCCGGTTTTACCGGTGCCGCGATTGCCCGCGGGGTGGAAGAGTCGGGAATTGCCACGGATTTTATTTGCTTAAAAAACGGATTCTCCCGCATCAATGTAAAGATGAAGGAAGAGAACCATACGGAGACGGATTTAAACGGTAGCGGACCGGAGATTCCGGAGGAAGCCGTAGAAGAATTACTTGCGAAGTTCAGCAAACTTCGAAAGGGAGATATGGTGGTTTTGGCGGGAAGCATTCCCGGGAGTCTGCCACCGGACATCTATGAACGTATTTTACAGAAACTGGAATGCACCGGAGTGAAAGCTGTGGTGGATGCCACAGGGGAACTGCTTCGTAGGGTATTGAAATATAAGCCTTTTATGGTGAAGCCCAATCATCTTGAGTTGGGAGAGTTTTTTGGTACATCCCTTGCCGGTGCGGAGGAAATCCGCCGATACGGTAAGAAGCTGCAGGAGATGGGGGCACGGAATGTCTGTATCTCCATGGCGGAAGCGGGAGCGATTTTTCTGGGAGAAAACGGAGAGGACTTCTATTGTAAAGCGCCTGTAGGTGTTGTGATAAATTCTGTGGGAGCCGGAGACTCCCTGGTTGCCGGAATTCTTGCGGGTTTATGTTCTGCGGAAGGTGGAGAAGAGGCAAGCTCTGAGGTGTTGAGAGAGGCACTTTGCCTGGGTGTGGCCGCAGGCAGTGCCACCGCATTTTCCGAAGGACTTGCGGAAAAAGAGCATATCCTTAAGTGTTTGGGAGAGATTATTTAAAAGAGATAAATGTGTTTTCCGATGCACCGCCTGATTTACTTAGTGTCATTGATATGAATCTTAAATATTTTCTTATTGATTTTTCAAATAGCCTTCCATTCTTGTTTTTACATGTTCTTTGACTTGCTCTGCGGTAAGTGTTCCGTTATACAGAGATTCTGATTCTTCACTTATGATATCTCTGAAGGTGAAATAAATGTCACTGTAAGGGTAGAGTTCACTTACCTGAGCCCGGTTCAAATGATCAATGATTTTTTTGGTGCTGTTATCATTGCTTTCAAGCGTTGATTCCACACCGGGAAGGATTTGTTCCAAAAATTCCCGCTGTTTGATACAACCCGATACGGTTGCAGGTAAATAATAGTTGTCATAGGTATCGGTAGTATGATATGTGCCGCTTAAGTACCAGTTCAAATAAGAGAAAGCAATGGTTTTATTTGGGGCGTTTTCCGGAACAGAGAGGCATTTGCCACAATGAATGAAGTCGCTGTTATTGTCCTTTGTACCGATAATATCCAAGGTATCATCAACAAAAAACTGCTGTCCTTCGCTATAACCTATCATGTTATTCACGAAGTCGTATCCCATGATTGGATATAGAGAATTATCTGTTTCCGTTTGGTTAATGTAGTTTAAGTTAGTGATAAAATCGTCATCTAAGGTGCAGGTACCAGCGTTAATATCTATATACTTGTCCATATCAAGCATAATCATGAGGTCAAGTAAATTGAGTCCTTGGAAAAGATTTGCATTATTTTGTTCATTCCATTCTGTAAGTTCGCGGAAAGATTTGCCCGAAAGCTCTGCAGTATATTCTTTCGGAACCATAAGTCCGCCGGAAGAGATTTTTTCCGGGATAGCATATAAAATTCCGTTGCCGGATAAAAATTCCCGCACGCCGGGGAAAAGATCTTCCGTAGAAAGGGTAGGTTCTGCGTTTAAATCGCTCAGCAAATTCTCTTGATTAAGGCGTTTCTGAAACTTTGCGTCCAAACATACAATATCCGGGGATTGGCCACTTTTAATATCTGCACACAGTTTATGAAAAGCTTGTTCTTCGGTTTCACCTTCTGTCAAATAATTAATAATTTTAAGCTTGCCCTCCGGATGATAGCGGTTATATTGGGCAACGCCGTAGGAATCCTCCGTATGGGAAATGACGCCTATGGTTGCGGCATAGTTTATGTTCTCGGGATCGACTTTTTGAAAGAGACGTACGTCTTTTGTAAAATGATGGGCAAATGTGGTGAACAGAAAAGTGTCTGTACCTACCCGTCCAACCAAGTGAGTATAATAATCATCATATTGGGAAATACAAGATGCACGAATATCCATAACCGGTATCAATGTTTTATCCGAATGGGATATTTTAACCACATAGGATTCGGAATCATAATAACGATAGTCTCCGGCAGAAGGAATCTCCAACGGAGGGGTTTCATCCTGATATTCCGTATGGTCGAGATTACCGTCGCAATCATAATAATCCAATTGATACTGCTTTTTTCCATCCGAAGAAACACTGTATATTACACAAAAGCCATTCTCTGTAATGTAACAATCATATATGAAACTTGAATTGTCTTTGGGTGCAATAACCTTAGTCATTTCATATGTAATATCTTCCGAAGGGACAGAAAGGAGAGTGTAGGAAGAAGTATCGGGAAGCATTGCAGTTTCAGTTCCGGGCTCAGAACTCTCCGGTTCCTGTTCCGAAGGCTCTTTGGTTTCCGATATTTGTTCTGCCGTAACTGTATCGGGGGCTGTCGGATTCTCTTCCAAAGAAGTGTCTGCCGGGCGGCAGGCAGATAAAAGAAACGTAAAAGTAATAAGCAATAATCCAAGTCTTTTTTTCATAATAATCTCCATTCTGAAACATTTTTTTATCAAAGTAGCTGTTCTCATTGGTCTTCTCAGAAGATATACGTTTGTACACCTAACATTTTATGTATCTTTTTAATAAAATAAAAATGATAAGCAGTTGTTTGTATTTGAAGTCATAACGGAGTGCGTTATAGAGAAAAATGCCGGAGGATATTCATTTCCTTAAGGGGCGTCTTGTTTTTTCGACGGTATATAATATAATAGAAACTGTCCGGAAACCTTAGCGGCAGGTTTTTTCGGATGCCGGAAATGAGTCATATTGTATTAAACGGAGGCGTAAAAATGATAATCAGAAGGGCAAAACAAGAAGATAAACAGGGGATTCTTTCCCTGTTAAGCCAGGTTCTTACCTTGCATCATGAAGGTCGGCCGGACCTT
Source organism: Lachnospiraceae bacterium (assembly GCA_045595325.1). Taxonomy (GTDB): domain Bacteria; phylum Bacillota; class Clostridia; order Lachnospirales; family Lachnospiraceae; genus UBA3766. The sequence goes on from JAZOAG010000006.1 coordinate 67,655, forward strand.
TTTAAGGGCGGTGTCCGTAAGTATACGGACGAAGAACTTGTTGCTTTGATTGAAGATGATAAAAGACCTATTTTTGTTGGGGTAAATGAAGAGAATGAAGTATTAGGATATGCGTTCTGCGTATTCATCAGACACGAAAACAACAATATTTTAACAGACATTCTCACTCTTTATATTGATGATTTGTGTGTGGATGAGAAATGCCGCGGTCAGCACGTAGGCAAGGCTCTTTACGAGTATGTGCTTGCATTTGCCAAGGAGTCCGGCTGCTATAATGTGACTCTGAATGTGTGGGAATTAAATGGTGGCGCCAAAAAATTTTATGAGGCTTGCGGAATGAAGCCGCAGAAGATTGGAATGGAGCAGATACTTTAGGGCGCTTGAAAGTTATCAGGGTACATTTAGGTATCCAAAAAATATAATACGAGTAGGAGAAACGGAATGATTAAAAATGTGGTATTTGATATAGGCATGGTTCTGGTGGATTTCAACTGGAGAGGTGTCATGGAGAATCTGCAGTTTACACAGGAGGAAATTGACAGAATCGGTGATGTTGTATTGGGAGAATTATGGAATGAATTGGACAGAGGCGTTATGCCGGAGGAAGAAGTTCTTGTGCAAATGAAGGAGCAGCTTCCCGGGCTTGAGGAGAAGTTTGATTTGTTCTGGAAATATCTGTTTGATACCATCGAAATCTTTCCCTATTCCGTAGAGTGGGTGAAGTCCATGAAGGATAAGGGGTATCGTACCTTTTTGCTCTCTAATTTCCCTACGGACTTTTATTTGAATTCCGAGAAGTATTATTTTGATTTTATGCCTTATATCGACGGCAAAATTATTTCTTCCTTCGTAAAACTAATCAAGCCCGATCCGGCAATCTATAAGCTTTTATTGGAAACCTATGGGCTAAAAGCAGAGGAAACAGTCTTCTTTGATGACAGGGAAGTGAATATTGAAGGGGCGAAAACCGTGGGCATTCATGGCATTGTATTTAAGGCTTATGAGGAGGCTAAGGAGGCATTTGAGGCTGTTGTGGCAGCGTGTGAAACCACTGAAGCATAAGGACATTAAGAAATTTCATGTTTTTTCCGATATAGAATGTAGCGAGAGTAACATGCATGAAAGAAAAGACATGAGGTTGAGACAATGATACATTTATATACAAATTCCGAGCAGGGGAGCAAACAGGTTCATAGCGTGACACCATCCGTGGAAAAAAGTTGCAATCACATTGTGAAAGCAACGGATGTTGCCATGACCATAACCGGCGCCGGCTCGGATTTTTCTGTTTATGAGGGGCAGAAGACCGTGGAAGAAGTAATCGGAGCCATGGGAAATCCTTCAGATGTACAGACAAACAGAAACTATATGACAATTATGTCGAATACCATGTCCGATGAGGATTTCAAAACCCTGGTGAAGGAAGGATATTCTCCCGGGGATATGATTCCGGAAACAGCGGTAACGGTATTGGATGAGATTAAAGTACGTATGGCAGAAAGCGGCGTGGTGATTGCAGGATATAATGATGATATCAGTCGCGAGGTTTTGGTGGAGATTACGGGAAGCGAAAGCGGTGCAATCGCCATTGAGAATGCTTTTGCCAAGGCAGATTTGCCCATAAATAGAGAGACGGCCAAAGGGATTGAGGCAGCGCTGAATCAGGCGGCCGGTGTGGAAGAAATTACCGACGGCATGTGTGATTATGTGTTACGAAACGGAATTGACCCCACCTTAGAGCATCTCTATCGTGTACGTTTCTGCGGTGCCCAGGGAGGTGCCGGCAGCGGCGGTTATTATTCCGAAGAGATAAGCGGATACTATTCCCTGCAGGCAGGGGAAGTTTCCATGGAACATATGCAGAAGCGTCTGGAAGAAGTAATCAGGGAAGCAGGCCTGCCGGTAGAGGAAACCACCCTAAAAGAAGCAGGCTGGCTGGTGGAGAACGGTATTTTCTTAAATGCCACCAACATATCCAAACTCCACGGCCTGAAAGCAATTAAACTTCCCATGACGATGGAAGGTTTGGGAAATGCCATGGCAAATGCAGTGGCAAGAGGGCATAAACCTACGGAATGCTATTTGAATGAAACAGAAGGAATTCTTGAGAAATCCTTTAAAATCGCGGTTTCCGCCAGAGTGACGGAAGAAACGAGACTGATGCTGACGGCAGCCACTTCCTACCGCATGATGCGGGAAGGTATTGTGGTGGATACCGGGGAATTGTCTCAGACAGTGGAAGCCCTGAAACAGGTAGAGGCAGAACGTCTCCGTGCGCTGTTCGGGCCTTTTACCGAAAATAACAGGGAAGCTTCCCTTGCGGAAGCCTCAAGGAAAGCCGCACTCTGGAGCGCTACCAATGATCGTCTGGTGACACTTGCGCTGGCACCGGCAGCAGTAGCGGGACGGTGTGTGGGTGTCCACAGTGAAATCAGTCTTTCCTATGTTTGCGAAACGGCAGAAGAATTGACTGCCAAATACAGGGAAGCAGGCATGCGATACGAAGCCTTAAGTACGGAAGTGAGGACGGACTTAGGAGACTCCATTCAGAAGGCTTTTGCCGGCAGCGATGAACTCCTGAAGGATTTGTCCTTAGAGTGCAACGAAGCCAATCGCAGAACCTTGCGGATTCTTGGTTATAACAGGATGGAAGTGACCATAGAGAACTTCGAGGAAGTATCAGCCAAGGATTCCATGTTACAGCGCCTCATTCGCAAGATGACGCCGGCAACTACCCTTAGATTAATCAGGGAGGGAATCAATCCCTTAGAGTGCAGTGTGGAAACCCTGGAAGCGACCGTGGATGAGTATTACCGGGAGCCGGAGAAAGAAAGCGAAACCTATAGCCGGTTTTTGTTCAATTTGGAGCGAAAAGGAGAAATCACAGCCGGAGAACGGGATGCCTATATCGGCATTTACCGACTCCTTCACCAGATAGAAAAAAGTGACGGTGCGGCACTGGGAAGTCTCATTCACAGCGGCGCTCAGTTAACTTTTAAAAATCTTCTTACCGCAGTGCGTACCGGCAAGCGGACAGGTCTTGATTACACCATCGACGACTCTGTCGGGGCAAGACTGAAAGAGGCCGGTTACTCCTTTGATATCAGTACTCAGATTCTCAAAGGATTTGAGGAAGTTGCCATCGGAAACGAAGGCGATAGAGAAGCATATAACCGGGAGCTGCAGACAGAGATGCAGAATGCACTTTCCCTGGCAGATGAGGAGACTCTGGAAACGTTATTATCTTTCGGGGAGAAGCCTACGGCAGATGCAGTGGAGGCTATGAGCAATCTGATGGCCCAGAGTCGTCCCCGGTCCGGCAAAAAGAGTGTCTGGGAAGTTTTACAGAGCCGGTCGGAGATTCTTTCTTCCTATGATGCGGAAATGGCAGAGTCTCTGAGAAAAGAACTGGAAACCATGCCGGAAGCTCTTAACGGAAAAGAAGAATTTGCCGATAAATTAAGTACCATGAAAGAATTGGCAGAAGAAGTCCTTGAAAAGATGTATCTTGCTGAAGAAACAGAACGCTTAGACTTACGGGCCATGCATTTATCTTATAAGCAAATCAGCATTATGGGAAGCATGGCAAAGGAAGAGTCTTATGAAGTGCCGGTTTCGGTAAATGGTTCTTTTGTGGGAGTACGGGTTAAGATTGTACATAAGAAAGAAGAAGCAGGCAGCGTTTCCGCATCCTTTTATACAGAAAATTACGGATGCGTGGTTGCCGGTTTTACCTTACAGGACGGCGTGGTAAACGGATATATTGCATCCGATTCCCGGGAGGGAATTGCCAAGCTGGAGACTGAGAAGAAATTTGAGAAGGCACTGACAGAACAAAACAGACAAATCGGAGATTTGCGCTATCTGTTCAGTGAAAGCCTGGATGCGTCCTTCTTTTATAAAAGACATGATGCTTTGGTTGCAGATGAAACTTCCACCGCGCAATTGTATGCGCTTGCGAAGGCATTTGTGACATCCGTGGCAGAGTAATGATGCTTCGGAGAAACAGAAGGAAAAGGGAGTGCAAGCAGGCCATGGTCTGAAACACTTCGGAACGGAGGACGACATGAGAGTAAACTATAATTTATCCGCGATTACCGCGAAAAATCAATTAAACAGAACGGATGATTTACTGACCAAATCCATGGAGAGACTATCTTCAGGTCTGAAATTAAATCATGCCAAAGATAATCCTGCAGGCATGGCGATTTCCAGAAGAATGAATTCCCAGATTCGGGGACTTTCCGTGGCAGGGGATAACGCCATGGATGCCATTTCCATTGTGGAGACGGCGGAAGGTGCAATGAATGAAATCCAGGATATGCTCCAGCGAATGAATGAACTGGCAGTGAATGCGGCAAATGGTACCAAGACCGATGAAGACAGAGCCCTTCTGGATGAAGAACTTCAGCAGCTGAAAGCAGAGATTACACGTATCGCCAAGGATACGGAATTTAACGGACAGCCCCTTTTGGACGGCGGATTTGATTTACAGGGGTATTCTTCCGATAATAACGTGAACATTCTTTACTATTCCGACGAAGTAACCGTAAAGGATTACACCCTTTCTTCCGTGGAAACAACTACGGATGCGGAGGGCAATATTGTAGTAACAGCCGCAACACTTTTACAGGACGGAAGCGAGAATGCGTTTCCCGAGGATGCCAAGATTGCGGATATTGACGGAGATGTGATTACCATTACCGCAGCAGGCGGTTTCGAAGTGAAGCTGCAGGCCAAAGGAAATGCCACAGATGTGACGATGGATATGACGGGAATCGGTGCCATGAGAATGCAGATCGGAACCATGGAAGGCCAGGTTCTTGAAATTCGTATTCCTACCATTTCCTTGAAGCATATGGGAATCGAGGATACGGAAATAGGAACTGCGACAGATGCAAGAGAAGCCATAGAATCCATTGCAGAAGCGATTAACTATATCTCCAGCGCGCGTTCCAGACTGGGTGCATATCAGAACCGTTTGGAATCCGCAACGGAAAGTCTGGATATTAACCACGAGAACATGACTGCTGCATATTCCCGTATCTGTGATGTGGATATGGCAGAGGAAATGACTACTTATACAACCCAGCAGGTACTTTCACAGGCAGGAACCTCCATGCTGGCCCAGGCCAACGAAAGACCGCAGCAGATTTTACAGCTTTTACAGTAGGGAAGCAGAAATAAAAGGGAGCCGGATGCTTTCATAATGGCCCCTTGTGTATAGGAGAGCAGCATGACAGACGAGAAAAAGCAGGAATTTACCTTACGCATCAGTCAGGCCAATTCCTCCGGGATGGTGGTTATTTTATATGAAATGTTTGCAGCGTATGTGGATGACGCCGGTGCGTGCTGTGAAAGCGGCGACGCAGAAGGATTCAAGAAGTATATCCGCAGTGCCAGAGGGTGTCTTCAGGAACTGATGGAATCTCTTGATTTACAGTATGAGGTGGCGGGAAATCTGTTAAACCTCTATCTGTATGTCAACCGCGAACTGATTGCTGCGCAACTGAAAAAGGACGTTTTGCGTTTAGAGAACGTCAGAAAGGTTATGGTTCCCCTCTATGAGGCATATAAGGAGGTCAGCCGTCAGGATACGGCGCCCCCGGTTATGAGCAATACCCAGACCGTAGTGGCCGGAATGACCTATGGGCGGGATAAGCTCAATGAAAATCTGGAAGACCAGGGAGCATCACGAGGATACTTCGTGTAATTTCTCCACCTGCAAAAGCACAAAACGATATCGCTTCAACGCAGAGTTGATGCGGTAAATATGACAGTCAATCATATCAGGATCCGTTGCATAGTCGAAACCGCAGTAGGCGCTTTCGAGAGCAATCAGGGCCCTTTTCATTTCGTCCCGTAAATAGGTATCATTGATGGCGTCGTCGCAGGGAATGCGGTAATTGATATCTTGATAGGCAATCTTCATGGAATTCTCCTTTTCGTCAGGTGGTATTTAAAAGTATTTCCTAAAAAAGGAAATCTATGCATATCCGGAGGGAGAAAAGAATAAGATACTGTAAAAGGAAACGGCGACCTGTCCGGGAATTAAGGCCGGGAAAAGGAAACCGGAGAAGGCAAGAAAAATAAGCTGCCGGAAAAGGAACGTAAAAGATGCCGGAACAGAAAAAGAGGCAGCGGGGAGGGATGTGTATGAAGTGGGAATGGCTGATTAATTTCATGGTTCGGGGAAGCCTCGGGCTGGTTTTCATTTATCTGATGAATCTTGTGCTGCTGGACAAGGGGTATACCTGCTTCGGCGCTATAAACGTGGCGTCCTTTCTGGTTTGCGGAATTTTTGGAATCCCCGGATTTCTGGTGATTGGGCTGGTGGTACTGATGCGTATGTTGGGGTGGTAAATCAGGTCCGGGGAGGAAAATCTTGCAAATTATCTGCAGACCCCTTGAAAAAACAGTTTTCAATGGGTTATAATCATCACACTTAAAAAACATGTCATAGGAAATCTATTTTATCTTTTGCGAAGTTCTTCGCATATTTTCCAAAGACAGAATTTTCAAAGATGCGCGGTAGAACGATAACGGTTTTTGGATGCGCATTATCGCTTAATTACGTGAAAACGGAGGATATTGAATGATTGTTTTGCTGGTACTTCTGGTAGCAGCCGCCATTACAGACCTCTTTTTTGAGAAGATTCCCAACGGCTTTATTCTATTTGGGCTGGCAGCAGGACTGGCTTACCGGATCTGGCTGTTGCGGGATTTGAATTTCCTCGGGCTGATAGTGGGTATTTTGCTGCCGGTTTTTCTTTTCTGGCCGTTGTTTCTTATCCGTGCTTTTGGGGCAGGAGATTTGAAACTGATGGCAGTTATGGGGATTTTTTTCGGAATCAAAGAGAACCTTTGCGCCATAGGGGTGGCGATATTTGTGGCAGGAATTGCTGCCTGCATCAAACTTTTTATCAAAGGAGGCGGAAGGGAGAGGTTTGGTTATCTGGCAGAATACATGAAGATGATTCTGCTGCAACGAAAACTCCCTTCGGAACGGAAAAAATACCGTACAGGTGATGAGGAGCAAAGCAGCCGGATTCATTTTGCCGCTGCACTTCTGGTAGGCGGACTGGTAGTAATGGGAGAACGACTTTAGACTCTTTGGGAATGTTAGAGAGGTGATTGTTTGAGAAAAAAAAGAATTGCATTTTGTGATGCGCAGGAGTCTTACATTCTTCGGCTGGAGGAATACATTCGGCAAATACCGCATCTTCCCTTTGTACCTGATGTATACACAGATTATAAGAAATTTTTGGAATGTAAGAATGAATTAGGCTACGACGGAGCAGTGATTGCCGAGTGTTTCATGAAGGAGGCGGATTCGCCGGGAATTCTTATTTTAAGCGAGGAGCCCGGGCCTGAGGAGTGGCGATTGTACCGTTACCGTAGCGCAGATGAATGTATCAAGGTGATTCGTAGCAGGTTTTGCAATGGAGAGGGGGAAGTTTTTTCCGGTGAGCCGTCCGGTAAGGGACAGCCTTTTATCGGATTCTATTCCCCTGTTAAAAGGTGTCTGCAAACCACCATGGCCCTTGGATTAGGACAGATACTGGCCAGGCGGCACAGGGTGCTTTACCTGAATTTCGAGGGTTTTTCCGGATTTGGGACAGGTTTTTTGGAAACTGACAGGAGAGCGGGAAGTGCAGGAACCGGCGGGGCGGCAGGTGGCGGCAGGGAAACGGCGGATAACGGTTTGGAGCATACTATGAGCGGTCGGGAAACGTTGGCAGATCTGGTCTATTTTTACAAAAATATGCCGGAGGATTTCCATGCTCATCTGGACCGAATGAAGGAGCATTATAAGGGGGTTGGTTACGTAATGCCGGTCTTTTCCTATCAGGATATTCTGCAGGTGAGTGCTGCAGACTGGCTGGGAATGTTGGAGGAAATCGGCGCCGGTGGCAGATTCGATTATATTGTACTGGACTTAAACGAAGCGGTGGCCGGGATTTGGGATATTCTGCGGCAGTGTAAAAAAGTTTATACCTGTCTTCCGGAGGAGGAAGCCGCAGCCTCGAAATACAGGCATTATGAATATCTTTTGAAAGAACTGGAGGCTGAGGATATTTTGGCAAAGACCGCAATCATTAAGATAACGCAGACAGCAGGCTCGGACCCCAATGCGGATTATGAGCGAAATGAGATAATACGGCGATTGGGGGAGGAGTTTCGTTGAAAGATGAAAAGGAATTGCAGGATATTAAGACGCGGCTTCGCAGGCGGGTTTGCGAGAACATTGATTTAACCCGTGAATGGAGCGATGAGGAAATCAAAAGACTCATCCACGGATTTTTTGCGGAGGAAACAAAGGGGAGTTATATCTCGTTAGCCGGAAAGGCGGAAATCACGGGGTGGGTTTTTGACTCCATCCGCAAGCTGGATGTTTTGCAGGAACTTCTGGATGATGAGGAGATAACGGAGATTATGATTAATGGTCCGGGACAGATTTTTGTGGAACGCAAGGGCATAATCAGCCTCTCTGACAAAAAGTTCGAATCTGCATTGCGTCTGGAGGATGTAATCCAGCAAATTGTATCTTCCGTAAATCGCAGTGTGACGGAGAGGGAACCAATTGCGGACGCGAGACTGGAGAACGGTTCCAGAGTCAATATTGTACTGGCTCCGCCGGCCATTAACGGTCCCGTTGTTACAATCCGTCGATTTCCGGATTGTGCCATTACCATGGAGGATTTAATCCGAATGGGAAGTGTAAGTTTGGAGGCTGCGGATTTTCTGACGGAGGCGGTAAGGAAACGTAAAAATATATTCATCTCCGGCGGAACGGGATCCGGGAAAACCACATTTTTAAATGTGCTGGCTGGTTTCATTCCCGCGGATGAAAGAATTATTACCATTGAAGACAGCGCAGAACTTCAGATTAGGGGAATTCCGAATCTGGTGCGATTAGAAACCAGAAATGCCACGGCAGAAGGCTGTGGGGAGATTACCATTCGGGATTTGATTAAATCATCCCTGCGGATGCGGCCGGACCGTATTCTCGTCGGAGAGGTCCGCGGACCGGAGGCGATTGATATGTTGCAAGCTTTTAACACAGGGCATGATGGTAGTCTTTCTACAGGTCATGCCAATTCGGCAAGGGATATTCTCTATCGGTTAGAGACCATGGTTTTGATGGGGATGGAGATTCCGCTGGTGGCGGTCCGGCGCCAAATTTCATCCGGAATTGATTTGATTGTGCATCTGTCACGCATGGAAGACCGGAGCCGCCGGGTGGTGGAGATTTGCGAGGTGGAGGGGATGGAAGGGGATGAGATTTTCCTGAAGCCGCTTTTTATAAGGGAGAGAAGGAAGGGAATTCAGGGGGAGATTTCTCCCCTTTGCAGAGTGGGGGATAAATGATGTATGAAACGGAGGGACCTGTTTATGGATTACAGCGAATATAAATATAGCCTTCGGGAGAGAGTGCGGCTGGCGGGAGAGTGGATTGGAATTTCTGCGGCGATTGCCTATTTTTTCTATCGCTCTTTCATTGTTTTCGGCATACTTCTTTTCTTCACAGGGTTTTATTTTAAAGTGCGGAAGAAAGATTTTATTGAGGCCAGAAGATGGAAGATGACCTTGGAATTTAAAGATGCCATTCTATGCGTTTCCGCAGGACTCCGGGCCGGTAACGTAGTGGAGAATGCGTTTCGCAAAAGTTGGATAGAGCTCAAAACTCTTTTGGGAGAGGACAGTGATGTGACGGAAGAGTTCGGAAACATCGCAAGAGGACTGGAACACCATATGGTGTTGGAAGAGATGTTAAAAGACTGGGCTGTCCGCTCCGGTGTGGAGGAAATCCGGGATTTTGCGGAAATCTTCGGAATTGCCAAGCGAACCGGCGGAAATCTGCGGGAGATAATAAGCGACAGCGCCGGAATCATCAGCGAAAAGATTGAGATACGAAGAGAGATTCGAGTCCTTTTATCTTCAAAGCAGTTTGAACACCGAATCATGTGCCTGATTCCCTTTTTCATTATGGGATATATCGGGCTTACTTCCAAAGGCTATTTTGATTCCTTGTATCATAATCTTTCCGGAATCGGGATTATGTCCGCCTGTCTGTTGGTCTATGCGGTGGCTCTTTTTTGGGGACGACGCATTACTTCTATTGAGAAAATGGAGGGATAGGGTTGAAGAAAAATTACAGAAATGCCCTGATAACGCTTCTGGCAGGCGGGGTTGTTTCCCTGATTCTGATGGGGAAGAAAGACGGAATTATTTCCTCTGAGAATACCATTCCAAGAAATGAGTATGGGGAAGGAAGTCTGTCGGTATCCCTTCTTGCCAAAGGGGATGGGCATACGATGAAGATTCCTTATGAAGTGGCGGAGCGGGAATATACGGAGGAAGAGGTACAAAGACTGGCAGAAGAAGCATTTCTTGCGTTAGAGGAGGTTTTGCCCGGGGGGAATGAATCTTTGGACGAAGTCAGTAAGAATCTTTATTTTCCGGAAAGTTTGGAAGAGTTTCCGTTTGCTTTTGAATATGATGTGGAAATCGGCAGTGGAATTTCGCGGTACGGAGAGGTGGAGGGTATCACGGAAGAGAAGGTAGTTTGTGTGGGGGTCAGTGCAAGATACGAGACCTATGAATTTCTGTATACGATTCCGTTGCGACTGGTTCCGATGCCGCAAAGCGAGGCAAAAATCTGGGAAGAAAAGGTGCTCTCAGCCTTAGAGGATGCCCAGAGAATTAGTAAAACAAAAGAATCCTTTCCGCTACCGGGCCAAGTGGACGGTGCCGGGATTTTGTGGGAAGAAGATAAGAAATCCAAAGGGAAGCCTGTGCTTCTTCTGACCTTTCTTTTATGCGGTGTTTTTCTTTTCTCGGACAAGATAGCCGAAAAAGAAGCAGCCAAGAAGCGAAAAAAACAATTGGAGGAGGAATACCCGGCATTCGCCCTTAAGTATTCCATGCTGGTTTCGGCGGGTTTGACACTGCGGCAGGCTCTGGTGAAAATCGCGAAAGGCAACAGTCCTTTGGACAGTGCCCTGTATCCGGAATTGAAGAGGGGACTGGCAGAACTTGAGAATGGTGTTTCGGAAGGAACGGTATATGAAAATATAGGCTTCCGCTGTAATACCCCCAAAATGCGGAAATTCGGAACCCTTTTGGCATCAAATCTAAAAAAGGGGAGCGGGGGATTGAGTGCGCTGCTCCGTGAAGAGGCCATGCAGGCCCTTGCAGAGAAGCGGGAATTGATTCGAACGAAAGGAGAAACTGCAGGAACGAAATTGCTATTTCCGATGTTGCTTTTATTGTTGATTGTTTTTGTTATGATTATGGTTCCCGCATTTTTCTCTTTTTCTTTGTAAAACGGGGAAAGGAGGTGTATGCACATGAATCAGTTGAAAAGATTCTGGATGGAAGAGGATGGTTTGAGTACCGTCGAAATCATCCTTATCCTGGTGGTTTTGGTAGGTCTTGTCTTAATCTTTAAGGATGAAATGATGGACATTGTGAAGTCGATTTTTGATACCATCACCAAGAAAATTAAACAGGTTGACTAGATTACCGACCGCTGTCCGGCCTATTGCAGGCCAATATCATAGAGAGGAGGTGACAAACTATAAATAGTCAAGTGTTTTTTGAAAATAGTTTGTGCTATAAAAATGGGTAACTTTAATAGACCATCTGAAAAATCGTATTTCAGATGGAATAGAACTTCTCTGAAATTCAGATATTAGCGTAGCTTTTGAACGTTATAGTCGACATCTTGCCTCTCCAATGCATAGATGATTCTAATAAGTTTCTTGGCTACGTGAGTTATGGCTACCCTATGAGGCTTGCCTTCTGCGCGTTTCTTGGCATAGTAAGTTGCAAATGTCATATCAAAACGGATTAAAGGAAGGCAGCAATTGATAAGAGTGTAACGGAGCAGAGATGAACCACGCTTCACCATCTTGCCGCCGTGAGATTCTGTTCCGGATTCATTGATACCGGGTTCTATTCCGGCAAAAGCAAGCATCTGACCTGGATTAGAGAAGTTAGAAATATCTCCATATTCAGAATAGATAACAGCTGCTGATAACGGTCCAATACCGGGAACAGACATATAGTGAGGATGTACTTCCTCAATAAGCCTGTGAATCTCTTTTTCGAGGATTTCAATCTCCTTGGCAAGAGACTTGTATAGGGTAAGCAGACTGTTTAATTCAACATCGAAAATAGAATTATTTACTCCAATAGTGTTTGCAGCTAATTCCTTCAAATGTAGGAAGTGCTGAGGAGAAAATTTCCCTCTGGATATGGAACGGAGCTTTTCGTAGGAAGCAGAATTCATTCTTGCCATTTTTTCAGCAGATCCATAGTTTTCAAGAAGATAAAGAGCGGTTTTGGAAAGACGCTCATTAAAGAATGGCTTAAACTCCGGAAATGTATGATCTAATACATTTGTGATTTTAACAAGATAAAAAGAACGCTGTCGAATTAGTTTATCTCGCAAACGAGTTAATGACTTTAAGGAATAAGCGTGGTAAAATCCTTTTGAATGGGGTTTGTACTCAACAGTCATTAACCAACGAGCTATTGATTCGCAGTCAACAGAGTCGGTTTTTGTGCGCCTTAGTGTTTTAGACTTCTTGTATTCCGAAATGAGGACGGGATTAACTTCCATGAAAGTGAGGAGAGCATTTTCGAGGAAGAGTTCAAGATTGAGAGCATAATGGGCAGTTGATTCAAACCCTATTCTTATGTCTTCTGGGTTGGAGAGGGAATGAATGATTGTAAGAAGTTCTTCAAAGCCGGACTTATTGTTTTTGATTGTCACTTTGGAAACTACTTTTTGATCAACTGCAGATATGATGCAGCAATCATGTTTGTACTTGGAAATATCAATTCCAATAAAGTACATTGACATAGGTTTATACCTCCTGATAAATATTTTGAGCACTGTTGTCTTCCACAGAGAATTCGGCTGTGTAATCACGTAAATAGAAACGTCGATGCGTTAACAAACTGATTAACAGTAATAGACGAAAAGCTGTGGTCTGAGTCACCTCATACCAGTCAAAGCTGTAAAAACATAGGAACAGATCCACAGTGCCTTTTCAAAATATATCAGAGATGGAATGAAATACCCAGGTGTTCTTGGGAGAAAGGAAAAATCCAATTACCATCTAAGATAATTGGATTATACG
>JAZOAG010000007.1:0-14161 GCA_045595325.1 Lachnospiraceae bacterium
AGAAGCATTTCATCAGTTCCGATTGTCGATATCGAAAGGAGAAACGATTATGGCAAAAGGTTCTGTAAGGAAAAAAGGCAAGAAATGGTATTACCGCTATTATGTGGAGGATGCCAGTGGTAACTTGGTTCAGAAGGAATGTGTAGGAACAGAAAGTAAGTCGGAAACGGAAAAACTGCTCCGTAAGGCTATGGATGAGTATGAAGGACAGAAAGTGGTAGCCAAGACGGAGAACATCACACTGGGAGAGCTTCTGGATGTGTGGGCAGAGGAAGAATTAAAAGTCAGTTCTTTAAGCAATAACACCGTAACCCTCTATCTCGGAGTGGTGAAGCGGATAAAGGAGCACCCGCTCGGTAAAAGGAAGCTGAAAACTGTAACCAGTGAGCATATGCAGGAATACTTGGACTTCTTGAGTTTTGGTGGTAAGGCACCGGACGGAACGGAGGCAAGACCATTAAGCATTGACCGCATCCATTCCTTTTCGGCGGTATTGCAGAGGGCTTTCCGGTATGCAGTATTTCCAAAGAAGTATATTACTTTCAATCCCATGCAGTATATAGTAATCAGAAGACCGACTCAGCAGGTGGATTTGTTTGGTACGGGTGATGAGGATATATCACAGACCAAGACCATTACCCACGAACAGTTTCAGAAGATAACGGAGTATCTCAAGAAAAAGAAAAGCTCCTCACTCTTGGCAATTCAGATATCCTATTATGCAGGATTGAGAATTGGAGAGGTGACAGGACTTTCTTGGAACGATGTGAATCTGGAGGAACAGCACCTGACAATCAGACGAAGTCTGAACCGCAACAGCACCAGACACAAGCTGGAGCTGGGAGCAACCAAGAGTAATAAGGTCAGAATTGTAGATTTTGGTGATACCCTCGCTGAAATCTTACGAAAGGCAAAAAAGGAACAGCTGAAACAGAGGTTGCAGTACGGTGAGCTTTACAAACGGAATTACTACAAGGAAGTGAAGGAAAAGAACCGAATTCACTACGAATTGTATTCATTGGATGGAACGCAGGAAGTGCCGGAGGATTACAAGGAAATATCTCTTGTGTGTGTAAGAAAAGATGGAATGTATCTGGGAACGGACGCACTTTCCAACATGTGTCGCTCCATAGCGAAGCATGTGAAGGGCTTGGAACATTTCCACTTCCACTTATTAAGACACACATTTACCAGTAATCTGTTAGCAAGCGGTGCACCGCCAAAGGATGTGCAGGAGCTGTTAGGACACTCGGCAGTAAGTACCACAATGAATATCTATGCTCACGCTACAAGGGAAGCCAAGAGAAATTCAGTAAGACTTTTGGATAAAGTAGCGGGGAACGATTAAGACGAAAAACACTTTTTCCCTTATAATTTTCTCACAAGGGAAAAAATAAGGGAAAAGTGCAAAATACATAGATGTAGATGGGCTGGGATGCCCGAAAATCAAGGAAAGTTGAGAGCAAACACAAGAAACTTTCAGTTTTATGAAGAGTTGAAAGCACGCGAAGATTTGAAGTTGACGAAGTGAGGATATAAGAGCATGAGTGTACCAAATGAATTATTAGATAATTTAGATAAGTTACATACAACAGAATTGGGTGTTGTTCGAATAAAAAGAAATCTGTCATTAGATACAGATGATGTTGTCGGATGGTGTAGAGATAAAATCAAATCAGATAATGCTGTTATCACAAGAAATGGAAAGAACTGGTATATCAATATAGATGCATGTATAATAACTGTAAATGTATATAGTTATACCATTATAACAGCTCACAAGGAGAAAAGATGAATTATAGAATTTGTGAACTGGAGTCTTTTTCGGTGATTGGAAAGGAAATTGAACTTACCAATAGACAAAAAGAAAATATTAAAATATGTGTAGATTTTTGGCGTAAATTTAATAATAACCTGAAAAAAGCATATTTATCACAATCGGGAAATTGGATTAAATATGCTTTTATGGAAAGAAGAGAAGACAAATTATTTTATTGCTGTGCAATACCACGAAAAATAGTAGTTCCAGAGGGGTTTGTTTCAAAAGAAATTGCTTCATACAAATACATGGTTGTTGAGCATATTGGTTCTATGGATAAGATATACGAAACTTATAGTAAAATTTATAAGGAAATATTACCTAATACAGAATATACTCCGTTACGGGAGAGTTTTCTGCATTTTGAAAGATATGACGCTCGCTTCCATTGGAACAGAGAGAGTTCAATCATTGAGATTTGGGTACCTATTAAGGGATAGATTATATAATACTAAAAACTTGAAAGCAACGTGAAATTTCAGCTTAGTGAAGAGTTGAAAGCATGCAAGAATTTGAATTTGTATAATACAATACATTGATGTTAGCGATAGAATATAAGGAGAAGAAATGGTTGCAAAAAAAATACAACAAATATTTGCCAAAGTACCCGAAGTAAAATATGGTTATACAGACATTTCTTATAGTTCATTTTCAGAGGAATATAGGTCTGCATTGGTGTTTGCAGTTCCATATGAAGAACAACTTAACTTAGACAGTTATACAGAAGAAAGGTTCGAAAACAGTATCCTGAATGCAAGGAATAAATTAGAAATAATTTTGAAAGATATTGAAATTGCATTGAAGGAAGAATGTATAAAGTATTATATTCCACCAGTAGCTCAACAAAATGAAGAAGATTTATTAGCAGTATTTTCATTCAAATATGCTGCTGTTAATGCAGGGTTAGGATGGATTGGGAAAAATGATGTACTGATTACAGAAAAATATGGACCAAGAGTAAGACTGTCGGCAGTATTGGTTGATTATCCTTTTGAAACTGGAAGAAAAATTACTGAAAGCAGATGTGGTTCTTGTAATAGATGTGTTGATATTTGCCCACACAAAGCATTAAAAGGATTGAATTGGGATATTAATACATTAAGAAATAATTTAATAGATTACCATTTGTGTAATCAGAAAAGAAGTGCGTATATTGAAAAGCACGGAAGAAAAAATGCATGTGGTTTATGCATGGTAGTATGTCCTTTTGGAATGGGAGAAACTATATAATGATTTTGCTAAGTTTGATTTAGAAAACACTCGGAAAATTTCAGTTTGCACATCTTTATGCAGCTGCGTATGATTATTCAAAATCATACGCCTACTGCATATTTTTGTGTTACTATATAAGAAAAAATGGGGGTATAGTAATGGATCTTGATGGATATCGATAATCCGAAACATACGCCGCGGCAAAATGCATTGAGAAAGTATTATACATTTAAGAATGGAAAAGAGTTTCCACGATTGAATAGGTTTCAAATAGAAATCTAATTCAAATGCATTTCAAATTTTATATAAATTGAGTAGAAGTCTATTAGAAATATATTTGACTCACACAGTCATTGCAATTGCCAACAAAAACTCTTTACAAAAACGAACAAATGTTCTATAATACCAACACGAGGTATAGGACCTGACTCATCCGGGGAAATATACGCTGGGGAACGGTGTGGAAGTATCTGGGTGTAATATCAAGACTTACGAGTGCAAGATTGTTGTATTTGGTGTGGAGAAGATAGTTAGGTTTTTTTACAATACCAGCGAAAATTTGTGGAGAGAAGTGCGTGAATAGGAGTAATGGTATATTATAGCAAAAAATGATTAAACTGAATTTGTGTCAGCACTGTTGACACAAATGAATTGGACGAATCATTTTATCATATCCTATACTGTCACATATTGAGGTGTGAATCCAATGATAATAAATGGATTATAATACAAACAAAGCGGCGGTGAACACTAAAAAAAGGTGGTTGACCGCCGCTTTTTCATTTGTTATTTTTACAAAAAAGGAAAACAAAACGGCGGTGAATAGTCCTAGAATGCGCGATATAAAGAAGTTGTACTTTCCATTAAAATATAGTATGATTAATCATACTAATAAAACTGATTTAACAAGGAGGCCTATTATGGAATTCCCAAATGGAAAATATGCGTGGATGGTAAAAGTCGGTGAGAAAGGACAATTTGTGATTCCTAAAGAAGCAAGAGAAATGTTTGATTTACAGCCGGGTAATGAGATTTTAGTATTAGGTGATGTGAAAAAGGGTATTGCAATTATGCCAAAGAAAATGCAACAGGAATACATTGCAAAAATTTTTTCCGAGCTGGAAAGTGAAGAGTAGGAGGTGCGGAATGAGTAAAATTGTTTTTTTCTGTATTCCGGCTCACGGACATACAAATCCTACATTGGGTGTTGTACGTGAATTGGTTCATAGAGGCCATCAGGTATCGTATTATTCGTATAATGTTATGCGTGAGAAGATTGAGGCTGCGGGAGCAAATTTTATTTCGTGCGATGATTATGATATGGAGCAGAAGCTTACCCCCAAGGATGCTGCTCGTATAGGGAAAGATTTGGCATTTTCGACAAAGATATTAGTGGATACAACACTGGCTCTTGATGATAAAGTTTGTAAGGACATGGAAGAGATGAAACCGGATTGTATTGTAGCAGATTCTATGGCGGTATGGGGCAAGTCTGTTGCAATGAAGCTTGGGATTCCTTTTGTCTCTTCCACAACCACCTTCGCCTTTAACCGGCATTCTGCTAAAATCATGAAGCAAAGTATTGGTGAGCTTTTTAACATGATTTTTTCTATGCCTAAGATAAACAAAGACATCAAACGTTTGCAGAAGAAGGGATATCCGGTTAAGAGTGTTTTGGATATTATTCAGAATGATGATGAGACGCATACTGTAGTATATACTTCGCCGGAGTTTCAGCCCTGTTCAGAAACT
Organism: Lachnospiraceae bacterium; assembly: GCA_045595325.1. Taxonomy (GTDB): domain Bacteria; phylum Bacillota; class Clostridia; order Lachnospirales; family Lachnospiraceae; genus UBA3766. The sequence continues at coordinate 4,784 of JAZOAG010000007.1, forward strand.
TTTTCGGACAAGTATTCATTTGTCGGTCCATCTATTCGCCCGGCCACGAGTGAAATTGAAAAGACAAAAGAAAAGTTGATATATGTATCGATGGGAACGGTAAATAACGATATGTTGCCTTTGTATAAGCAATTTATTGAGGCCTTTTCCAAGTTGAATTATCAGGTAATTATGTCAGTGGGGAACCAGGTGGCCATAGAAGAGTTTGGAAAGATACCGGAGAATATATCTGTTTATGAAAGTGTAGATCAGATTGCGGTACTTGAGAAGGCAGATGTATTTTTCTCCCACTGCGGAATGAATAGTGTAAATGAAAGCTTATATTTTGGAGTACCGTTAATTATGTTGCCTCAAACCGCGGAGCAAAGCGGAGTTGCAGAGCGCGTGTTGCAACTTGGTGCAGGAATAAAACTGAAAGAGGTCAATGTAAATGCTATTGCGGATTCTGTAAATACTGTGCTTAATGATGAGAATTATAGAAAAAATGCACAAGTAATTGCGGATGGTTTTAAGCGTTGCCCGGGTGCAAAGGGAGCTGCTGATAAGATTCTGAGTGTTTGTGTAAATTCTGTTGAAAATTTTGCGCATTCAGATTAAAGTAAGAAAGGTATAGGATTAGTGAATTTTAGTTAAGAGCGAGGAAAAGCCATGTTTGATTTTACGGATAAAATAGTCGTTATTACCGGTGGTGCGAGAGGCATCGGTAAATGTATCAGGGAGCAATTTGAAAAAGCAGGTGCAACGGTTTGTGTGATTGATTTATTGGAGAATGACTATTTTGTGGGAGATATTTCTGATAAGAAGACGCTGGAAATATTTGCGGATAAAGTGATAGAGGAATTCGGTCATGTGGACTATTTGATTCATAATGCACCGCCGAAGTTTTGCGGAATCACGGAAGCGGACTACGAGGATTTTGAGTATGCACTGAAGGTTGGCGTGACAGCTCCCTTCTATCTGACGAAACTGTTTCTTCCGCACTTTGCACAAGGGGCAAGTGTTGTCAATATTTCCTCTTCCAGAGACAGAATGAGCCAGCCGGAGAGCGAGAGTTATACTGCCGCGAAGGGAGGCATTTCGGCCCTTACACATGCGTTGGCGGTGAGTCTTGCAGGAAAAGTAAGAGTGAATTCTGTTTCGCCCGGTTGGATAGATACGGATTATCTGGTCTATGAAGGACCGGATGCAGTTCAGCAGCCGGTAGGCAGAGTTGGAAATCCGCTTGATATTGCGAATATGGTACTGTATTTATGCTCAGATATGGCCGGTTTTATTACCGGTGAGAATATCTGCATTGACGGAGGCATGACGCGTCAGATGATTTATCATGATGAACATGGATGGAGTTTGAAGAAATAGAATATTCTTCATAAAATAGGAATTTGAGAGTCTTAAAAGGGACGAGAAAAAAATGAAAATTGAAATCATCCTATCCCGTCGCAAAACCATGGCCATACAGATCAAGCCGGATTTATCGGTTGTTGTCAGGGCTCCGTACGGCATTTCGAAGCGGGAGATTAACGAATTTATTGAATGCAAATACGATTGGATTGAACGTAAATTACAGGAAATGAGCAGAAGAAAAGAAGAGCAAAAGAATCACTCGCATCTGACAGAAGCGCAGGTGAAAGAACTTGCGAGGAAGGCATTGGAATACATACCTTCACGAGTCGAATATTATGCACCCATTGTGGGGGTAGACTATAATCGGATTACGATTCGGAATCAGAAGACCAGGTGGGGAAGCTGCAGCTCTAAGGGGAATCTCAATTTTAATTGTTTCCTTATGATGGCACCGCCGGAAGTAATTGATTATGTAGTTATACATGAGCTTTGCCACCGTAAGCAGATGAATCATTCCAAAGCGTTTTGGGATGAAGTGGCAAGAGTATGTCCGGATTATAAGGAGGCCAGGAACTGGCTTAAGGAACATGGAACTTTGATATCATAGGAGAAAACAAGACGAAAAGGGGATTGGTAATTGAACGTATTATGAGTGTTGCAACGATACTTGCATGTATCATTGAAGCTTGACGGGAATCGCGTAGATTTAGAGAAATACCGATGGAATCGTGTGACCATCGAGATGATGGAGTAAAGGAGAAGATAGACTTTAATGAAGAAATGTAATAGGATAATTGTTTGGATGCTGCGTGGTACTGTAGGTATTTTCTGTATCACATTAATGCTAATGCTGGTTATTCCTTATAGCAGGTTCTATGCGGGAAAATGTATTAAGGTGGAAATGTGTGTTACAGAAGGGGAGGAATATCTGATACCTGAGAATATCGTGTGTATGCGCGGGGTAGAAAACAGTGAGAAAATTCGAATTGTGTCAAGACCTTCCGGCGTAATTTTGTATATTCCGGCATTGCATTACGGAAAGTATACGTTTGAATATGATGTGAAAACTTCAGAAGGAATGCGACATTTCACGTACGCTCTTTTTAAGACACATAATTTTGGACCGCGAGGAGAGTATTTCTATCGTAACCATTTGCAGCAGGGAGAAGACGGGGAGTGGTATGCAACCGTCACAGTCAATGAACAGGGGTATGAAGCGAAAGAAGAGACGATAGAGCTGTCAGAGGATGCAAATGCGCATGTGCAATATGGTCCTTAAACTTTGCGCACAGTACGCGAGGCGTTGAAGGCTTTAGGAGAATGAACGATAATGAAACTATGTTGTTAAGTAAATTAGAGCGTAACAGACATGAAATATGGTTAGAATGAAAAGCTTTAAAGCGGATTTTGCTTTAAAGCTTTTTTTTGAAAAAATACTACTTGACATATAATACTATGCGTTGTATAGTATTATGCGAAAGGGGGTATTCGAATGGATATTCAGATGAAGAGAGGACTCTTGGACGTATGTGTCCTCGCGGCGATTAAAAATGAAGATTCCTATGGATATCAAATTATTAAAGACATTAAGCCATATATTGATATTTCGGAATCAACACTCTATCCGATTCTTCGAAGATTGGAGGCGGCTGATATGCTTACGGTTCGTTCTGCGGAGCATAATGGAAGGTTGCGGAAATATTATCATATTGAGGCGGCAGGTCTTCAGCGAATTGAAGATTTTAAGGAAGAATGGAAGCAGATTATGTCCATATACAGTTTTGTGACGAGAGAGGAGAACGGAAATGAATAAAGCAGAGTTTCTGGCGGCGCTTCGTGAAAGATTGAGCGGATTGCCGGAAGAAGATTTCAATAAATCGATTGATTATTATACAGAAATGATTGATGACCGTGTAGAGGACGGTATGAGTGAGGAAGAGGCGGTTGCCTGTCTTGGCAGTATGGATGAAATTATTACACAGATTTTATCGGAAGTATCCTTACCGAAACTTGTGAAAGAGAAAGTGAAACCGAAACGTGCGTTAGCGGTTTGGGAGATAATACTAATCATTATCTCAGCTCCGATTTGGTTTCCGATTGTTTTCTCCGTAGTGACAACCATTCTTTCTGCATACCTGAGTATTTGGATGATGGTTCTTTCTTTATATCTGTTGGATTTGTCGATTGCGATAAGCGGAATTGCTTTTATCGGATTGGCAATTGCTGAATTGATTAAGGGAGCGTTTGCAGTATTTGGTGCATTGCTTGGCTTTGGTCTTGTGGCGCTTGGTGTTTCCATTCTGTTATTCTTCACCTTTAATCTGATCACCAAAGGAATTATTTACGTAAGTAAAAAAGTACTGTTGGGAATTAAATCTTTGTTTATCAGGAAATAGTAAGGCAGAGTTTGTGATAGAGAAAAGGAGTTATGACAATGAATAAAGTAAAGAAATTTTTTCTTATTTCAGCTGCAGGCATGATTGTGGCGGGACTGATTATAGCCGTTTGTTCCATGGCGTTTGTGAAGTTTGATTTTACGGAACTTGATACGATGGATTGGCAGACAAATACATATGTGATTGAAGAAGCGTTTGAGAATATTGAGATTCACGGAATCGAAACAGATGTGAAACTTCTTCCGGCAACGGATGGGGTATGTAAGGTTGTTTGTACGGAGAATGATACCATCTATAATGAGATAGAAGTTACGGAGAATACTTTGTCGATTATAAGAGTAGATAAAAGTAAAAAGCGTGTATTTATGTCCGTAGAGTTTGAACAACCGGAAACAACGGTTTATTTGCCTGAGCAGGTATATGTAAAGCTTCTCATAGAGAACAGCAGCGGTGACATAGAGATTCCGGAAGGATTTACTTTTGAAGAAGCAACTGTTGAAAACACCAGCGGTCAGATTGTCTTTTATGCAGATGTGAAAGGTAGCCTCTCAGCTAAGAGTAGCAGTGGTGGTGTTCGCGTAGGGAAGAATACAATCGGAAGTCTTTCTGCTGTGGCATCCAGCGGTGCGGCAAGTGTGAAATCGACTACTGTGAAAGAAGATGTATCAGTGGAAACATCCAGCGGAAGTATTCTGATTGAAGAAGTGGCTTGTGCGAAGTTGCGTGTTAAGAATTCCAGTGGAAGCATCAATCTTTCAGACGTGAAAGCAGAGGAATTAGAGGGTGAGAATTCGAGCGGAGAAATTCGATGCAATAACGTGATGGTTGCCGGAGATATGAAATTGAGCAATACCAGTGGCGGAATGGAAATTGATGGATGTGATGCTACGAATTTGAAACTTACTTCTTCCAGCGGAAGCATTAGAGGAACCTTGCTTACAGAGAAGATTTTTGTAGCAGACGCAACCAGCGGAAGTGTGGATGTGCCGAAGACCACAAGCGGAGGAATGTGTGAAGTGACAACCACCAGCGGAAGTATTAAGATGAGTATTGTGGAGTAAAGAAGCGTATGGCGGTTTCTGTTTGAGACAGTGACCGCCACTTTGGAAAGGTTATAAATGAAGACTTTTTTATATATCATTTGGCAATGTACTTGGGGAATCCTGCAGACCTTATTAGGAGTTGCGCATTTCCTAATTTATATAAAATGTAAGCATTATTTTTACCATGGTGCCATTGTGACAGAATGGAATAATCGTTCCAGTGTGTCCTTGGGATTATTTGTTTTTGTGACGGCAGAGCCATACTTTTATGAGAAATTAAAGGATGAGTATTCTATGGAAGAATTATCAAAACGTCTTCTTGTGCACGAGTATGGGCACACAATTCAGTCGTTGCTGTTAGGCCCTTTTTATTTGATTGTGATTGGAATTCCCTCTACCTTGTGGGGATTTCTTCCCTATTACAGCAATAAACGTAAGAATGAAAGTCTGTCGTATTTTAGTTGTTACACGGAAAGTTGGGCAAATACCTGGGGCGAGAAGGTGACAGGGGAGAAGTCCATGGAGCTGTTGGTGATTGACTGAGTTTTTGAACCTAAAATAGTACAATGTTTTCATCAAGTTGTGCACGACTTTAATATCAATACGGAAAAGAAGGAAAGGCAGGATTGACAGAAATGGATTTCAATAATAAACTGTATCGTCTTCGAAAACAAAAAGGATTATCCCAGGAAGAACTTGCGAATCGTTTGAATGTTTCCCGACAAACCATTTCAAAATGGGAGGTGGGGGTCCCAAACTTAAAGATATCACACTAAACCCCACGCTTACATTACTTCCAAACGATATAATTTTGGAGGTAAACCCTATGAAACGCCTTATATCCTGCGAATATGACTTCAATAACTGCTGTGTGGAGCTGAAATTCACCGATGGCAGCATGATTGCGATTGGTACAATTACAGTGTGTTTCTATACCTTTGCACACAGCGCCCAAGAAATCGTCACATTTGTGTGTTATAATAAATTATTCTCTACTTTAAGGAGGTTGCAATGAAGCTATTATATGCCGAAGATGAACCGGCTTTGTCTGAGGCCGTTGTCGATTATCTTACATACCACAAATATATCGTGGATGCCGTATATGACGGTGCCGATGCTTATGATTACGCCATGTCCGGCGAATATGACGGCATTATTCTCGACATTATGATGCCGAAGCGTGACGGCTTGGAAGTGCTGTCTGCTCTCCGCAGAAACGGATGCAAAACGCCGGTACTGCTGTTGACCGCCAAAACACAGGTGGAGGATCGCATACGTGGTCTGGATACAGGTGCGGACGATTATCTGCCTAAGCCCTTTGATATGGGGGAGCTGATTGCCAGAATCCGTGCCATGCTCAGACGGAGGGAAGATTTTCACCCCGATCTGATTCACTTTGGAGACTTGACGCTGAATATGCAGTCCGGTGAGATCTGCGTTGGCGAAATGTCCTTCCAGCTGCCCAAGCAGGAATACCGTCTGATGGAACAACTCATGCTCAACCACACCATGTTCATGTCCACCGAGGATTTATTGGTAAAAGCATGGGGCTACAATACCGAAACGGACATTAACAGCGTTTGGCTGTACGTCTCCTATCTGCGCAAGCGGCTTTCTGCCATGAACTCCAAGGTTGAGATTGTTTCAAAGCGTAATATCGGATATAAACTGGAGTTTCAGCCATGACAAAGACACTAAAAAAACGATTTATTATATTCACCATGGCGGCAGTTACCTGTCTGCTGGTGTTCATCGTCCTTGCGATCAACAGCCTTAACTGGATGATGCTTGAACGCCAGTCTGATATGGTACTGGAAACGCTTGTGGATGCCGATGGTATCTTTCAACAAATGGATTTCAACCGTCCCCCACCTTTCTCACGCCCGCTGGATATGGACAGGATGCGAGCTTCTCGTTTCTTTACTGTCCGAAGTGATTTTAGCGGCAATATCATGGATGTAAATATCGACCAAATATCCGCTATCGACAAAGAAACTGCAAAAAGTTATGCTTTGGAAGTGTTGAAAACGGATGATACATCAGGTCGGGTGCATGGATACAAATTTGCAGTAAAGCAGATAGGACCGGGACAACTCATGTTCTTTATGGATACCTCGGAGCAGAGCGAGAATTTCCGCATGGTTTTGTTTGCATCTACGGCAATAGCGGTGCTGTGCTGGGTGATTCTGCTATTGATCGTGATCCTGCTTTCGGGCAAGGTCATTCGTCCTGTACTTGTGGGCATGGAAAAGCAAAAGCAGTTTATCACCAACGCCGGACATGAAATGAAAACACCTCTTGCCATCATTCAGTCCAACAACGACACCATGGCGCTGATCCATGGCGAGAACAAGTACAATGTGCATATCCGTAATCAGACGAAACGGCTGAATGTGCTGATGTCCAATCTGCTGACTCTTGCCAAGTTGGATGAGGAAATTCCTCTGCCGACAGAAACCGTAAACATTAGCGATGTTGCAGGCGAGCTGCTTCCTGTCTATATGGAAGATGCGCAGGCACGAAATATCCGTTTTACTGTGCAAATCGAGCCGGATATTGTCATTCAGACGAATAAGGACAGCTTCCGTCAGATGCTAACCGTTTTACTGGATAATGCGATTAAATACACACCTGACAGTGGCTCTGTTCGTTTGTCTCTCGCAAGAGATGGCAGACATATTCAGATCATCGAAGAAAATACCTGTGACCCGTCCCTTGAGCCAGACCCGGAGAGACTGTTTGAACGGTTTTACCGAGGGGATGCCGCTCGGACACAGAAAAAGAACTCTTCCGGTTATGGTATCGGATTGTCCGCTGCTCGTGCCATCTGTGAGAACTTCGGCGGAAAGCTGACAGCGGAATATCCCTCTGCCGACAGCATCCGCTTTACCGCCAGATTTTGAGATTTCAATAAATGTTCACAAACCTTCCCGTGTTCGTTCACACATGGGAAGGTTTTTCTAATGTAGCTCATAGGTAGGCAGCGTATAATGGCAGCCATAGAAAGGAGGAATGCCGTTTTGCAATTCAGACATGAAGTAAAACATGAAATCAGTAATCACGATATACTGATTCTGCGGCAAAGGCTTCGGGCGGTGATGAAACCGGATGCTCACGCTGTAAACGGACAATATGAAATACGAAGTTTGTATTTTGACAACCTTGACGATAAAGCTCTCAGAGAAAAACTGGAAGGTGTGAATATTCGTGAAAAGTACCGTATTCGCCTGTACAACAATGACCCGTCCACTATCCATCTGGAACGGAAGTTCAAGCATGGTGGACTTGGCTACAAGACCTCTGCAAATCTGACACGGTCACAGGCACAAGCGATAGCGAGCGGTGATGTGGAATGGATGCGGGACAGTACCGATGAAGTGATCCTCGGCTTTTACACCCGCATCCGAAACGAAGGACTTAAGCCCCGGGTCATCGTGGACTACATCCGTGAGCCGTTTGTATTCGCTCCCGGCAATGTCCGTGTCACGCTGGATTATAGGATTCGTACCAGTATGAACTGTACAGATTTTCTCAATCCCGACTGCATGACTGTTCCAATCATGGATTCGCCCTGTATCCTTGAAGTAAAGTGGGACAACTATCTGCCCGATGTGATTCGGGATGCAGTACAACTTGACGGCAGACGCAGCGCCGCATTTTCAAAATATGCCGCCTGTCGTATGTATGATTAAAATTAGACTAACAAAGCAAAGGAGTAACCCAAACAATGAATTTCAATGATATTTTCAAGTCCAGTTTTCTGGAAAACGTATCTTCGTTCAGCGTACTGGATATGTTGCTGACCATCGTGCTGTCCTTCGGCATTGGTCTTTTCATTTTCCTCATTTACAAGAAAACCTATCGTGGTGTGATGTATTCCGCAGGCTTCGGTACTACGTTGATTGCCTTGACCATGATTACATCCATCGTCATTCTCGCCGTAACTTCCAATGTCGTTCTGTCCCTCGGTATGGTCGGTGCGTTGTCCATCGTTCGTTTCCGTACCGCCATTAAAGATCCGCTGGACATTGCGTTCCTGTTCTGGGCAATCGGCGCAGGCATTATCCTCGCCGCAGGTATGATTCCCCTTGCCATTATCGGTAGCGTGTGTATCGGTCTGATTCTGTTGGTATTTGTGAATCAGAAATCCCATACGCATCCCTACATGGTGGTGCTGAACTGTGTAAACCATGATGCAGAAGTAAAAGCCAAGGAGTTCCTTGCAAAGAATGTAACCCGCACCACGGTCAAGAGCAAATCCGCTGTTAAGGGTGCGATTGAAATGAATATTGAAGTCCGTCTGAAGGAAGACGATACCGATTTTATCAACATTCTCTCCGAAATGCCCGGTGTGAACAGTGCTGTTATCGTTTCCTACAACGGCGATTACATGGGGTAAGGGTATGTCTGGGAGTAAACATTTTGACAAAATAGCATGGATAGTCACAGCCTTAATACTGGTCGTTACCATTCTGTTTATGAATGGCGGCGCACTTGGTCTTGAGGTGATGGCACATACCATGGGATATAAAAACCGCCTATTTGACAATACGAGGGTGCATACCATTGATATTGTCATGGACGATTGGGACGAG
>JAZOAG010000008.1:0-5036 GCA_045595325.1 Lachnospiraceae bacterium
GGCAGCTCAGTCAGCCGTAATCGTATGCGGAATTATGTTTTTAAAAACCTTTGGAAAGTTTCTTTTTAAGAGAAGCACCTACCAATTCATTGAACTGGCGGAATTTAAGGCATTTCCTGTATTTTTATGGCTTTTCAAGGGGCTGGAATGTGTTTTGTATTTCTGCTTGTGGCAGGAGCTGGGCTTGGGATTCTTAGTGGTATATCTGTTCGGTACCGTCGTACACAGTAACGCGTTGTGGATCAAACATGAGATGGATACATGGAATACAGACATGAAGGACATGAGGCAAACTTTTGGGGGCGAAATGACACTGGGCAGTATTGTGATTGTCATCGGTACGGTTTTGTGTGGGGTGCGGCTTGTGAAAGCGGGGAACAGCACGTTAGGACTTGTCTGTGCGGCAGCCTTTCTTGTAATTGAGCTTGTGAAGGCTTATGCATTGGTTTTTGATAAGGGAATATATAAGCTGTATCACAGCGAAAAGTATCAGGAGAAAGTACCTGCTTCCGAAAACGGAGCACGTCTGATACGCACAGAGAGAAAAAATATTAAAAGAAATTTCACCATAAAGGATGTGGGTATGACACTGTTCCCGGTGCTTGTGGCAGTGGCAGTCTGGGGGTGGCTTTACGGATTTTCTGCAAATCTTTTTTCTGAGGGAGCATTCCCTTGGAACATGTTAATCCTGGTGAGTTTGCTGCTTTACAGCCTTACGTCAGGCGGCTATTGCGGTTCGCTTCACAGACTGGCATCGTTCCTAGTGCTGATACCGGCATTTATCCTGCTGTGGGAAAGCGTGGGGAATATCAGTATCCCCGGTGTGCTGGTGATGTACTTTGGAATGATTGTGTATCAGTGGGATAAGTATCAGACGTATACATAATAAGAATATAGGTTTCGGGAGGTGACTATATGAAAATGAAAGATTTAAAAGACGGATGGAAGCCGTTTTTCATATTCGTGATTCTATTTGGAGTGGTATATATGTTAATAGCCATTATACTGGGGTACCCGATGTTGATAATAGCTGATAAAATACGAATGCATAAGTATTTTAAAAACTATGTTAAAAGGAATAAAGGAGAAGAATAAATGAAATTGTTAGAAACCAAAGAAGGCATTAAAGAATTTTATTTATACAATGATGAAGAAGTTTGCGTATATGAAGATAAAGTTGTGATAGGTGACAAGACCTTGCCTGTAAATGAGAATGAGTGTGTTGATTATGAGAATGGCGTATTATACAAGACTATATATGATAAAGAAGATAAAATGAATTATACACTTTCCCGCTTTAACGGCAATTCGTTTGTCGAGGATAATTTCAGATATGACTCTAAGCATTTTTTTAATCCTCAGCAGTTTTGCTCTACCGAAAAAACGAAGGATGGCGTTGTAAAAGTAGCCTTTATGGATAACGGAACAGAGCATCTCTTTGAATTTGAATCAAAAATTAAATATTATGTATTGAATTTTGATATTAAAAGCGAAATATTGATATTGATTTCATTACATGATGACGGTCTCCTTTTCTACACCAAAACAGGCGAACGCCTGTGGGAGTATACGGTGAAGGAAGGCTGGGAATTGAGTTGTCGTGGTAAAGGCATAGCTATCGTCGATGATGTCATTGTGATTCCCTGTGAGGAGGATGGTCAACCTATGTCAGCAGAAGGATATTGCTTGCTTACCGGAGAAAAGCTGTGGGAGGTCAATGACATAGACTATTGCAATCACGCTTATGTAATGGGTCCAAACAAGATGTTATATGCATTGCAGTCATATTATTATGAAGGTGGCGGAGTAGAAATGCATCTGACAAAACTGAACCCGTTTACGGGAGAGGTGAATCGGAACGTGCTGGAAGCGGGCAGATATTGGGCAGATATACATCCACTCGATACAACCGTTTATGGCAATAAGCTGTTTTATGTCAACGAAAACAGAAAAGAAGGTTTTACCCTCGGTGTTGTCGATTTGGATAGAAAAGAGCTGATAGAAGATATAGCACTCAAAGCATCGGCTTATGCTACAAAAGCCCCTATAGTGACAGACAATAAAATATATGTGTTTATTCACTGCAATAAGAAGAACGAGCTGCGAATTTACGAGAACGAATATTGAAATTAAGTGTAACGCATATAATAAAACAGAAATTATCTCAGGAGGAAAAACTATGATGGATTTATATCAGGAAATGTGGACAAGCAAAAAGGTAACAGGCGATAACTTTTGTCAATGCGGCTCGGCCGGAAAGCATTGGCAAAACCATATAATGTTGTCTCTTACTGCGTACCCTTGTACTGCCAAAGGGTGTGCAAATAAAGCGACAGTAGGCGGTCATATCGTAAGTGAAAATTTCCCACAAGGGTATATTGTACCGCTTTGTGATTCCTGCAACCAATCCGATGAGCCGATTCAGATTAAATATGGTGCTCTTTTTGTTTCTGCTGATTTGAGCATAACATGTCAAAAAGGAAGCAGGTCTAAAGCGAAAACCGATGAACTGCCTGACGAAAATATGGATGTTCAGGATGACGAAAAAATAGAAAAGATAGCTGATGAGGATGATTTCAATAAGCTTAATGATTTTGAGAAGCTGGGTGTTCTCACCGGATGTGAATGCGAGTTCGGTTGTTCGGTCGAAAATTATTTCAAGTATCGTGAGAAGGGCAAGAAAGAGGGTTTTATTCCCGTTCTTGTTGACACGGACGATGTATTCTTTGAACAGCTTGAAATTCTTTTGAAGTGCGAGAGTGAACGTTCTATCTCCAGGATCAAGGAGATCGTAGAGGAATACCACGAAAAGATGTTAGCGATGCCTGTCGAAGACGGCAAGGCTTATCTTGAAAAGAATCATATTGATGCCAAATGGGATGAAGCAGAACTGGAAGATGATGAATATGAGGCAGAGGAGCAGTTTACAAAAGGCGGCTACATCGTGAAAGTGCCTGTTACAGAGCCGTGGCGTATCTGGGCATATCTGCCTTACGGCGGTTGGAATGCCTGCCCTGACGTTTCGGTACACATGGCTGTTTCAAAGTACTGGTATGAGCAGTATGGCGCATATCCTGCCGCACTTTCTTTTGACACTATTGATTATGCGGTAGAAAAGCCTGTAGAAGACCTTGAAAAGCTTGCAAATGAAATTGGTACATATTGCTTCGATATTGTAGAGCAGGGCTGTGAAACCTACAGTGAGCTTGCACTTGAGCTTAAGAACTCAAGGATATGGAATCTCTGGTGGGATTAATCCGACAAATAAAATATTTACAACTGGAGGAAAAAGAAATGATGACCAATGAAGAACTTGCTGCATTTGAAGAAGATAACGAATATCCGTTTTATAAGACAGTGTATGTATCATATCCCGAATACACTATGATATATATGCTTAAATCCCCAAAGACCTGTGCTGTCAATGGTATTAAAGATGTCAAGGCTAATTCCATTAACCTTGACATACCTTCCAGTGTTGAAATTGAGGGGAATACATACTGGGTGAATGAAATATTTGAAGAGGGTTTTTGGGATAATGGTAATATAGAAGCTGTGATTATACCTGATACTGTTACTTGCATATACAGGGGAGCGTTTCAGGGCTGTCACCGTTTAAAGAGCGTATACATTCCCGATTCGGTAACCTTTATAGATGAGATAGCATTTGCATGTTGCGATTCCTTAGAATCTGTCAGCATACCGGGTGGAGACATCGAACTTGGAGACGAATGCTTTGACGAATGTCCGTTACTTACAATAACAAAGCGATAATGAAGAAAGGAAAAGTGTTATGATGGATTTATATCAGGAAATATGGAAAAGCAAAAAGGAAATGGGCAAGCGCTTCTGTCAATGCGGCTCGTGCAAGGCACATTGGGAAGGATTTGTAGGCATGGAGCTTAAAGAGCAGGATTGTTCTGCAAGAGGATGTACAAACAGTGCAAAAGTAGGCGGTCATATCGTAAGCGAAAATTATCCCGAAGGGTATATCGTGCCGCTTTGTGATTCATGCAACCAGTCTGACAAGGCTTTTGAGGTTAAACCAAATACCCTTTTTGTTTCTGCTGATCTCAGCGTAACCTGTGAAGAGGAATAGGGCGAGGCAGATTCGATTGTTCAACCCTTCTCGGATGAGCATAATTTTTGAAGAATGAAAACATTTAAAACAGGAGAAAAAAAACAATGGCAAAGAAAACAATTGATTGGGAAACAGTAGCAAAGGACAGAGAGGTACTTTCCAGAGTAGAAACTTTGGTAAAGGAAGGTGCAGCGATGAGTGGCGATATCACGCAGGAGATGTGTGACGAACTGAATGCACTGACAGGAAACGGTTGGAAGAGCAGTAAGTATAAAGAATTCTGCGATACCTATGATTGGCCATGGGAAGTGGAAGAGGTGGTTTATGCCCTGTTCCATGGCGGCAAGTATCCGGAGAAGAAGGAAGAAGAATGGTTTGGATGGAAGATCGAAGAATCCATCGACAGTGACCAGGATGCAATTGCATTTTTCTATATGTGTCAATACGAAAACGACAGTGAAAAATGTAATAAGTACGATCAAGTGGATGTAAAACCGTTAAATGAGGAAGTGCTCAGTGCTTTCGCCGGCTGGGAGATTGAGGAAGACTGGGAAAAGAATGATTATGTGACATTCTGGTGCAGTAATAAAGAAACCTATGGCTTAAAGAAAATGTTGAAGCTTTATAACGCATATCTTGGCCGGATGTTATCTTGTCGAATGCTCAATTTCGATGAGAAAGAGAAAGAGACGATTTTAACGCTGCTTCAGAAGTATTACAACCATGTTTCTTGTGATTTCGATATCCAAAAGACATATCAGGTCATCGAACCGGAAATGCCGAGTCTGTTTGGAGCAAGCGCACCGGAGGGAGAAATGACCAGAGAGTTTCTGGAAGAGAACTGGGTAGTATCCTCCTATGACGAAGGAGAAGACTGTCAGTTGGATTATTACATGCATGAGATGAGATGCTTCCCGGGCGAGAAGGCGTACTGTTATTCCCACGAAGATGATGA
>JAZOAG010000009.1:0-16696 GCA_045595325.1 Lachnospiraceae bacterium
CCAAACACGATGAACTTGCAAAAATAGCCCAGGAAGAACAACAAGCATTAGCAGCTTGACAATTGGATTAAATATAGCTTAAGGGAATTTACACACAAATATGGACTTGACTAAAGCCGGAGCAGAAGATTCAGCCTAAGAAGTGGAATTCATGAAATCAGGCTGAAAGCCCGGGCGTGTCGATACGGCCCAAATGGAAGAAAACAAGAGAAAAGGCTGAAAGCCGGAGCAGAAGATTCAGCCCAAGCAGTGGAATTCATGAAATCAGGCTGAAAGCCCGGGCGTGTCGATACGGCCCAAATGGAAGAAATCAAGAGAAAAGGCTGAAAGTCAGCGCAGAAGATTCAGCCCAAACAGTGGAATTCATGAAATAAGGGCTGAATACCAGCCCTCCATGATTCATCCCAAACGAGCTAATCTGTTAAGAAGGGATGAATCTACTTTTATGCGCATGAAAGTAGAACATAAAGAGAGGGTATCCCTCTCTACAACCTTAATCAGTCATAGTTTTGGGACACCCTCATTTCAATCGCCATCATGGCTATTTCTTATCTTTTACAGGGAGGACTTTTGACAGCCTCTCTTATAATTCTTATTTTTCAATGCTGTAGTTAGGAGATTCCTTGGTAATGTGAATGTCATGAGGATGACTTTCTCTCAAGGCTGCAGCGGAAATCTTAACGAATCTTCCATTCTGCTTCAACTCTTCAATGTTAGAAGTTCCGCAGTATCCCATTCCGGAACGGAGACCACCGAGAAGCTGGAATACAGTATCTTCTACAGTACCCTTGTAAGCTACACGGCCTTCAACGCCTTCGGGAACAAGCTTCTTGGCATCTGCCTGGAAGTAGCGGTCTTTACTTCCGTTCTCCATCGCTGCGATGGAGCCCATTCCACGGTATACTTTGTATTTTCTTCCCTGGAATAATTCGAATTCTCCCGGACTTTCGTCACATCCTGCAAAGATGCTACCCATCATACATACGTTAGCACCTGCTGCAATCGCCTTAGTCATATCTCCGGAGTACTTAATACCACCGTCTGCGATAATGGGAATATTGTATTCCTTCGCCACATTGTAGCAATCCATAACTGCTGAAATCTGAGGAACACCGATACCTGCAACGATACGTGTTGTACAGATGGAACCGGGTCCGATACCAACCTTCAATGCGCTTGCACCGGCTTCAATCAACGCCTTTGCAGCTTCACCGGTTGCAATGTTTCCGGCAATGATATCCAAATCAGGATATGCTTCACGAATCATTCTTGTGCACTTTAATACATTCTCGGAATGTCCGTGTGCGGAGTCTAATACGATAACATCAACCTTTGCATCCACAAGAGCCTTAACACGGTCAAGTACATTCGCTGTAATACCAACACCGGCACCGCAGAGAAGTCTGCCCTGACTGTCCTTTGCTGCAAGAGGATACTTAATGGTCTTCTCAATATCTTTGATGGTAATCAAACCAACAAGATTGTAATTTTCATCAACAATAGGAAGTTTCTCTTTACGGGCATCAGCAAGCATCTGCTTTGCTGCCTCTAAAGTGATTCCCTCACGAGCCGTTACAAGATTCTCACTTGTCATGGACTCCTTAATCTTTTTGGATAAATCAGTTTCAAACTTCAAGTCACGATTGGTAATAATACCAACAAGCTTTCTTCCCTCTGTAATGGGAACACCGGAAATACGGAATTTAGCCATCAACGCATCTGCATCTGCCAATGTATGCTCTGCAGTAAGGCTGAAGGGATCCGTAATAACACCGTTCTCTGATCTTTTAACCTTATCTACTTCTTCTGCCTGTGCTTCAATGGACATATTTTTATGAATGATACCGATACCACCCTGTCTCGCCATTGCAATCGCCATACGATGCTCCGTTACAGTATCCATTCCGGCACTCATAATAGGAATATTCAACTTGATTTTGTTGGTTAAGTAGGTGCTCAAATCAACCTGATTCGGAATCACCTGAGAATAACTCGGTATCAACAGTACATCATCAAATGTAATGCCTTCACTAACAATCTGACCCATTTCATTGCCCTCCGTTTTGATTTTGGTGGTAGGAATCCTTGGCCACCGAATTCTTACCGTAAGTAGTATATTTCAATTCGTATCCACATTAAACCTTTACTTTATTAGGCATTGTGGTACGCATTGCTTTCAAAAATTCATCCGTAACGGAAATGCAATAACACTCCGTCGGGAAGCAAAGCAGATATCCCTTCAGCTCGTCGGTATCCGGAAGCTGTGTGGAACAATCATGCATCTTAAGTCCACGGTTAAAATAGCTTTTTACATGGTCTGAGGTAATGGAAGCTGCAATTTCCATCTTATTTAAATCCAAAACTGCAAAAGATTTACGCTTAGACGCATTATAAATACGATCGATTCGTAACTCCTTGTCCATGTATGTGTACTCATATTCAATTTCCATTTTGCTGAAGTAAAGAAAATATGAAAGAACTCCGAATAAAATG
Organism: Lachnospiraceae bacterium; assembly: GCA_045595325.1. Taxonomy (GTDB): domain Bacteria; phylum Bacillota; class Clostridia; order Lachnospirales; family Lachnospiraceae; genus UBA3766. The sequence goes on from JAZOAG010000009.1 coordinate 2,494, forward strand.
ACGCCGATAAAGGCAAGAGGGTGAACGGAAATACCTGCAATTGCACAAACAATACCGCAACCAACCATGGCATATCCGATAATCTTGTTCTTGAAGCTTTCTTTCTGTTTAATAAGTAACTCCTTATATGCTTCGCTCATTGCAATCTTCTCCTCTTTCTGCTGTGGTTGCCAAAGTTCTCAACCGTTGTAACTCCCCGTCCGATATATAATTGTTTTATAAGATAGCACATTCCGTCCAAAGTTTCAAGCCCTAAAATAAGGTTTTTTTGTTTTTCTTTTTATTGCGTATTTTTCTTTTTTTATATATGATAAAAGAAACGTTTCCAAGGAACTTTTACGACGGAGGAACTTTAAATGAAAGAGAAATTATATACCATACCTTTGAATGATGCCATGAACGCTCACGACGAATGCCCTTTCTGCTTTATCGAAAGAAATGTGGAGCAGGATCTTCTCGATTTTGCGCTGGGTTCCGGCTCTTCCTATATGGAAAGTGATGTGCGTGAGCAAACCGACAAGGCCGGTTTCTGCCGCACCCACTCCAAGAAGATGTTCGATTACGGCAATACACTGGGCAATGCCTGGATTCTCAAAACACATTATATGGAAATGCGTCGTCAGATGGCTGAGGAATTCAAGAACTTCCAGCCCGGCAAAACCACCTTCAAAAGTCGTTTTGCCAAGTCCGGACCGGAGCTTAAGAATTCCGTTGCGGCATGGGTCAGAAGTAAGGATGAATCCTGCTATATCTGCAAGCGTTTCGCCGACACCTATGACCGCTATTTAGACACCTTCTTTGTAATGTATAAGAAAGACCCCGAATTCGTTCAAAAAGTAAAAACCAGCAAGGGATTCTGTCTCCACCACTTCGGTGATTTGTGTGAAGCCGGCGAGACGAAACTGAATGATAAGCAGAAAGCTGAATTCTATCCCCTTGTTTTTGATTTGATGAAAACTAACATGGACCGCCTTCAGGAAGATGTTTCCTGGCTGGTAGAGAAATTCGACTACCGCAACAAAGATGCCGACTGGAAGAATTCCCAGGACGCAATCCAGAGAGGTATGCAGAAATTAAAAGGCGGCTATCCCGCAGACCCTGTTTACCAGCAAAAGAAATAAAATGCAGATGGCAAGGACTATCTGTCCCATTTATCGCAAAGAGAATTAATCTGGTCCGCAAACTTCGCCAAATCCTTGTTTGCGCCACCTTCGTTCTTGGCAATAACCGCAAGCAAACGATTTCCGGCTGCAAGGAGACGGGCAAATACTTCGGTAACACGCTTGGAAGTGTCTTTCTTCTTCACAGGTACAGGATATGCTTCGTACTCAAGTTCGCCGGTCATAAGATCAACCCTGGTACCGCTGAAGGGCGCGTAAGCATTGTATCCGTGTTCCGTACGCAGACAATCGGTGAAGATATTGCAGGTGCTGTCTTCACCATGTACCACAAATACTCTCTTCGGCTTCTCTTCGAATGCTTTCAACCAGCTAATCAAACCATTCTTGTCAGCATGACCGCTGATTCCTGCCAGAACTTTAATGGAAGCTCTTACCTCTACCGGCTCTCCAAAGAGCTTAACCTCCTGCGTACCGTCCACCAATGCACGTCCCAAAGTTCCCACTGACTGATATCCAACAAAAAGAATGGTAGATTCCGGACGCCAGAGATTATGTTTCAGATGGTGACGGATACGTCCTGCCTCACACATACCGGAAGCAGAAAGAATTACTTTCGGTTCATCATCAAAGTTGATGGCCTTGGATTCATCACTGGTGATGGAAAGCTTCAATCCCGGGAACGTAATGGGATTGACTCCGCTCTTCACCAATTGGATGGCTTCCTCATCATAACAGGAATATATATTCTTCTGGAAAATGCTGGTAGCTTCCACTGCCAGAGGACTATCTACATATACTTCAAATTTCTCATGGCCTTCTACCAGACCATCCATGCGGATTTTACGAAGGAAATAAAGCATCTCCTGGGTACGCCCTACTGCAAAAGAAGGAACCACCACATTACCGCCCTTATCAAAGGTTTCTTTCAATATCTTGGTAAGTTCCGCAATATAATCCACTCTTTCCACGGAATGTACACGGGTTCCGTAAGTAGACTCCATTACCACGTAATCGGCGTCTTTGGTAGGCTGCGGATCACGAAGTAAGGGCTGATTGGAATTGCCGATATCACCGGAAAATACAATTTTCCTGGTCTCACCATTCTCCGTCAGCCAGACCTCAATGCTGGCAGAACCTAAGAGATGTCCGATATCCGTAAAACGTACTTCCACGCCTTCACAAAGAGCAACTTTCACACCATAATCATAAGAAACAATTCTCTTAATAATGCCATCCGCATCTTCCATTGTGAAAAGCGGTTCAACACTACTATACTTCGAACTACGTTTCGCCTTACGGCTCTTCCACTCGGCTTCCTGCATCTGTATATGCGCGCAGTCACGTAACATGATGCTGCACAAATCAGCAGTTGCTTCCGTGGTAATTACCTTCCCTCTGAATCCTCTTGCATAAAGCAGAGGCAAAAATCCCGAATGGTCTACATGAGCATGTGTCAAAAGCACATAATCAATCAAAGCAGCATCCACGGGAACATCGATATTCTCGAAAATATTTACCCCCTGCTCCATACCGTAATCCACCAGGATATGTTTGCCGCAGGCGTCCAAATAATGGCAACTTCCCGTAACCTCATGGTCTGCTCCCACAAATGTCAGTTTCATATCAAGAACCCTCCCTTAATGTAATTTTGTAAGAATCAATTGAAGTATTCTGCTAAAATGGATTCTCTATTGTAATTATTTTACCAAACTGTCACACAAATTAAAAGAATAATTTAACATAAAAAAAGAACTTTCACACTGTATATGAATGTTCATACACAGAGCAAAAGCCCTTTTTTTTGATTATTCCACCCGTATCGGTTCAGCGCCGCCCCTTGCGTCCGCATGAGAGCCATCAATCTGAACCGTAACCTTGGCATCTTCCTCATCCACGATAAGGGTAACCCCGCTACAACCCTTTGAACGGAACTCGCCCAAAAGAGAATCATAGTCTGATACACCAAGAGTCTCGTAAACGCATTCACTGAAGGTTGAACCGGCGTTGTTTACGCAGATATCAAACTCACTGGATTCCGGTCTGACATATGATTCACATCTAACCACATCAGGATCCGACATAGCAAGTACGACAGCCTGTCTGATAGATTCAGCCAACTGTGTATCCGCGGAAACATTCGTCTTCTCAACGTAGCGAACCAATTGTGGTGCACTTAATCCTACCAAAATGGCCATTATTGCAATCACAACGATTAACTCTACGAGTGAAAAACCTCTGTTACCTTTCATAATGTAATCTCCTCATTCTTACTATATAAAAAGCAACAGTTCTATGAAATTCTGCACCTTAAACATAACAAACTCCCATTTTGCGGTCAATTGCATGAATTTTATTTCCGCAATTTGAACATTTTAAGACGTCCGTTTTTATGGAATGTGTCCATGTAGGCTTTATTTCATGACATGTTTTGGGTTGATTGTAAAATCTGCGCCGTTTTCCGAAACAAAGTGTCCGTAAGCGGGTAATGGGGCAAAAAAACCCCAAGCCTTAGGCTTGAGGTTTTTGCATGAAAAAAGCGGGTGATGGGAATCGAACCCACGTATTCAGCTTGGAAGGCTGATGTTCTACCATTGAACTACACCCGCATGTTTAATATGAAATTTGAATCGGGGTGACAGGATTCGAACCTGCGACCCCCTGGTCCCAAACCAGGTGCTCTAGCCAAGCTGAGCCACACCCCGATGTTTCATTGAAGCGCTCACTCGCCGTGACACAATAGCTATTATATCCACGGAATATATATTTGTCAACATCTTTTTTTAATTTTTTTTAAAATTTTGATTTTACCTATTCTTCCACAATGCTACACTGCTTAAAACGCGCCTTTCCGTATCCGTCAATCTCCATTACCATATAGGTAGGAACGCGCCCAAACTGCCTCGGATAAGTAAGACTTCCGGGATTCACCAGAAGAACTCCGTTCACCTCACTCATAAAAGGAATGTGGGTATGGCCGAAAAAGGCCATAGCACAACCGCGTTCGGCAGCCTCTTCCGCCAAACGCTCCACTCCCGCATTCACCTGATAAAAATGTCCGTGGGTAACAAATATTCTGTTTCCTCTTATATTAAGTACCCTTTCTTTCGGAAGAGAAGTGAAAAAGTCATTGTTTCCGCCAACCACCTCGAAATCCGTCTCTGCATACGACATAAGGGAATACTCTGCCCCTTCCGCATCACCGCAATGAATGACTAAATCAAAGGGTTTCTCTTTATCCACCGCGCGAAAATAATTCTCATTCACACGATGGGTATCACTGACGATTAATACTTTCATATTATTATCTATCCTTCAAAGTTAATTCTTTCGGCTAAAATTGCAGCCATTTCACGAAACGCCTTCCCGCGATGACTGATTTCGTTCTTTGCTTCCATGGAAAGCTCCGCGCTCATACAGTCATACTCCTTAATATAAAGAATGGGATCGTATCCGAATCCGTTCTCCCCTTTGGGTTCGTAGCCGATATAACCTTCCATGGTCGCCCGGGTCACAAATTCCGTTCCATCGGGACAAACCGCTGCAACCGCACAGACAAAACGCGCGGTACGCTCCTCAAAAGGTACATTCTCCAATTTTGCAATTAAACTTGCATTTTTGATATCATAGGAAGTATCCTCTCCCATAAAGCGGGCGGAATAAATCCCCGGTTCCTTATTTAAATAATCAATCTCCAGACCGGAGTCATCTGCCAAAATAATAACCCCTTCCGTACCTGCCAAGGCTCTGGCCTTCAGAAGCGCATTTTCTTCAAAGGTAGTTCCCGTTTCCTCCACATCAGTCGAAAGGCCGGCTTCCTTCATGGATAAAATCTCGCACGGAAAATTATTAAATATAGATTTAATTTCTCTCATTTTTCCTTGATTTCCAGTCGCTACAACTATTTTCATTTCAAATAAATGCTCCTTTATCTGTCATTTTTACGAGGGGGCTTCGGCCCCATATACTGCAAAAGATAAGTTTTCATCATTCCGTTATAGATTTTGCGGTTCTTATCCGCTTTCTTACCAAGATCACGTTCTGCATTCTCATAGGAAGTAATCAGGTACATTGACCAGTCAGTCAAATTACGATAACGCTCTCCGATCTGGGAATACAGCGCCGGAAGGGCTTCTTTCTCTTCCAGACGTTCCCCGTAGGGAGGATTTGTAATGACAAATCCATACTTTTTGGGATGGCTTAATTGATTGACCGGTCTGGTCTGAAAATGAATTAAGTGTTCCACACCGGCTAATTTGGCATTTTCCCTTGCAATCTTAACCATATGTTCATCAATATCGTATCCCTGGATATCTGTTTCCACCTGCAGATTCAAATTCTCTCTCGCTTCGTCACCGCACTGATACCAATGTTTTCTCCTTACAATATGATCCCATTTTTCCGCCAAAAAACTCCGATTCATTCCCGGAGCCATGTTTGCAGCCATCATTGCAGCCTCAATAGGAATGGTCCCGCTGCCGCAAAAAGGATCAACAAGAATACGATCCTGCTTCCATGGGCTCAACATAATGATTCCTGCTGCAAGATTTTCTGCAATTGGTGCCTTCGCAGTCAGTTTACGATATCCTCTTTTATGTAAAGATTCGCCGGTAGTGTCAAGTCCCACCGTCACTTCGTCATTTTTAATGAAAACACGCACCGGAAAAGTATCTCCGTCCTCCGGAAACCACTCCAAATGGTAGCTTTTTTTCATGCGTTCCACCATGGCTTTCTTCATAATGGACTGTATATCAGAAGGACTAAAGAGCTTCGATTTAATACTGGCCGCCTTAACGACGCCGAATTTGCCGTTTTGCGGGATAAATTCCTCCCAAGGCAATGCCTTAGTACCCTCAAACAATTCTTCAAAGCTTTCCGCATGAAAGCTTCCTATTTTAATAAGAATACGCTCTGCAGTACGTAAAAATACGTTGGCATAAGCAATCGCCTCCGCATCCCCCGCAAACATCACTCTTCCATCCATCACTTCACTTATATCATAGCCCAAATCAATAATTTCACGTTTTAAAACCGCTTCCATCCCAAAATGACAGGGCGCAATCAACTCATATTGCGTCATATACGCTCTCCTTTAAGACCATTTTATCAGTATTTTTATTATATTATATTCCCTACGTTCTTTCAAGAAGTCTTTTGTTTCGCAGAATTCTCCTATGCGCATCTCCACGGAGTGTTTTAATTTCATAGGAATTTCCTATGAAATTAAAGATGCCCACCGACAAATCGATGAGCATCTTCCAAAAAAAGAAAGGATATTTAAATGCTAAACACCGCATGAGGAGTTGCAATGTTTAGGAGGTTTGATGTCTGCATTTCTGAAGCTTAATGCTTTCTCCGATGTCACTTTGTTCTTTCCGCACCTCTCCCTGAGACTGATTTTCAATCAGAGACTTCATTCTCCACTTACCGCCTTTGTAACGGGCCACACAAACAAGTGCGGTGGTTACCCATGTTAAAAGGGTTGTTACCCAGATTCCGTATTGGCCAAGGAACGGAATTCTTGTCAGAATCTGTGAATATGCTACACGGCAGGCAACTTCCGTAAAGCCGTTAATCATGGCAAAACCTGTATCGCCACAGCCGTTTAATGCCGCACGGGGCACATAAATCATACCCAAAGCGAAATATCCGATACTGTTAATCCTAAGTGCTTTCACTGCAAGATTGATTACTTCCACTTCTTCTGCCTTGATAAAGATTCTTATAATCTGCTCACCAAAGAGATAAGCAACCGGAAGTAACATTAAGCTGAATATCAGAACAAGTAACACTGATTTGCGATATCCGCTTTTCACACGATCCAGCTTGCCGGCACCCATATTCTGTCCCGCAAAAGTTGTCAGCGCAATTCCTAAGGAACCATAAGGCTGCTGAACCAGCTGTTCAATTCTGCCAATAATGGTATAAGCAGAAACTACTGTTGAACCAAAGGTATTTACCACACCCTGAAGCGCCATACAGGAAACTGCAATCATGGAGTTCTGTAATGCAACAGGGATTCCTAACTTAAAAGACTTCCAGATAATATTAAACTGGGGTTTGAAATCATATAATTTAAAACGGAAGTAAGGAACCTTCTTAAACGCATACACAATGCAGGTAATTGCCGAGGTTAACTGTGCGATGATTGTTGCCAGCGCCACACCCGCAACCCCCATGTGAAATACACACACAAACAAAAGGTCAAGCGTTACATTAATAATGCTGGAAAGAATCAAAAAGTATAACGGGGTCTTGGAATCGCCCAATGCTCTAAGAATAGACGCAATTCCGTTGTATAAAGCAATTCCTATAATACCGCAACAGGAAATTCGCATATAAATGATTGAATTCTCAATCATATTATCCGGTGTCTGTAATAAACGAAGCAGGGACGGCGCAAACAAAAGTGAAATCAGCGAAACAACGATTGCCGCAGACACCAGTACATATACCGCATTCGTTATGGTGCTCTTAATATTCTTCTCATCTCCCGCACCGTAGTACTGTGAAACAATGATTCCAATACCCGTCGCAAGACCTGCTGTCAGGGAGAAAAACAGAAAACACATGGAACCGCAGGCACCGATTGCACCCATGGCCTCAGCATTTACAAACTGCCCGACCACAACCGTATCTACCATATTATATAACTGCTGGAACAGGTTGCCGATTAACAAAGGAATTGCAAATCTAATAATATGTTTCAGAGGGGAACCCGAAGTCATATCCATTGTATTATTTCTTTCTGCTGCTTTCACACTCATCATTCACACCTTCCTTCCCGGTTTGAATCACAACTCTTTCTCTCTCTCTTTGATTGCATTATATTCAATTTTTGTTCTGGCTACTACTCATTTTCTGCTAACAATTGCCCATTTTTTGTTTTACGCGCTATTTTATTACGTTTTTTACTTGTAAAAGTGCCTTTTTCCAAGTATTATGAGTATAGGAGAATCGTTCTCCAAATTTAATTTTGGGAAATTTAACGCAAAAAAAATCGGATTTGGTTACTTTTTATGAGTGAAACGGGGGAAAATATGAATATTGCCAATTATGAAAACAAGAATTTTTCGGAAGCAGTGAATACCATCGAAGAGAAATTCTATCCGGCCACATTCATCAGCCACTGGCATAATTATGTGGAAATCATCTTTTGCACCGAGGTCAAAAGCAATCAGAAAACCGCCGTTTTGCAGGTCAATCTGGATACCTTTGAATTAGAACCGGGAGATATTCTCTTTGTTTGGCCGGGGGAATTGCACAGCATCATAGACAACTCCGACCGCTGTCTTTGTGCCATCCAGTTCAAGTCGGATTTGATTTCTGAGTTGCCGGATTTCAGATCATACCAATCGCTGTTTCGCCGTATTAAGCATATCCGTTCCAAGGATTTGCCCGATTTGGCACACGGTGTTTTCGGATATTTGCGTCACATCATTGAAGTCCGCAGAGATGCCAAGCCTTTTGGCGGCGTAGAGAACCTAATCAGTCTGTACGAGATGTTTATCGATTTATCTACCCATATCAATGAGATTGTTTTAAAAAGTATCAGCGGCAATAATACGGAAAATGCCCAGACCCTGGAAAAGATTTTTGCAGCATGCCTTTATATCCAGGAGAATTGTACCAACAACATTACTTTGGAAGACGTATCAAACCAGGCCGGTTTCAGTCCTTTCTACTTCTCCAGGATTTTCAAGAATGCTACCTCTTATCCTTTTACGGAATACCTAAATCTTCAGAGAGTGAAATATGCCCAGAATCTGTTGTCAGATTCCGAGCTCTCCATTACCGAGATTTGTTATCGTTCCGGATTCAAAAGCAGCTCCACATTTAACCGTGTTTTCCGTGAATTACGCGGCTGTGCCCCCAGCGAATACAGAAAATACTATTCCGATAAGCACGAATAATAAAGTTCATACGCGTTATCACAATGCAAAAACATACCATATATAAATCCCCGGCGGACTTCAAATGTCAACCGGGGATTCTCTTTTATCTCATGATTTTCTGATATCTGTGCTTATTAGCCCATTGTGATTACTACATTGTATTCTTTCTTTCCGCTCTCGTAAGGAATTACGCATCCGTCTACGGCAACGCCATCAACCGTCATGCTTACAACACCTTTCTCAACATCGTTAGGGTTCTTCACTTCAATATTGTAGATACCCTCACGAAATGCTCTGGTAATCTTGAAATCGCCGAATCCCTTAGGTACACAAGGATTCACGGAAAGTCCTGTGTGAGTAGGATATACACCTAAAATGTACTGTGAGATATTAACAAATGTCCATGCTGCGGTACCTGTCAACCAGCTGTTCTTCGCCTCACCGTGGTATTTCGCATCCGCACCTGCAATCATCTGTGAATATACATAAGGCTCAGTTCTGTGAATCTCACTGATTTCTTCTGTATATGCAGGACAGGTCTTCTTATAAATTTCGAATGCTCTATCGCCACGTCCGATTACGGTTTCTGCGATGGAAACCCAGGGATTGTTGTGGCAGAAGATTCCGGCATTCTCCTTATATCCGGGCGGATAAGAGGATACTTCACCAAGTTCTAAGTGATATTTGGTGTAAGCAGGCTGTAAAATCATAATACCGTACTTGGTATCAAGTCTTTCTTTCACGCTGTCGAGTGCCTTCACTGCAAGACCTTCTTCCACACCGATTCCGGCAAGAACACAGAATCCCTGTGATTCGATAAAGATCTGACCTTCTTCACACTCTTTGCTGCCGACCTTATTGCTGTATGCATCGTAAGCACGAACGAACCAGTCTCCGTCCCAACCATCTGTCAATACAGCTTCATTCATCTTGGCAACTTCTTCCATAGCGTAATCAGCTTCTGCGTCATCTCCCATCAAACGGCATAAATCAGCATATTCCTGACCATATTTTACAAACATACCACCGATGAATACGGACTCTGCAACAGGTCCCTCGCTGGGGCCGAATGTCTGGAAGGATTCGCCGGGATGCTCTGAGAAGCAGTTTAAGTTCAGGCAGTCATTCCAGTCTGCACGGCCAATCAAAGGAAGGTTGTGAGGTCCTTTGTGGTTTACGATATAATCGAAGGAGCGCTTCAAATGGCCCATCAGTGTGGTAGCCTTGCTCCAGTCATTGTCATAAGGAACGCTTTCTGTCAGGATGGAAACATCACCGGTCTCACGAACGTAAGCACTGGTTCCTGCAATCAGCCATAAAGGATCATCATTGAATCCGCTACCGATATCGGAATTACCCTTCTTGGTAAGAGGCTGGTACTGATGATATGCGCTACCGTCTTCAAACTGTGTAGAAGCAATGTCGATGATTCTCTCTCTTGCACGATCAGGAATCAAATGCACGAATCCCAACAAGTCCTGACAGGAATCACGGAATCCCATACCACGGCCGATACCTGACTCATAATAAGAAGCGGAACGGCTCATGTTGAAGGTAACCATACACTGATACTGGTTCCAGATGTTAACCATTCTGTTAACCTTATCATTGGAAGATTCCACAGTATACTTCGCAAGAAGTGCTTTCCAATATGTATTTAGTTCATTAAATGCCTTGTCAAAGCTTTCTTCGGTCTGGTATTTCGCAAGCATTGCATTCGCAGGTGCCTTGTTTACGATTCCCGCAGACTCCCACTTCTCTTCGTTGGAATTCTCGCAGTATCCTAAAACAAAGATATAGGATTTGCTCTCTCCGGGTGCCAAAGATACATTAATCTGATGTGCTGCAATAGGAGCCCATCCGCTGGCAACGGAATTGGTACATCCGCCGGCAAGAATTGCCTCCGGTTTATCTGCGCCATTGTAGGTACCGATGAAAGATTCGCGAATGGTATCGAAACCATCCACCTTAGTATTTACAGAGTAGATTGCATAGTGATTTCTTCTCTCTCTGTATTCTGTTTTATGATAGATTGTGGAATCAATCACTTCCACTTCACCTGTACTTAAATTTCTCTGGAAGTTTCTGGAATCGTCATCTGCATTCCACAAACACCATTCTACGTATGAATAAAGCTGGACATCCTTTGTTGCATCGGAATCATTGGTAAGAGTAATCTTGCTTACCTCACAATTATCATTCATTGGAACAAAGGTCAATACAGATGCCTTTACACCATTCTTACTTCCGTTGAAACGGCTGTATCCGATACCGTGACGACACTCGTAAGAATCCAAATCCGTCTTGGTGGGCTGCCATCCGGGATTCCAGAGAGTATCACCATCTTTAATATAGAAATACTTACCATTGCAATCATAAGGCACATCATTATAGCGATAGCGAGTTAAACGTAAAAGCTTCGCATCCTTATAAAAGGTATATCCACCACAAGTGTTGGAAATCAAACTAAAGAACTCATTACATCCAAGGTAGTTAATCCAGGGAAGCGGAGTCTTCGGGGTCGTAATAACATATTCCTGATTCGCGTCATCAAAATAACCAAATTTCATATGCATTCTCCTTATTTGAAATAGTGTAATCAGGCTCATCTTTTGCATTTGTGCAAACAGCCCTCATTCCAATTATACAAAAATCACTTTGCAAAGACAAGGAGGTTTTACACTTGGCTACACAAATTTTGAATTTTTATCCGTTTCATACAATGTGCACGGACACGCTGTTTTTACGTGCACGGACACGGAATTTTCAGGGATTGCGCTTTCACTCTCCAATCCATTAAAAATGAATCATCCCTGATTTTTTTCTATCGTAAAATCATATACGGTAATTCTTTTTTCTATCGTGAAATTTTATATGGCAATTCTTTTTTATCGTAAAACTATATAGGGCAATTCTTTTTATCGTAAAATTATATATGGCAATTCTTTTTAAAATGTAATATACTAATACGGTAGTGTTTAAAATTTAGAAGTGGAGAATATAGATATGTACGTTTCAAATGTATTGGATTTAATCGGCAACACGCCGCTCCTCTCATTGAAGGAAACCACCGGCCTGAACATTTTTGCGAAAGCAGAATTCTTAAATCCCGGCGGAAGCATTAAGGACCGTATTGCCAAAAACATGTTGGATGAAGCTGAGAAAAGCGGCAAATTGAAGCCCGGCATGACAATTATCGAGCCTACCAGCGGGAATACCGGAATCGGTCTGGCACTCTGCGGAATTCGCAAAGGATATCCCGTTATCATTGTAATGCCTGAGAACATGAGTGAAGAACGCAAAAAGATCATTCGTGCGTTAGGCGCAGAACTGGTACTTACTCCCGCTGAATTAAGCATCGGTGGTTCCGTGGAAGAAGCAGAGCGAATCGCTTCCTCTTCCGATAAATACTTTGTTCCCCAGCAGTTCCAGAACCCTGCAAACCCTGATATCCACTATCGCACCACTGCCGTGGAATTATGCGAGCAGTTAGGTCAGCAGATTGACATCTACGTTTCCGGTATCGGCAGTGGCGGAACTCTGCAGGGTGTTTCCAAATACCTTTTGGAACGCAACCCCAACACAAAGATTGTTGCGGTAGAGCCGAAGAACGTTTCCGCGCTTTTAGGACACGAACCCGGACTTCACCAGATTCAGGGAATCGGCGATGGCTTTGTTCCCGACATCCTGGATGTCTCCATGATTAACGACATTGTGGAAGTAACCGACGAAGATGCGATCGAAACTGCCAGAGAATTGGCCAGAGTACAGGGACTCCTTTGCGGCACCTCATCAGGCGCCAACGTGTGGGCTGCCAAAAAAATGGCGGAGAAATACGGCAAAGACAAGGTTATTGCCACAATTCTGCCGGACCGCGTGGAGAGATATTTCAGCACATCCCTGATTTAAGCTAATACGCACTCCGTTACGTTCTGATGCGAACAAGACAGCATATTAGTGACCGGAATATTTGTGACCGGAATATTTATGACTAAAAAGAGGGTGTCCCAAAACTATGATTGATTAAGGTCGTAGAGAGGGATACCCTCTCTTTATGTTCTTCTTTCATGCTCACAAAAGTAGCTTCATCCTTTCTTAACAAATTAGCTCGTTTGGGATGAATCACGGATGGCTGGCATTCAGCCCTTTCTCTTGGTTTCTTCCTCTTGGGCCGTATCGACATTCCCGGGCTTTCAGCCTTATTTCATGAATTCCACTGTTTGGGCTGAATCTTTCGCGCCGGCTTTCAGCCCTTTCTCTTGATTTGTTCTCTTTAGGCTGAATCCCTCTCCCGGCAATTCAGCCTTTTCTCATATTTTCTTCCATTTAGGCCGTATCGACAAGCCCGGGCTTTCAGCCTTATTTCATGAATTCCACTGCCTGGGCTGAATCTTCTGCTCCGGCTTTCAGCCCTTTCTCATATTTCCTTCCCTTTAGGCCGTATCGACATCCCCGGGCTTTCAGCCTGATTTCATGAATTCCACTGCTTAGGCTGAATCTTCTGCGCCGGCTTTCAGCCCTTTCTCTTGGTTTCTTCCCTTTAGGCTGAATCCCCGTCCCGGCAATTCAGCCCTCCCTCATATTTTCTTCCATTTGGGCTGAATCTTCTGCGCCGGCTTTCAGCCCTTTCTCTTGATTTCTTCCTCTTGGGCCGTATCGACATCCCCGGGCTTTCAGCCTGATTTCATGAATTCCACTGCTTGGGCTGAATCTTCTGCGCTGACTTTCAGCCCTTTCTCTTGATTTCTTCTCTTTAGGCTGAATCCTCCACTCCAGCATTCAGCCCTTCCTCATATTTTCTTCCATTTGGGCCGTATTGACACGCCCGGGCGTTCAGCCTTATTTCATGAATTCCACTGCTTAGGCTGAATCTTCTGCGCCGGCTTTCAGCCCTTTCTCATATTTCCTTCCCTTTAGGCCGTATCGACATCCCCGGGCTTTCAGCCTGATTTCATGAATTCCACTGCTTGGGCTGAATCTTCTGCTCCGAAAAAGGACTTAAGCTACGTTCACAAAGAGTTGTGGAAGTGGAACAGGTCTTTGGCAGGCTCAAAGGCTGTTGGTCGTTCCGACGGTTTCATTTACGTGGAACTGATAAGGTAAAAATAGAATGGGGTCTGCCGGCAATCGCCCATAATATCACAAAAATGCACTCTTTTCCGAAACATAAGAGAGGGCATCCCTCTCTAC
>JAZOAG010000010.1:0-101089 GCA_045595325.1 Lachnospiraceae bacterium
GCTTCTTCCAGCCTTTCATCTGCCATAGAAAGAGACTTGTCGCTTTCATCAATTACCACTATCCTCTCACAATCTGCACCTGCCTTTTCAAGCCTTGGCTTTACAGTATCAGCAAGACCATCCTCGGCAGTCTGATAAATAATGTTCATTGGTTCCGTCAGCTTCATATCATTATCCAGCCCCTCTCCTTTGGATAACTTGGCTGCAATATTTAATATCAAGGTTGTCTTTCCGTCTCCCGGATCACCTTGTACGATTGTCAGCTTTCCATAAGGGATGAATGGATACCAAAGCCACTCAATCTCCTGCGACTGTACTTCTGACATCTTAATCATTTTCAGTTCTGTTTTCTTTTCTTCCATAAAGTCCTCCGTTTCCTAAAATCTCGTTGTCACACGGAACAACCTCTGTTATACTTATGCTGTGATTACATAGATGACAGAGGTTTTCCTGTTATCACAAGTCCTAGCAGTTGCCGCTGTTAGGGCTTTTTTCTTTTTCAAAATCCAACATATCCGCTACTTTTCTTTGTTGGTTTGGATATAAGTGTCCGTAAGTATTTAATGTGATACGGATATCCTTGTGTCCTACCCTCTCCTTTATCAGAATGGGCTCAATTCCTTTATTGATTAAGTACGCCACATGAGAATGTCTCAAATCGTGGACTCTGATTTTCTTTACTCCTGCTTTCTCCATTTGGTGTTTCATCTTGTGTTGTACTGCTTCCTGCACAATGGGGAAGAGTCTTTCATTCTCCGGCATCCCATAATGACCATCTATAAAATCCTTAATCTCCTGTTTGAGAAACTCCGGTATTTCTATCAGTCTTACAGATTGCTTTGTCTTAGGCTCCGTTATCACATCCTGCCTTTCTGTCCGGTAGTAAGTCTTGGTAATGCTGATTTGATTTCTCTCAAAATCAATATCCTTTGGTGTAAGTGCCAGCAACTCTCCAATTCTACATCCCGTCCAAAAAAGGATTTCAAAGATAAGATAGTATCTGCTTCCCGGCTCCATCGTCTGTATGAACTTTTGGTACTCATCTACTGTCCAGAAGTCCAAACTTCTGTTATCCGAACTTCCCATACGCTTTACTTTTTTACAAGGATTTGTGTGTAAATCGTAAATTCGTGAAGCATGAGTGAAAAGACTGGTTAACTGATTTTGTATCATTCTTAAGTAGGCTTCCGAAAATCCTTTTGTCTGCATTTCATTCTGCCACTGGATAATCTGCCCGGCACTTATCTCACTCATCATCTGATTACCGAAGTATGGAATAATGTGTTGCTCCATCATATACCGCTTGTTCTTCATGGTGCGTTCCTTCAACTCATTCTGCTTATCATCAAAATAAACTTCCATAAATTCACTTAGCTTCATATCCATACTTCTGCTGTTATTCAATTTCTTTTGTCGCTCATACTCAAGAGCTTCACGCTTTGTCTCAAAACCTCTTTTTCTTCGCTTTTTCTTTTCGCCCTTGGCATTTGTTTCAAACCATTGGGCTGTCCATTTCTTTGTGTCTTTCTCCTTATACGCCATAATGACCTTCCTTTCCTTAATTTGCTACCAATTCATAGCCAAACATCTTAGTTGCCCAGAACGCTCTTGGAATTCGCCCAGGCATTGTCACATAGCCCTGACTATCCAATTCCTTGTTCATCGACTTAATAAGCTTGTATGCGTGTGATTTGGAACAATTCAGTTCTTTTGCAACATCTTCCGCACTCATCATATATTGATAATTTGCCATATATTCGTCCTCCCTTCTTCATTTCTCATTTCGTTACATCTCTTGTATTTTGTTTGTGTACGAATTTCGTAAACTTATATTAGCACCATATCCTTTCTTTGTCAACACTTCGTAAAATCATTTTTACGGTTTTCGTAAATATTATTTTTTGTAATTTCCTCTTTTATGTTTTTCGTAAATGTGCTATTATGGATATTGCAATTATGTTTTTCGTATTTTTTCTATGTATGAATATAGGAGGTTGCTCATGGGCGATGGAAAGAAATTAAAAGAACACATTGATAACAAAGGTACCAATGTGCGTAAGATTGCTAAAGAAACCGGCATCAGTGCCACTACACTTTATACTATTATCCAAAAGGATACCAACATCAGATTTGACTTTGCTCTCCGTCTGGCAAACGCCTTAGAGATTGATGTAAATGAGATATGCTCCGCAAGTCCTTTCTCCGGAGCCATTACAGAAGAAGAAATCTACCCTACCCTTCCGGATGGGTTGAATGGTGCCTTGGATTCAAGCAGAATAAAAACATATTTAAAATATTCTCTCTATCCACTCATGCACCTGTTTGGCAAAAACAGTATGCCGGATGTGGATAATCTGCTTACTTCCTTTTATCAGTTGGATGATGAAGCCCGGAAAGAGGTTGTGGAAACGATACAATTTAAGCTGCAGTATCATAAGGATGCGGAGAGGGCAGAACAGGTAAAACAGATTAAGGGATGGTAAAAAAATAGCTCCAGTGAATATGTGTGTTCACTGGAGTTTTGAATTATAATACAGGATTTTCCTTAAAATAGATATTCAAATTTGTGTGTCTTTGTAATGAATGCAATTCCTCTCGTATGTATCTCCACGATGCTGGGAAACTTTCCGGAACTCCATTAACAACTTCCATATCAAGAAACTTTATGAATAATGTTTCTTTTCCCATGAATTGTTCATAAAACGCTTGCGAGTATTGTGATTTTAGCTCATCGCTCAGATTAAGTTGGTTATATAGCGCATGATCTAAATTACTGGATAAATAGTAACATCTGTACGGTATTCCTTTAATGTTATCACACTTAAGAAGATAATCCATAATTTCTCGTTTATGCTTATTTCTATCTATTACCTTTTGCGTATTTCTACAAGAAATATTTTCCGTTGAATATACTATTTCCGTGCTATCTCCTTGTATAATATTTGAATCATCAATATACGCGCCATCCGTATCAAAAATTTGTACTATTTGCCAAATATCACTAAGTTTTAATTTCTTATCCTTCCTATATTTATCGACAAATTTATAAATCTCCTCTTCAACATTACCCTTGTCAATATTTTCATCTGAAGTAATATCACCATGGGTAAACTCAAAATGGATGTCTTTGTATCTATATATCTTTTTAAATATATTTTCTAAAGCCCTTTTATCTGTGGCTCCTTCAACAATAAATATTACTGCTTTATCCATACTTAAAGCATCATCTCCTTTGAACACTACTCCATCCACTAGCTATTCTTTAATAATTCCATGAACTCTGCAGAAAATGGAATTTGAACATTAGTTTCTTCCGTATTACCTGCTTTTCTAAACGCATAGCCCATATCTTGAAGGTCTGTATCATCATAAAGTTTCTCTTTTTGACCTCCTAAAACAATAGTCCTTATATAAAAATCTCTACGATTATGCGTCTTTTCTATTCCTTTAAGAGAAATATATCTATTATCTGGATTAATCGTTGAACAAACAATATTCTTCTTATCCAACTTCTCCATTACACGTAAATTATGTGAAGTAAATATTAACTGCCCTTTAGCCTCTTCTGCCAAAACACCTATTAATTCGCCTAACAGATATTCAAAGATTCCAGCATCTAGCTCATCAACAACAAGACATACTCCCGAATTATTATATAAAGAAATTAAATAATTTAACAAAGAAATAATTCGTTTAATACCTTCAGATTCGTATTTCGTTAAGAATCTCTTTCCATCTCTATTTGAATAGACTTCTACTTGGACAATATTAATTCCGTCTTTATTCTTTTCCTCGTTTGTTTTAACAAGCTCAATTGATAAATTCGGTATAATAGCCTTTAATGCGATATTGATAGCAGCAACAATTTTCTCAAGCTTATTAAAAATCTCTTCCGGGAAATCACCTCGACCATTAATAAACAATGGAATACATCCTTGCATAACCTCATTTTCTGATTCAGTATGAACATTCACAGGAATAAAAGCATTTGAATAATTAACACCTAACTGGTTTACTTTTACAACTTGGAATCTCATTCTTGCAAAATCAAATAATGCCTTTACCACATCCGAAAATGCCATTTCTTCTTCATTTTGGTTTTCAGCTTGCAATGATTTATTTATTACATCATTAAAATACAAAGATACATTTTTTTGTGCACAAAATACTGCAAGATTTTGTACAGAATTGAAGAAACGTATTCTAGATAATGCACTCTCATCTTTCGATACAATACGAGTTGGTGTATTTTCCAGAATAGACTGTGTATCATAATAAGGATTACAGAATGATACATTTCTCTCTTTCTTCCAAGAACCGCCTCTTTGCCAATATATTATATTTTCCGAAAAAATTTGAATTTTCTTTTCCTCTTTATATCGTTTTAACAATAACTCATATCTAGCTTTATACTTTTTCTCCGCACATTCGATATAGAATACTGTAGAGATTTTCATCATCTTATTATCATTAAACATCCCCTCATATTCATCATAAGAAATGGTATTTCCACTCATAATATGTTGCAATATATCAAAAGCTTCAATTATAGCTGTTTTACCCGAGCCATTTTGTCCATATATACCATTAATATCCGATTCCTTTAATTCTGCTCGATATTCAGCATTTGAATAATTTACAAATTTAATGTCTCCATAATTCACATTTTTGAAATTTTCTAATTCTGTTTCCACTATTCTAACCAAACTTTTTTCATTCATAGCAGACACCTCATTTTGAATAATAATATTTTTTATCTGTTTTTATCCGTAAATTTCATTCTGTGTACTGTTTATTTTACACCCATTCCGATAAAATGTCCAGTTTTATTTGATTTTCTTCGAAATTATTTATATGGACTATTATATACTTCTTTTAATCTAAAAATACCACTTTTTATATCCAATTTATCAAGTTTTTGCCCATAATAACAAAACTTTTCCAGCTTGGCACCGTTTTGGCACCGCCAACCCAATTTTTCGCTATTCTTATCACCTTTTCCAAGACGTAAAAAGGGCTTCCCGATTTCTCGGAAAGCCCCATAAAATCTAGCTTTTCGTAGACACTATCAAAGATTACTCGATGATAGTAGCAACTCTACCAGAACCAACGGTTCTACCACCTTCACGAATAGCGAATGTAAGACCCTGCTCCATAGCGATAGGATGGATCAATTCGATAGTCATTTCTACGTTGTCACCAGGCATGCACATTTCTGTACCTGCAGGAAGGTTACAAACACCAGTAACGTCAGTTGTTCTGAAGTAGAACTGAGGTCTGTAGTTGTTGAAGAAAGGAGTATGACGTCCACCTTCATCTTTGGTTAAAACGTAAACCTGAGCTGTGAATTTTGTGTGGCACTTAACTGAGCCGGGTTTGGAAAGAACCTGTCCTCTTTCGATTTCAGTTCTCTGAACACCACGAAGAAGTGCACCAATGTTATCACCAGCCTGAGCTTCGTCAAGCATCTTACGGAACATTTCGATACCTGTACATACAGTCTTCTTGTTTTCTTCTTTGATACCAACGATTTCAACTTCGTCGTTAAGGTGAAGAACACCACGCTCTACTCTACCGGTAGCAACAGTACCACGACCTGTGATTGTGAATACGTCTTCTACAGGCATAAGGAAAGGCTTATCTGTATCACGCTGAGGATCAGGAATATGGCTGTCAACTGTTGCCATAAGTTCCATAATCTTATCTCCCCAAGGTCCCTGAGGATCTTCAAGAGCCTTAAGAGCAGAACCCTGAACGATAGGGCAATCTGTGAACTCATATTCTTCAAGCTGCTCTGTGATTTCCATCTCTACTAATTCAAGTAATTCAGGATCTTCAACCATATCACACTTGTTCATGAATACAACGATGTAAGGTACACCTACCTGACGAGAAAGAAGGATGTGCTCCTTAGTCTGAGCCATAACACCGTCAGTTGCAGCAACTACAAGGATAGCGCCGTCCATCTGAGCAGCACCGGTAATCATGTTCTTTACGTAGTCAGCATGGCCAGGGCAGTCAACGTGTGCATAGTGTCTGTTTTCTGTCTGGTACTCAACGTGTGCTGTAGAGATAGTGATACCACGCTCTCTCTCTTCGGGAGCCTTATCGATGTTCTCGAAGTCTACCTTCTCGTTACCGGTTACTCTTTCAGCCAATACTTTGGTAATAGCTGCTGTAGTAGTAGTTTTACCATGGTCTACGTGACCAATGGTACCAATATTACAATGGGGTTTAGTTCTTTCAAATTTAGCTTTTGCCATTTTTAAAATCCTCCTAAATAAAATAAATAATATTAGTTACATTTTTAGTCATCACTAAAATTGATTATAGTAAATAATCACAATATTTTCAAGTAGAATTTTTATCTACTTATTTGTCTCCACGACCTGCTAAAACTTTCTCCTGGATGCTCTTAGGAACCTGCTCATATTTCTCGAAGAACATAGAGTAGTTACCACGACCCTGAGTCTTAGAACGTAAGTCTGTAGAGTATCCAAACATTTCAGCAAGAGGAACATAACCTCTAACGATCTTACCGCCGCCAAGGTCATCCATACCTTCGATACGTCCACGTCTGGAGTTAATATCACCGATAACATCACCCATGTACTCTTCAGGCATTGTTACCTCAACCTTCATAACGGGCTCAAGAAGAACTGCATCACCCTTCTTCATTGCATCCTTGAATGCCATGGAACCGGCAATGTGGAATGCCATTTCTGAAGAGTCGACTTCATGGTATGAACCGTCATAAACGTTAGCATGAACACCCAATACAGGGAATCCGCCAAGGATACCGGACTTAGCAGCCTCTTCAATACCCTCGCCTACAGCAGGAATGTATTCCTTAGGAATAGCACCACCAACTACAGTAGACTCAAACTTGAAGGTCTCTTCGCCGTTAGGATCCATCGGTGTGAATTTAACTTTACAGTGACCATACTGACCACGACCACCGGACTGCTTAGCATACTTGCTGTCAACTTCAACAGGCTTGCTGAAGGACTCTTTGTAAGCAACCTGAGGTGCACCTACGTTAGCTTCTACCTTGAATTCACGTAACAAACGGTCAACGATGATTTCCAAGTGAAGCTCGCCCATACCAGCGATGATTGTCTGACCGGTTTCTGTATCTGTGTGAGCACGGAATGTAGGATCTTCTTCAGCAAGTTTAGCCAAAGCTTCACCCATCTTGCCCTGACCTGCTTTGGTCTTAGGCTCGATAGCCAACTCGATAACGGGCTCAGGGAATTCCATGGACTCTAAGATTACGGGATGCTGTTCGTCACAGATGGTATCACCTGTACCTGTAACCTTGAAACCAACAGCTGCTGCAATATCACCGGAGTAAACTTTATCAAGTTCTTCTCTCTTATTTGCATGCATCTGTAAGATACGTCCTACACGTTCCTTCTTATCCTTAGTAGCATTCAAAACATAAGAACCGGAGTTCATTGTTCCTGAATATACACGGAAGAAAGCAAGCTTTCCTACGAAGGGGTCTGTCATAATCTTGAATGCAAGTGCAGAGAAAGGTTCTTCGTCAGAAGAATGTCTTTCAATCTCATTACCTTCCATATCAACACCCTTAATAGCAGGGATGTCAAGAGGTGAGGGCATGAATTCGATAACTGCATCAAGAAGCTTCTGAACACCTTTGTTTCTGTAAGCTGTACCACAGCAAACAGGAACTGCACGGCATTCGCAGGTTGCTACTCTAAGAGCTGCCTTCATATCTTCTACAGAAGGTTCTTCACCTTCAAGATACATCATGGTAAGCTCGTCATCTAATTCGCAAACCTTTTCTACTAATTCAGAACGATATAATTCAGCTTCGTCCTTCATATCATCAGGAATATCAACGATTGAAATATCATCGCCCTTATCATCGTTGTAGATGTATGCTTTCATTTCAAACAAATCGATAATTCCCTTGAATTCGTCTTCTTTACCGATAGGCAACTGAAGACAAATAGCGTTTTTACCTAATCTTGTACGGATCTGATCAACAGCGCCGTAGAAATTAGCACCTAAAATGTCCATCTTATTGATGAAAGCCATTCTGGGTACGTTGTATGTGTCAGCCTGACGCCATACATTTTCAGACTGCGGCTCAACACCACCCTTTGCACAGAATACACCAACAGCACCGTCAAGTACACGTAAGGAACGCTCTACTTCTACGGTAAAGTCAACGTGACCCGGAGTATCAATGATATTGATACGGTGCTCTAATGCGCCTGCTTTGGGCTTGCAGTTCTCCTGCAATGTCCAGTGACAGGTTGTAGCAGCTGAAGTAATTGTGATACCTCTCTCCTGTTCCTGCTCCATCCAGTCCATGGTTGCAGTACCGTCATGAGTATCACCGATTTTATAGTTTACACCAGTGTAATAGAGGATACGCTCTGTTGTGGTAGTCTTACCCGCATCGATATGAGCCATAATACCAATATTTCTGGTTCTCTCCAATGGATATTCTCTTCCAGCCAAGGTCGTTCCTCCTTCTAGAATCTATAGTGCGCAAATGCCTTATTAGATTCAGCCATTTTATGCACGTCTTCTTTCTTCTTAACAGATGCGCCAGTGTTATTAGCTGCATCTAAAATTTCGTTTGCTAATCTGTCTTCCATGGTCTTTTCGCCTCTCTTACGAGAATATGTTGTTAACCAACGAAGACCGAGTGCCTGACGTCTGTCAGGTTTAACCTCGAGAGGTACCTGATAGGTAGCACCACCGATACGTCTAGCCTTAACTTCCAAAACAGGCATGATATTGTTCATAGCCTCTTCGAAAACTTCAAGGGCAGGCTTACCGGATTTCTCTTCTACTTGAGCAAATGCACCGTATACAATCTTCTGTGCTACACCCTTCTTACCATCCAACATAATGTTGTTGATAAGCTTGGTAACCACTTTGTTATTGTATAAAGGATCTGCTAATACATCTCTTTTTTGAATATGTCCTTTACGTGGCACGATTCTTCCCTCCTTAATATTTGTCAGTCATGAAGACTATCCCCATGACTTCATTAATTCATAGGTACTCACATGTGTCCTCTAATGTGTTCGTGCGGTGTTTCATTTATCCTGCACATACGGCGTGAAAAGTGAATCCCAACACTAAATTAGTTCTGTTTGTGGTACACAGACTCAAAGCATTATTTACCTGCTTTAGGTCTCTTGGCGCCGTATTTGGAACGAGCCTGACGTCTGTTTGCTACGCCGGCAGTATCAAGTGTACCACGGATAATGTGGTATCTTGTACCGGGTAAGTCCTTTACTCTACCACCACGGATCAAAACAACGCTATGCTCCTGAAGGTTGTGACCTTCACCGGGAATGTAGCTAGTTACTTCGATTCCGTTAGAAAGACGTACTCTGGCAATTTTTCTAAGAGCTGAGTTAGGCTTCTTAGGAGTAGCAGTCTTTACAGCGGTACACACACCTCTCTTCTGAGGAGAAGGAGATTCAACAGCTTTCTTGTGTAAAGAGTTGTAACTTCTCTGCAAAGCAGGAGCAGTTGACTTCTTAACAGTTGTCTGTCTTCCCTTACGTACTAACTGATTAATTGTTGGCATTCAAATTCACCTCCTATGATAATATTTTGATTAACGTCTTATAAAAAGACGCACTATAAAAGCATGCATTTCCATGCACACCTTTATATTATATGTTTCAAAAATATGGTTGTCAATTGTTTTTTTGAATTTTACCCAAAAAATACGGTCAAATTTAAAAGGCAGACTCTCATTTAAAAGAGTCTGCCCCAGATTTTATTCTTCTACAAGAATGTCATCTTCGAATGACATATCAGCCATCATATCCTCATTAAAAGGATTTTCATCGGAATCAAATTCGTCATCCGCTACAACAGGCTTGTTAACGCTTTCGAATTTAACATCACGATAGCGCTTCATACCTGTACCTGCAGGAATCAGCTTACCAATGATAACGTTCTCTTTCAAGCCATACAGAGGGTCAACTTTACCCTTGATTGCAGCTTCCGTAAGAACCTTAGTGGTCTCCTGGAAGGATGCCGCAGACATGAATGAGTTCGTTGCCAAAGATGCCTTGGTAATACCAAGAATGATATCCTTTGCAACAGCAGGTGCTGCATCAGGATTCGCTGCAAGAAGCTCTTCATTAATCTGTTCAAGTACAAGACGGTCAACAAGGCTTCCGGGAAGTAACTCGGTATCTCCGCTCTCCTCTACACGCTGCTTCTTAAGCATCTGACGAACGATAACCTCAATGTGCTTATCGCTCAAATCTACACCCTGAAGGCTGTATACTTTCTGAACTTCACGAATCATATAGTTCTCAACAGCTTCAATCTTCTTAATCTCAAGAAGATCATGAGGATTAACACTACCTTCGGTGAGTTCATCACCGGCCTCAATTTTGGCACCATCGAGTACTTTAATTCTTGCTCCGTAAGGAATCAGATAGCTCTTCTCACGCTCACCGTCGGAAATAACGATTTCTCGTTTCTTCTTGGTGTCATGAATCTGTACTTCTCCACCGAACTCTGCAATAATCGCAAGTCCCTTAGGCTTTCTTGCTTCAAATAACTCCTCGACACGAGGAAGACCCTGTGTGATATCGTTACCCGCAACACCACCGGTATGGAAAGTACGCATGGTAAGCTGTGTACCGGGCTCACCGATTGACTGGGCAGCAATAATACCAACTGCTTCACCAACCTGAACTGCTTCACCGGTTGCCATGTTTGCACCATAGCATTTTGCACAGATACCGTTCTGTGATTTACAGGTAAGAATACTTCTAATCTTAACTGTTTCGATGGGATTACCATTCTCATCCACACCTACAGAAATAATCTTCGCTGCTCTGCTGGGAGTAATCATGTGATTACTCTTAACAATCACATTGCCGTCCTTGTCGCAGATTGTATTACAGGAATATCTTCCCTTAATACGTGCTTCCAAGGTTTCAATGGTTTCCTTGCCGTCAGCAAATGCGGAAACATTCATTCCGGCAATTTCTTTTCTTTCGATACAACAATCTGTTTCACGAATGATTAATTCCTGGCAAACGTCAACCATACGTCTGGTCAGGTAACCGGAGTCAGCTGTACGAAGCGCTGTATCGGACAAACCTTTACGAGCACCATGCGCAGACATGAAGTATTCCAAAACGTCAAGACCTTCACGGAAGTTTGACTTAATGGGTAACTCAATGGTACGACCGGTTGTATCAGCCATCAAACCACGCATACCTGCGAGCTGTTTCATCTGCTGTTCGGAACCACGGGCACCGGAATCAGCCATCATACGAATATTGTTGTAGGAATCCAAACCGCTCATCAACTCTTTGGTCAGACGAGCATCGGTTTCATTCCAAACACGAATAACATTTTTGTATCTTTCTTCTTCGGTACACATACCACGATTGAAGTTCTGTGTAATACGGTCTACCTGCGCCTGTGCTTCTTCAAGCAACTGAGGCTTGATAGGAGGCACTGTCATATCGGAAATAGATACGGTCATAGCTGCTCTGGTAGAATACTTGTAACCGGTTGCCTTCACAAGGTCAAGAACTTCAGCAGTTTTGGTTGCACCGTGTGTGTTAATAACCTTATCAAGAATCTGCTTAAGCTGCTTCTTTCCTACAAGGAAATCAATTTCAAGTTTAACTGCATCTTCCGGTGTGTTACGCTCTACAAATCCTAAATCCTGAGGAAGAATCTCGTTAAATAAGAAACGACCTAAGGTTGATTCTACGATACCCTTCACTACCGTACCGTCAGCCAATGTTCTCTTAACACCAACTTTGATACGTGCATGTAATGTAATCGCCTTATTCTCATATGCAAGAATTGCCTCATTCACATCCTTAAAGATCTTACCTTCACCCAATGCACCGGGTCTCTCCTGTGTAAGGTAGTAAATACCAAGAACCATATCCTGTGAAGGAACGGCTACAGGAGCACCATCGGAAGGCTTCAATAAGTTGTTAGGAGATAAAAGGAGGAATCTGCATTCTGCCTGTGCTTCCACGGACAAAGGAAGATGTACCGCCATCTGGTCACCGTCGAAGTCCGCGTTAAATGCGGTACAAACCAACGGATGAAGTTTGATTGCCTTACCTTCTACAAGGATGGGCTCAGACGCCTGGATACCAAGTCTGTGAAGTGTCGGAGCACGGTTCAACATAACAGGGTGCTCATGAATTACTTCTTCCAAAACATCCCAAACAGTATCATCTAACTTTTCAACAAGCTTCTTTGCATGCTTGATATTCTGGCTGATTCCCTTACCAACCAACTCTTTCATAACGAAAGGTTTGAACAACTCAATTGCCATTTCCTTTGGCAAACCACACTGGTAAATCTTGAGCTCAGGACCAACAACGATAACGGAACGTCCGGAGTAGTCAACACGCTTACCCAAAAGGTTCTGACGGAAACGTCCGGACTTACCTTTCAGCATGTCAGACAAAGATTTCAACGCACGATTTCCGGGGCCTGTTACTGCACGGCCACGTCTTCCGTTATCAATCAAAGCATCTACTGCTTCCTGAAGCATTCTCTTCTCGTTACGAACGATGATATCAGGTGCTCCAAGATCAAGAAGTCTGCTAAGACGGTTGTTACGGTTGATAATTCTTCTGTATAAGTCATTCAAATCGGATGTTGCGAAACGACCACCATCCAACTGAACCATAGGTCTTAAATCGGGGGGAATAACAGGAATTGCATCCATAATCATCCACTCCGGTCTGTTTCCGGACTCGCGGAATGCTTCGATTACCTCAAGTCTCTTTACAATCTTGGCACGTTTCTGACCCTTGGTACCTTCATTCTCAAGTTCTTCTTTTAATTCGGCATTCTCTTTTTCAAGATCAATTGCCATAAGAAGTTCTTTGATTGCCTCAGCACCCATACCTACACGGAATTCATTTCCCCACTTTTCTCTTGCATCCTGATATTCTTTCTCATTCAGAATATCCTTCAACTCAAGAGTAGTATTTCCGGGATCCAGAACAATGTAGGACGCGAAGTAGAGAACTTTCTCTAACACCCTCGGTGTCAAATCAAGGATTAATCCCATACGGCTGGGAATTCCTTTGAAGTACCAAATGTGAGATACGGGAGCAGCAAGTTTAATATGTCCCATTCTCTCACGACGAACATTCGCTTTGGTTACTTCAACTCCACAACGATCACAAACTACGCCTTTATAACGAACCTTTTTGTACTTACCGCAATGGCACTCCCAGTCTTTACTGGGTCCAAAGATCTTCTCACAGTACAAACCTTCACGCTCAGGCTTCAAGGTTCTATAGTTGATGGTCTCGGGCTTGGTAACCTCGCCCTTAGACCATTCATAAATTTTTTCCGGTGACGCCAAACCGATTTTAATCGCGTCAAAAACGATCGGTTCGTCTATCTCTTTTCTCATTTCAGACATTTATTGGCTCTCCTTCCAATTATAAGCTGTTGTCTTATTCGTTATCATCATCAAAATCATCGTCGAAGTCCATGTCGCTGTCGAAATCGGAATCAAAATCATCACTCTCTTCCAATTCGTCATATGCGTCCTGAAGTTCTCCGTCTTCATTGAATTCCTGTTTCTGATAGCCATGGCTTGCCATATCATCACGTTCATAATCGTAATTTCTGGTTTCGCCTTCCATCTCAAGTCTGTAATTGTTTGTAGGCGGATCTACGTTTTCTTTAATTTCAACTTCCTCGCCGTTTTCATCAATTACTTTGACATCGAGGCACAATGACTGTAACTCTTTCAACAATACCTTAAAGGATTCAGGAATACCCGGAGTAGGAATATTCTCACCCTTAATAATTGCTTCATATGTTTTAACACGACCGACAACATCATCGGATTTCACGGTAAGGATTTCCTGTAAGGTGTAGGATGCACCATATGCTTCCAACGCCCAAACTTCCATCTCACCGAAACGCTGTCCACCAAACTGTGCCTTACCACCCAAAGGCTGCTGGGTTACAAGGGAGTACGGTCCGGTTGAACGGGCATGAATCTTATCATCAACAAGGTGATGAAGTTTCAGGTAATGCATATGTCCGATTGTTACAGGGCTGTCGAAGTAGTCACCTGTTCTACCGTCACGAAGTCTTACCTTACCATCTCTGGAAATAGGAACACCCTTCCAAAGAGCTCTGTGGTCTCTATTCTCATAAAGATATTCTAATACTTCAGGAAGTAAATCGTCTTTGTATTTCTTCTCAAACTCTTCCCAAGTACCATTTACGTAATCATTTGCCATATCAAGAGTATCCATGATATCCTGCTCGTTTGCACCATCGAATACAGGAGTGGCAATATTAAATCCTAATGCTTTCGCTGCAAGGGAAAGGTGAATTTCAAGCACCTGTCCGATGTTCATACGGGAAGGTACACCCAAAGGATTAAGCACAATATCCAAAGGACGACCATTAGGAAGATAAGGCATATCTTCTACCGGAAGCACGCGGGAAACAACACCCTTGTTACCATGACGACCAGCCATCTTATCACCAACGGAGATCTTTCTCTTCTGGGCAATGTAGATACGAACCTTCTGATTTACACCGGGAGACAACTCTGTGTCACCTGCTGCTCTCGAGAATACCTTTGCATCTACAACAACACCGTATTCACCATGAGGCACCTTCAAGGAAGTATCTCTTACTTCTCTGGCTTTTTCACCAAAGATAGCACGTAACAATCTTTCCTCTGCAGTAAGTTCGGTTTCACCCTTAGGTGTAACCTTACCAACTAAAATATCACCTGCACGAACCTCTGCACCGATGCGGATAATACCTCTGTCATCAAGATCTTTCAACGCATCTTCACCAACACCGGGTACATCTCTGGTAATTTCTTCCGCACCAAGCTTAGTATCACGTGCTTCGGTTTCATATTCTTCAATGTGAACAGATGTATAAACATCCTCACGTACAAGTCTTTCACTTAAAAGAACAGCATCCTCGTAGTTGTAACCTTCCCAGGTCATAAATCCGATCAAAGGATTCTTTCCGAGACCAAGTTCACCTTCTGCAGTGGAAGGACCATCTGCAATAACCTGTCCTGCCTCCACATGGTTGCCCTTGAATACGATAGGCTTCTGGTTATAGCAGTTGCTCTGGTTACTTCTTACGAACTTGGAAAGAGGATAATCCATCTTCTCGCCGTCATCACAAGTAATCTTAATCAACTTAGAAGAAACATAAGTTACGGTACCGGCTTTCTTCGCAACAACACAAACGCCGGAGTCAACCGCTGCCTTAACTTCCATACCTGTACCAATAGCAGGTGCTTCAGTAAATAACAAGGGAACTGCCTGACGCTGCATGTTAGATCCCATCAGCGCACGGTTCGCATCATCATTCTCAAGGAAAGGAATCAACGCCGTTGCAACAGAGAATACCATCTTAGGGGATACATCCATGAAGTCAAATGCTTCTCTGGGATATTCCTGTGTCTCATCTCTGAATCGACCGGAAACCATCTTCTTAACGAAGCATCCGTCCGCATCAAGCTTCTCGTTTGCCTGCGCTACATGGTAATTATCTTCTTCATCAGCTGTCATATATACAACCTGATCCGTTACGCGAGGACCTTTGGTCTCATCGCTCTTATCAATCACACGATAAGGAGCCTCAACAAAACCATACTCATTAATCTTTGCATAAGAAGCAAGTGAGTTAATCAAACCGATGTTAGGACCTTCAGGAGTCTCAATGGGACACATTCTTCCGTAATGGGTGTAGTGAACGTCACGTACCTCGAATCCGGCGCGATCTCTGGACAAACCGCCGGGTCCCAATGCGGACAGACGTCTCTTGTGTGTTAACTCACCAAGAGGGTTGTTCTGGTCCATGAACTGTGAAAGCTGTGATGAACCAAAGAATTCCTTGATTGCAGCCTGCACAGGTTTAATATTAATCAAATCCTGCGGTGTAATCTTCTCAGAATCATGTGTTGTCATTCTTTCACGAACAACACGCTCCATTCTGGAAAGACCGATTCTGTACTGGTTCTGCAACAACTCACCAACCGCACGGATACGTCTGTTTCCTAAGTGGTCGATATCATCGTCGTTACCAATACCGTATTCCAAATGAATATTATAGTTAATGGAAGCCAGCATATCTTCCTTTGTGATATGCTTGGGATTCAATTCATGTACATTACGAAGGATTGCGTCTGCTAATTCTTCCGGATTTTCGGAGTATTCTTCCAGAATCTTTTCAAGCACAGGGAAATAAACCAACTCGCTTACGCCAAGTTCGTCTCTATCCAACTCTACCCAATCTTCAATTTTAACCATCATGTTAGAGAGAACCTTAACATTTCTCTCCTCAGTCTGAATCATAACATACGGAACGGCTGCATTCTGAATTGCATCAGCCATCTCGCGGGTCACCTTATCGCCGGCTCTTGCGATAACATCCCCTGTATACTGATTAATAACATCTTCTGCCAAAACATGGCCGGAAATTCTGCTACGAAGCGAAAGCTTCTTGTTGAATTTGTAACGACCAACCTTAGCAAGGTCATATCTTCTCGCATCAAAGAACATGGCACTCAGGAAACTTTCAGCGCTTTCCACACTAAAAGGCTCTCCCGGATGTACTTTGGCATATAATTCCTTTAAACCATCGGCATAGTTCTTGGAAGGATCTTTCACAAAACTTGCAAGAATCTTAGGTTCTTCACCAAACAGTTCAATAATTTCCTCATCTGTACCGATACCCAATGCACGAATAAATACCGTAATGGGCACCTTTCTCGTTCTATCTACACGAACATAAGCTACGTCATTGGAATCGGTCTCATATTCAAGCCATGCACCACGGTTAGGAATAACAGTAGAAGAGAATAATCTCTTACCAATCTTATCATGGCTAATCGCATAATAGATGCCGGGAGAACGCACCAACTGGCTAACGATAACACGCTCTGCACCATTAATAACGAAGGTTCCCGTTTCAGTCATTAACGGGAAATTACCCATAAAAATCGAGTGTTCTTTGACACTATCCTGCTCGTTCTTGTTAAAAAGGCGAACAGTAACCTTCAAAGGTGCCTCATACGTTAAATCACGCTCTTTACACTCTTCGATGGTATGCTTGATTTCATTCTCAGCCAACTCAAAACCAACAAACTCCATACGCAAGTCGCCGCCGAAGTTTGTAATAGGAGAAATATCATCAAATGCTTCTTTCAATCCCTCATTCAAAAACCATTCGTAAGAATTTTTCTGAACTTCAATGAGATTGGGCATCCCTAATACTTCTTTTTGCCTTGAGTAACTCATACGCATACTGTTTCCATTGACAATAGGACGTATTCTGTTCTTTTCCATTGACATTCACTCCGTTCTTCAATTTATATTAAGCCGTCACACCATTTTTGTGGTTTGCAACCATGCAAAAGGGTATAACGAACCACAATAGTGCATTATCCATAATAACAGAAAAGCGAATGGAAGTCAAATACTTTTTTCCATTCGCTTTCTATTTTTTATGTTATTCTATTCGGAATAAATTATTTCAAAGTAACCTTAGCGCCTTCAGCCTCTAATTTAGCCTTGATGTCTTCTGCTTCTTCCTTGGAAGCAGCTTCCTTGAGCACCTTAGGAGCAGCGTCTACTAAGTCTTTTGCTTCCTTCAAGCCAAGGCCTGTAGCTTCACGAACAACTTTGATAACCTTAACCTTGTTAGGGCCAACATCTGTTAATTCTACGTCGAATTCAGTCTTCTCTTCTGCTGCTTCAGCTGCACCACCAACAGCGCCTGCTGCTACAACAACACCTGCTGCTGCAGATACACCAAATTCTTCTTCACATGCTTTTACTAATTCGTTTAATTCAAGTACGCTTAACTCTTTGATAGCGTCGATAAATTCCTGAGTTGTTAACTTTGCCATTTCTTTTTCCTCCATTTAAATTCAAAAAATTAAAAGTTTCACGCAGCCTTATGCTGCCGATAATAATTGTTTCTTATGAAAAGATTCAATTCCACTATGCCTGCTGTTCTGCAATCTGATTGAGAACACGTGCAAGGTTTGTGATAGGGGACTGAATGCTTCCGAGCAACTTTCCGAGAAGTTCTTCTCTGGAAGGTACTGCAGAAATTGCCTCGATTCCTTTGCGATCATAAACTGTTCCTTCTACTACGCCGCCCTTAACTTCAAGCTTGTCAGCAGTCTTAGCGAACTTGCAAAGAATTCTGGCAGGTGCTGTTGCATCATCTTTAGAGATTGCAATCGCACTGGGTCCCTCCAAATAAGGAGCGAGTCCTTCGAACTCTGTACCCTTGAAAGCGAAATTCATCATGGTGTTCTTGTAAACTTTGTAGGTTACACCAGCTTCACGAAGCTGTCTACGAAGTTCTGTATCCTGTGCAACAGTAAGTCCACGATGGTCAACAAGTACCACAGACTGGGCATCCTTAATGCTTTCGGAAATCTCTTCCACGATGGGTTTCTTCAATTCAACCTTTGCCATTTTGTCTTACCTCCTTCTATATTTCTGCCGAAAGAGTCTCAATATTTCATAGTAGGAAATATAAAAACCCTCATGCCAAAAAGACATGAGGGAACATTTCACAATAAAAATACTCTTCCTCGGTAGGCGCTATGCTTACGTCACCAATGTGACACCTACTGTCTTCGGCCGGTTGCTATACACAACCTTGTTTAAAGTATCATAATTCTTTTACTTTGTCAAGCATATTTTTTATTCCGGGAAATCCGGTTTTATTTTTCTTTTTTGCTATCATCACGGGATGCTTTTATTTACGAATCCGTTCTCATCAATGACAGCCTCCGGGGAAAGTCGTCTCATATAAGAGAGAATACGGTCTTTTTCCCCGTCCTTTGCTTCCAGGGTGCTGCTGTTTCTGGTCAAACAGGGCACAAACTGCGATGATACCAGTCCGTCTTTGGAAATCTCCAGATTCAGAATACTACTGTCTAAGTTCTTGGAGCTAAACCAAAAGTTGCCCAGACTATAGAACACGGGAACATCTCCCTCATAACCAATCCCCTGAATAACATGGGGATGCGCTCCGATAATCACATCAGCCCCCGCCAATGCACATTCCGATGCCTGGGAAGTCTGGCGCCAGTCGGGCTGGTCGGTACTTTCAGTTCCCCAGTGAAGATAAACAATTACAAAATCACTGTTAGCATCCGCCTCTTCAATCTTCTCCAAAAGTTTCTCGGACTCATAACAACGAAACGTTCCCGGAGTAGTCTCCGTTGCTTCTTTGGTATTGGGGTTCGGATACCTTTCAATCTGGGTTGCACTAATCAGGGCAATCTTCATCTCATCATTCTGATAGTAAAGAATCTTGGAAGCATCCTCTATATTTTTACCGCCGCCAACATAAGGAATTCCGGCCCCTTCTAAAGTTGCGATTGTATCATATAATCCCTTTTCGCCGTAATCATATACATGATTGTTTCCCAGAGAAACCACATCAACACCCATTTCTTTCAGTATATTAACATTCTCCGGCTTTGCCTTGAATGTAAAAGTTTTGTTGGAAATAGGTTTCGTTTCCTCCGTATAGGTAAACTCATTATTAATCATGCAAACATCCGCCTCACGCATCTGCGTCAGGAGTGATTCATCGATACAATTCTCCAAAACACTGTTTTGCACAACATAATTGCTCATGATTGCATAGGAATCATCCAAAAGAACATCCCCCGCAAAGGTGAATGTAACCGATTCCCCCTCCGGCAACTGATATGTATTCTCAGCAATCAGTTCTCCGGGCATATATTTGGTTTCAGAGGCTTCTTCCGTCTCCTCCTCCGAATCTGTTTCATTCATTCCCAAGCCCAATGCTTCCCCGGAAATTGATTCCGCAGGCTCCTCACTGACAACCTGAGAAGTTGTTTCACTATTCAATTCGGAAGCACTCTGTATTTCCATGTTTTGTTTTCGGTAAATCAGAAAAGCCAAAAGGAGAATAAAAAGAACGCTTCCTCCTATAATGACTGCGGTTTGGGCCAACCGGTCTTTCCGGGTGGAAACATCCAACTCGCTTCTCATCCGCCTACACCCCCAAGTCTTCTAAAAAAGGGCGACGTTTTCTACGTCGCCCTCACATTAATTGTTAGATTTTCATTGTGTTAACCTTAACGCCAGGTCCCATTGTGCTGGAAAGAGTTACACTCTTTAAGTATGTTCCCTTTAATGCGCTGGGTTTTGCCTTCTTGATTGCTTCAATAAGAGCTTCGAAGTTCTCGCCAAGCTGTTCTTCTGTGAAGGATACCTTACCGATAGGGCAGTGTACAATGTTAGCCTTGTCAAGTCTGTACTCAATCTTACCAGCCTTGATATCAGCGATAGCCTTAGTAACATCCATGGTTACTGTACCAGCTTTAGGGTTAGGCATTAAGCCCTTAGGTCCGAGAACCTTACCAAGACGACCAACAACGGACATCATATCAGGTGTTGCAACAACAACATCGAAATCAAGCCATCCATCGTTCTGAATCTTCGGAATAAGTTCTTCGCCACCTACGTGATCTGCACCGGCAGCTTCTGCTTCGTTAACCTTATCACCCTTAGCAAAAACCAATACTCTAACAGTCTTACCTGTTCCGTGAGGAAGTACTACAGCGCCACGAATCTGCTCTTCTGCATGACGTCCGTCACAACCGGTTCTGATGTGAATTTCTACTGTTTCATCAAACTTAGCGCTAGCAGTCTTCTTAACCAATGCTACGGCATCAGCGGGATCGTAGAGAGTTGCTCTGTCTACCTGCTTAGCAGCTTCTTCATATTTCTTACCATGTTTCATAACTCATTTACCTCCTTGTGGTTAAATGCACAAATGTGCTCCCACCTACTTTAATTAGTCTTCTACTACAATACCCATACTACGTGCAGTACCAGCGATCATGCTCATTGCTGTATCGATGTTAGCTGCGTTAAGATCCGGCATCTTCATTTCTGCGATTTCACGAATCTTGTCTTTGGAAATGGTTGCAACCTTTGTCTTGTTCGGTACTGCTGAACCGGACTTTAAGTTACAAGCTTTCTTTAAAAGTACTGCAGCAGGAGGAGTCTTAGTTACAAAACTAAAGCTTCTGTCTGCATAAACTGTGATAACAACAGGACTGATTAAATCACCCTTATCTGCTGTCTTTGCGTTGAACTGCTTTGTAAATTCAACGATGTTAACGCCGTGCTGTCCAAGTGCAGGACCAACAGGCGGTGCCGGTGTTGCTTTTCCGGCAGGAATCTGTAATTTGATATAACCTGTTACTTTCTTTGCCATTTTGGCTACCTCCTAATAAATTGTGGTTCGGCGCCGCAAACCTTTTCGCGGCTCCCACTGTTCATATGATAAACAACTCTATATTTGAATAGGACTGAATCCTATGAACAAGCTACGTTAGTTAATCTCTCTCCCTTTGCAGGAGAATCTTCTTATTTAACTGATTTAAGAAAATCTATTAAATCTTCTTAATCTCAGAAAAACCAATTTCGACAGGTGTTTCACGACCAAACAACTCAATATTGATAGTTACAAGCTGCTTGCCTTCGTCCACACGCTTCACGATACCAACTGTATCCTTCCAAACACCGGAAATAACAGAAATTGCATCGCCTTCTTTGACGTCAATCTTGACATCTTCAAATCCACCAACGTTAAGTGCGCGCATCTCCTGCTCTGTTAAAGGAACAGGCTTGCTTCCCGGTCCTACAAAACCGGTAACACCACGTGTGTTTCTTACAACATACCATGCATCATTGTTATCAGCATCCATATGCAACAAAACATATCCGGGAAAAAGCTTCTTCTGAACTGTCTTCTTCACATTGTTCTTAACTTCAACAACATCAAGCATGGGAACACGCACTTCAAGAATCTCGTTCTCAAGATGTCTGTTCTCAATTGCCTTCTCGATGTTCGCTTTAACCTTATTCTCATATCCCGAATAAGTATGAACAACATACCAACCCATACCTTTTCCGCTCTTATTGTCGCTCTGGCTGATATCAAACTCTTTATTTTCTTCCATTGAAATCCTCCTCGACTAAACAGAAAGATGTGTCAAAAAGTCCATTCCGTATTTAATGAGTAAATCAATTCCGGCAATAAGAAGACCCACGATAACGCTGATGATTGCAACAACAACAGTCTGCTTCATAACATCTTTCTTGGTCGGCCATGTAATCTTCTTAAATTCCTGCTTAACGCCACGGAAGAAACTTGTCTTTTTCGGTTTCTCTGTTTTGGTTGAATTTGCCATAATCTCAATTTCCTTTCATACAAAAGACCGATTATTTGGTTTCCTTGTGTAACGTATGAGCCTTACAGAATCTGCAGTATTTCTTGGTTTCCATTCTATCAGGATGTGTCTTCTTATCCTTTGTTGTATTGTAGTTACGCTGCTTGCACTCTGTACATGCTAAAGTAATTCTTGTACGCATTTCTTCCCACCTCCACGCGTATATATATTTGTATTCGCAGGCTCGTTTTTTTATAAAATGGCGCATAAAAAAAAGGCCTAAAAACCAGTCTCGCCATAGTAGAATAACACACAGGGGGCTATTCGTCAATATTATATTTCCAAAAATCGCAAAAAACCACGCGCATGCCATATTTTTTTATCGGAATACATTGCAATCTTGTTATAAAAGTGCTACATTAAAGTTAGGAAAGTTTGTTTTTTACCCCAGCCGGACGCAGGGTGGCATTACGATTATACTTCATACGATATGAAAGAGAATACGTATCCGGCTTATTTCAAGGAAGAAAGGAGGGGGCTTACATGGCAAATAACATCGCATTGTCGAATGTCTATAATTTTTATCAGTCTACTTATGCGCCGAAGAACGTCAGTCGATATGACGCTCACAAAAAGAGTGAGTTACGCGGCGTATATCATTCCATTGTCAAATTAACCAAGGAATCCCCTCTAACCATTGCAGATACCAGTGAAGCTGCTCAGGAGTATGCAATTTCCCTGAAAGAAAATGCGCGAATTCTGCGTAATACCATTGCGGACTTAGGAGGCCTCGACGAAGGTGAATTACTCACCCGCAAGATGGCATACAGCAGCAATGAAGATGCAATCGAAGTAAAATATGTCGGAGATACCTTAATTGATTCCGGAGATGCGGAATACGAAATCGGCATCACCCAGCTGGCAAAGCCTCAGATTAACAACGGCACCTATCTTCCCAAGAATAAGATGGGAATGCCCGCAGGAGCCTATGCCTTTGATTTGGAAATCAACAAAAACAGTTATGAATTCCAGTTCAACATTAATCAGGGAGACACCAATCTGGATTTGCAGAAACGTCTCATGCGCCTGATTAACAATTCCAATTTAGGATTGACGGCAGAACTGAAAGAAGTAGATTCCGGCATCGCAGCATTAAGTCTTCGCTCCAATGCAACAGGAATTGAATTGGGACAGAATATTCTTTTTGATATTAAGGATGCGGTGGGCAACCTGACACCGGAAGAATCCATTGTGAATTATCTTGGTCTGGATCAGATTTCTGTTTTACCGCAGAATGCTGTTTTTTCCATCAACGGAGAAGAGAGAATTTCCACCACCAATCATTTCACACTGGAGAAGACTTTCGAAGTAACACTTAAGGACATGCCTTCATCGCCAAACGAAACCGTTACATTGGGCCTAAAGCCCGATACGGAATCACTTTCCGAGAATGTAAATCGTTTCGTTGCCGGCTACAATGATTTCATCCGTGCTACCTCCGAGTATCTATCTTCTCAGCCCAAGAGCCGTCACCTGTTACGCGAAATGAATTCCATTACCGCT
Organism: Lachnospiraceae bacterium; assembly: GCA_045595325.1. Taxonomy (GTDB): domain Bacteria; phylum Bacillota; class Clostridia; order Lachnospirales; family Lachnospiraceae; genus UBA3766. Next base: position 23,810 of record JAZOAG010000010.1, read on the forward strand.
TCCTACAACCGGGAATTACAGGGACTCGGATTATCCTTAAGTGAAAACGGAGAAATCAAAGTAGATGAGTCCGTTCTTCGGGACAACATTCAGATTCAGGATGCCAGAGAGAAATTCTCCAGCGTACGCAAGTTTACAAACTCGGTATTAACAAAGACCAATTCCGTTTCCTTAAATCCCATGGATTACGTACAGCAACGGATTGTGGCTTACAAGAATCCGGACGCAACCTTTGCTTCACCATATATTACCAGCCAGTACAGCGGTATGATGTTTAACAGCTATGTATAGGAAGAAACACATTCTTCTTACGCATAGCTGTTTTAATATAGTACTTCTTTTCCCTCCGCAAAGCATTCGTGTTTTTTGTACGGAACTCTCCCCTGTAATCCGGCTTATCCGGTAGTTTTATTGGTTTCCAAATTAAAAATGAGGATGTTTCGCACATCGCAAAACATCCTCATCGCACATTAATAATAGTAGCATCATTCTCCTAAACCATTCTCAATTGCTGCTACCAAAGCTTTCAAAGCATCCGCCTCGTCCTCTCCTTCACAAGTTAATGTGATCTCATCTCCGCTCTTAACACATGCTCCCAAAACACTCAGAACACTCTTCGCATTTGCTACTGTATCTCGAAAAGAAAATGTAATCAAAGACTTATATTGAATTGCTTCCTTGCAAAGAATACCCGCAGGTCTTAAATGCAATCCGGTCGGATTCTTAATTGTAACCTTCTGGCTTACCATTTCCACGCCCCCTAACATACATAATATTCCACACAATATATCGTATCCGCTACTGTTACCCCAATGAGCGAAACACGATTATATCTAACTGAATTATAACATTTTTTCCCATTTTTAACAAGAGATTTATGAATAATGCAGTTTGTTTTCATTCGTTCTACGTTAAATTATAACATAGTATTCTGAATCAGCTCCGCAAGCTTTCGTGCCTCTTTCTCAATCATCTCCTGATCTTTTCCCTCAATCATGACACGAACCTTCGGTTCTGTCCCGGAAGGACGAATCAACACTCTTCCCTCGCCGGCAAACTTAGCATTCAGTGTTTCAATCGTCTGTGCAATTTCAGGATACTCCATATAACTGTCTTTTTTATGATTCGGAACTTTAGCATTAATCAATGCCTGAGGCAGTACTTCCATAATAGACGCCAGTTCGGAAAGTTTTTTCCCTGTTTTCACAATAACCTCTAAAAGAAGGAGTGCGCTCAATAAGCCGTCACCCGTTGTGTTGCTGTCCAACATAATGATGTGTCCGGATTGCTCGCCGCCCAAATTGGCACCGACCTCTTTCATCCGCTCCAGAACATATCTGTCACCCACCTTGGTCTGCTCCAAGTGAATGCCCTTTTCCTTCGCCATGAGAGTCATTCCGAGATTGCTCATAACCGTAACAACAATCATATCCTTCTTCAAGGTTCCCTGTTCTTTCATGAAATTGCCAACGATAGACATAATCTGATCGCCATCCACCAGTTTGCCATTTTCATCCACGGCAAGCATTCGGTCTGCGTCACCATCAAAAGCGATACCCAGGTCAGCTTTCTCATAAACAACTCTTGCACAAAGCTCTTCCATGTGAGTAGAACCACAGTTCGCGTTAATATTTGTTCCGTCCGGGGTGTTGTGAATTGCCACCACGTTAGCACCAAGCTCCTTCAACGCTTCCACTGAAGTATAGAAAGATGCTCCCTCTGCACAATCTACAACGATTTTCATTCCTGTAAGATCCACATTTACGGAATGAATTGTGTGATTAATGTATTCTTCTCTCGCGTCAGTACGATACTTAATCTTTCCGACGCCGGAACCGGTAGGGAAACGAACGCCCTTCATATTGCTTTTGATCAATGCTTCAATCTCATCTTCCATTTCATCCGGAAGTTTAAATCCGTCACCGTCAAAAAATTTGATTCCGTTAAACTCCACGGGATTGTGAGATGCAGAAATCACTACACCCGCATCCACTTTATACTTTCTGGTAAGATATGCTACAGCAGGTGTGGGAACCACGCCTACATAAACTGCATTTGCACCAACGGAACACACTCCGGCCATTAACGCATTTGCCAGCATGTCTCCTGACATTCTGGTATCGCATCCCACCATAATGGTAGGTTTATGATTTGTCTCTTTCGTCAGGACATGTGCACCGGCCTGCCCTAACTGCATTGCAAGCAAGGGAGTCAACTCCTCATTTGCAACACCTCTCACACCATCCGTACCAAACAATCTAGCCATTTCTCATTCTCCTCATTTCTACAATTATTGTTTAGAGATGCGCACCTGTATCTTGAAATTATCACGCACATACGCACCTTCCGGCAATCCGAACTCCGGAGTCAAATAGTATGTTCCTTCTTCCAGACTCGTAATTGAATTATCTCTCATATACTTGCCCATATCCAACCGTACCTTAACGGAATTCATATTAATTCCATCCAGTATCTCGGAAAGACCATAAACCCTAAGGGTAGTCGCCCCGGTAGTAATGTAATTACCATCGTTGAGAATTTCTGCAGTATATCCGCTCGGAAGATTAAGAATGCTTATATCCTCTTTATCAAAAGTAAATTCCTCGAATACCTCTCTCTCCACATCGACGGTTACTTTAACAATGCCGTCAAAACCATTCTCAACCAGAACCACATTGGCCGGAAGGAGATGGGACATCTGGACTTCTTTCACCAGGTCGGAATTCACACCTTCCAAATTCAGAATGCTGGAAGGAATGGTAATTGCCTCAAGACTGTCCAAAAGGCTCTTTCGTCCTGCAACCATAATTTCCGTAATATCAGAAGTTACTTCACCGGTAGCCGCATAGCCTTCTGCCGGCTTTCCATTTACCTCATAACGGATAGGAACCACTTTGGTATAAAGAATTTCCTGCTGAACGCTCACCACATCAATATTCATGGATAGTCTGGCATCTTCAATTTCTTTTCCCTCTGCATCATACAAGCGAATCGGAACGCTTGAACTTACAGTACTGGTTACATTGTCCACCTGAAGCTGTGCCTTTGCCTCTACAACCTGATTTACCAGCGATTCCGGTCCTTCAATATAAACCTGATTTAAATTCGCCGTAAGAGAACCCAAAACATAACCGTTCTCCGGTTCACCCACCGATTCTACATGAATCGGTTTCTGAATCTTCTTCAAATCCTCAATATTCAATTTCACATTGGCAATGTCACACTTGATATCATCAATCTCACCGGAATATTTGTTAGAGGTAACAACAATGCTTATGGTAGACATACTGGTTAAATCACGCATATCCGCCACTGCTTTAATATTCTCTTTGGAAATATCCTCTACAATGGATCTTCTGCCCTTAATTGTAACATCAACTACACCTGTATCATCAAGTATCTCGTAAACCTTTCCCTGTCCCTCCAGTTCATCGGCATTCAGAATTTTGACCTCGATACCGGAAAACATCACATTTTTGACCGGATCGTCGATATTCACCACGATTAGCCACAAAACAACGGAAAAGAAGAGTGCAATCAACTTCAAATCCAGGTTATTCATTATTTTCTTTTTCATTCGAAGTTTTCTTTTTCCGTCCTTTCCAGAATTGCTTCTTTTCAGCCTGAGGCTTATTCTGAATCAATTCCAATTTTTCACGCAAACCGTCTTGATTTAAGTTATAATACAGCTCGCCTTTATAAGCCACACTTACTTTACCGGTTTCTTCCGAAACGATAATAGTGAGTGAATCTGTCAATTCCGAAATACCCACACCGGCTCTGTGTCTGGTGCCCAATTCTTTACTCAATGTACGTCCATCGGTCAGAGGCAGATAACAGGTTGCGGAAACAACCCTGTTGCCGCGAATGATTACCGCGCCATCATGCAGGGGCGTATTATGTTCAAAAATATTGATTAATAACTGATTTGTTACCAGACCATCCACCGCGATACCTGTTCTTTCATATTCCACCAAAGGTGAATTCTGTTCAATTACAATCAATGCACCGGTACGAACCTTTCCCATCTCAAAGCTTGCCTTTACCAGTTCTTCCAGCGTCTGGTCCGAAAAACGGCCCTGGTTCTGTCCGTCATAATTAAAGGACAAAAGTTCTGCAAAAATATTCTTCTGCCCGATTTGCTCTATCATGCGTCGTATTTCCGGCTGCAACGCAACAATAACGGCAACCGCAACCAATGTGAGCAGTTTTTCGGCAACCCAAATAATGGTTGACATGTTTAAAAAAACTGCCACCCCAAGAAATACAACAACTACCACAATTCCTTTAATAAAATATCCCGCTCTGGCATTCTTAATCATAGCCATTACCTGATAAATCAGGAATGCAAGAATAAGGATTTCCAAAATATCCAGGATACCGACATGAGGAACTCGGAACGCTGACAAATATTCATCTGTAAACTCGGTGATACGTTCCAGCATTACTTTTCTTACTCCAACAAATCATTTTGGGGCATTTGCCGTTTGCAAATCACCCTTTTATACACAACATACGTTTCAAAAACACTATTCTAATGGGTCTGTAAAACTTTTTTTCACATTTTCACTTCTGCGCGGCAAAACATCATCAATGTGACGGCGGCTTTCAGGCTTACGCGCAGTCACATCCTCACGTTTCTTCTCAGGTGCCACACTGCTTACAGAACTGCTGCCCGCAGTCTTTCGAACTCCGGTCGCACCGGTTCCGCCTGCCGTCTCACGTTTCACACCGGCACTCTCTCTTCCTGCAGATGTTCTGCTGCGAGTTTCCGTTTCCCCTTTATTCTTAACCAAAGAGACCTTTTTTAATGTTTTGTTCGGCGCTGCAATAGTAACCTTAGGAACAGCCTTCACATAATAATAGTATTCATCATCTTCAAACTGTACACGCTCTGTCCGGGCATAATCCACATTGAATATGAAAAACTGCAAACACTTCACAAACGCAATCGCCAGGAGGCTGCCAAGAATTGTTCCAACCAGGGAAATATTGGTGGTGAACATCAAATCCCCAATCAGGAGAGTCAGAATATTTGTCAGCGCACCTACGATAATTGCAATGGTCCACGCATGGTCAATGTTCATTCGTCTTACAACATATACAACAAAAATTGTAATAGCAAACGCTGCAATCATCACAAACATAGACTTATTTCCGATGATACCGTCAATAAGATATTTAAATTTGGAAGCCATACCATCAGCATCCAATGCGGTCAGGGCGGAAGAACATTCCTTAATATAGCCCAGCACATAGAAAATCACCACACCGCACCCTACGGATATTCCTGAAGCCGGTGTACCTACAAGTCCCATGGTCAAAGGAATCACATGCGGAATACGGAGCGCGCAACAAATGGGCGTAAGTAAAACGACGAATGTATCCTTCGGTGAAAACCTGAAATAAAGAAGAAACATCAGTAAAAAAAGTATTCCCACGACCAAAGCGCATTCCAGACTCAGCGCATATATATGAGCCAATACCAATGCCGCCGCCACAAAAATAATAAAGTTAAGCGGCAGGAAGGAACAAAGCAACGCCAAAATTACCACAAGGGGAAATTTAGATATCTTCTCCATATAGCCCAAATTTGAGTTAATAATAATAAAAGTAATCATCGCAGTGATAAACTTACCCACGGGAATCAAATACACTTCATATTTCCCGCATAATGATTTCAGTTGTTCACGCAATACTAATAATCCGGTCATTGCTGTGTTTTATCCTTTCTTTCTCGCTGATAGAGCACCTGTAATCTTCTCAAATTATTAAAATATACCTTAAGCCGCCGTTTTGCTTTACGATAGCGTAGGGAATACACACAATAAGAAATCAGTGAATACACACCCACAAAACCGATATAGTAAAAAATCAGTTTTTTCGCATATTCCATCAAATCTATTTGATACAATTCCTGAATCAGGAATTCCGAATCATACATCACAAACAATACCGCAAACAAACCAAAAGCAAGAGTTGCATAAATAATTGTCTTCATGATCTGCAATCCCAGATAGTCTCCCCTGAAATAGGAGCCTATCGCTGCATTCTTCTTGCCCTCGCCCTGCTCATATGCCGCAAGCCTCGTCATTAATTTAACTCTCTGTTCGCTAATCATCTCTATCCTCTTTTGCTTAGTTATCTAAGAATCTCATCTTTGCACGTTCCGAAGAACTCTTTTTCATCGCAGGCGGTTCCGCCTTTTTCTGAGAAATGGAATTATTCAGTCCATGATACAAATCATATTTACATTTTTCGCAAAAACGTCCGGTTTTAATCATCATGCCACACCCTTCGCAGTCTATACCGATGGGAGAATTCTCTGCAAAAACCAGTCGTTCCTGACGCACCCAGTTTTTAATCTGAGAATGGGTTACATTGCACTTCTCCACAATCTCATTCATCTCTGCTTCTTTATGGTCTTGAACAAACTTCTTTACTTCCTGGAATACATTCTCTTCTGCATCTCGACAAGCAGGGCAAATTGCAGCCCCTGCCACATAGTTAAACACTTTACCGCATTTCTTACAGTTTCTTACATCCATATCGTAACCTCCTGTTCATGCTATCGTATTCTGCATTCTGCAAACACGCTCTGCCCAAAGCACGTTCCCATATTCCGCATATTCTACTTTCCCTTCCCGATTGCAAGGGTTAAAAAATATACTTTTTCAGCGCCATGCTCCCTAAATATCTGCGCCGCAGCATCCATGGTGCTCCCTGTTGTATAAACATCATCTATCAAAATTATATTCTTTAATTTTACATCATTTTCCTTGATATGAAAAGCCTTTTTCACATTATTTTGCCTTGTCATGTCATCCAGATGCTTTTGAGACATCTTCTGCCGGTTCCGAAGCAAAACTCCGTCCCTCACCGGAATTTTGCATAGTTTAGACATCGCATTTGCAAGCAGTCCCGCCTGATTATATCCCCTTTTTCTCATTTTGGCCTCATCCAAAGGAATGGGAATCAGTGCATCTGCCTCCATTTCCCGAATCTGCTCCGCAAAGTCAGCACATAAAACTTCTGCATAATAATCCGCATATTCACAGCGACCTCTGTTTTTAAACATATATACGGAATCATGAACCGATTTATACTCATACAAGGCCATCCCTTTTTCAAAATAGTGCGGTTTTCTGGAACAGTCAAAACAAAAAAGACTGATTTCCTCCTCTACATGTTTCCCGCATTTCATGCAAAAAGGCGGTTTCACTTTAACAAAAATATCCCTGCATTCCTTGCAGCAGAGCCCGTCCCGTATTCTTACCACTTCATCACACACGGGACAGTGTCGCGGATAAATAAACTCCCACATTTATTTCACTTCTTCAAGACGCGTTCCGAAATCAGTATAGCGCGTCTGTTCCCCCTTATTATCAATCATTTCCGACACCTTCGCCTTGCTTCCGAGAATCACCACGCACTTGGTTGCCCTGGTCACTGCAGTATATAAAAGATTGCGGTTAAAAAGCATCTTCGGACCTTCTAAAAGCGGCATCACCACAGCCGGGTACTCACTTCCCTGAGCCTTATGAATGGTAATCGCATAAGCAAGTTCCAATTCCTCTAATGATGCAAACGGATATTCCACCAGTTTTTCATCATCAAACTTCACTGTCAGAATCTTTAGGTACTCGTTAATCCGGTACACAATTCCCACGTCACCGTTAAAAACACCGGTCCCCTCATCAACACGGATTCCGTTTTTACCGGCAACATACCAGATTGCATTATAATTATTCTTCATTTGCATTACTTTATCACCAATGCGAAAAACAGTTTCGCCGCGGGCTACTTCATTCTTACCCTCTGCCTTAGGATTCAACTGGCTCTGCAAAAGTTTATTGTACTGCTCTACACCTAAATTCCCTTTTTTCATGGGAATCAGGACCTGTACGTCCATGGGAGAAACACCGATGTACTTGGGAATTTTATCCCGCACCAGCAAAACAGTATCCCGATACATCAGCTGCAAATCTTTTCTCTCCAGAAAAAAGAAATCCTTGCTTTCATTCCCGTAGGGTATATTCTCACCTCTGTTTATCAGATGTGCGTTTCTGATAATGGCGCTTTCCTCATTCTGCCTGAAAATCTTCTCGAGACAAACGGTAGGAATCAGACCGGAACGAATCATATCTCTTAGCACATTCCCCGGACCCACACTGGGTAACTGATACATATCACCGGCCATAATCAATCTGGTTCCCGGCACCAGTGCTCCCAAAAGCGCATATAGAAGATGAATATCCACCATGGACATTTCATCTACTATCACTACGTCTACTTCCAGAGGATTTATGGGGCCTCTGGCAAAGCGGGGTTTCTCATTCCCCTCGTCCATGCTCCCGTTTACTTCCAGCAATCGGTGTATGGTCTTGGCCTCGAAACCTGTGGCTTCCTCCATTCTTTTGGCCGCTCTTCCCGTAGGTGCCGCCAGCGCAACCTCACAACCCTGTTCCAGAAACATTTTAATCATGGTATGAATGGTTGTGGTTTTTCCCGTGCCGGGACCACCCGTCAGAATGGAAACACCATTTTCCAAAGCCGACAAAACCGCCTGCTCCTGTAACGCATCCAGCACCACGCCCTCGCTTTCGGTAATCGCTCTAATCCGACTGCGATTTTTTTCTTTTATTTCCTCCGGAATGATTTCTTCCGCATAGAAGTTGTATAAATCCTTAAGGAATACCGCGCTTTGCAATTCTTCATAATATGCAAAGGACAAAAAGACATGGTCCTCTTCGCCTCTTTTGACAACAATTTTACGTTCCATTACGAGATTTCCCAGAGCCGTTTCAAAGCCATCACGTTCCAGTCCCAAAAGAATTTCCAACCGTTGAAACAGTATCTCTTTGGGAAGATATGTGTGCCCCTCCCCCATAGCAGTTTCAAGGCAGTACACAAGACCACCCCGCATGCGGGATTCGGAATCCTTTTCTATCCCCAGTTTTCCGGCAATCTCATCCGCAATCTTGAATCCCACACCTCGGATATCCTCTGCGAGTTTATATGGATTCTCCTTCAAAATCGAGTACATGGCAATTCCGTAGGTTTCATATATTTTAATTCCGAGGCTGTTGCCGATACCGTATTCCTGCAAAAACATCAGGGCATCCCGCACTTCCTTTTTCTCGCTTACAGACAAAGCAATTTCCCTGGCCTTCCGCTCACTGATTCCTTTCACCTCTGCCAGACGCTCCGGTTCTTCCTCCATAATCCGAAACGTATCATCCCCGAAGCGGGTCACAATTCTCATGGCAAGGGCAGGACCGATTCCCTTTACGGCACCGGAAGCAAGGTAACGTTCCACGGAAATGGAATCCGACGGCAGAACCACCTTAAACATCCGAAACTTAAACTGCGGACCATAGGTAATATGGTCCGACATTTCGCCTTCCAGCTCCACGAAATCGCCGGCTTCCACGCCGCGGCATATCCCGGTACAAAAAATTTCTCCCGCCTCCAAATCACGCGTTACCAGATTAAATATACAAAAATAATTCTGCGGATTCTGATATTTGATATAATCCACATATCCTTTTAACAGCATAAAAGAACCTCCTAAAACCAAAACAAAGAGGGAAATGACAAAAACGGAACCGGGGTCCTTAAGCGAACGCTCGATTCCATACACATAGAACTTTCTCGTGGGATATTCCCGTGAAAATCGCAAGATAGGCACACGCCCGTCAGAAAAAAAAGATTATCTATACCTCATAATTACGCTTCATCTGCTCATATAAAGTCTGTGCCAACCCAAGATTACTCTGCTCTGAAGTCTGCTTTGCCACATTCTTCACCATCTCATCTTTATAATAATTCACAAGAGTAGAGTTTGCACCCAAAGACAAATCTGATTCCGGAATTGTCTTCATCATTTCTTTGTACATCAACTCAACAAAATATGCTTCGAATTCTTTGCAGGCTTCCATCAGTTCCGCATCCGTCGCCTGAGAATAATCCTTATTCGAAATCTTATCTTTTAACTTCGCGGAAGCAGAGTCTCCGGAAACCTGGCCGGCATATTGTGTATATGAATTCATCAAACTGTTAATATCCATTGTACTTTCCCGGCACAATACCGCTCAAGCTTTCCCGGTATTATGCGCTCTCCTTTCCGCAAATACTTTGCACCACCACATTCATTGCAACGCAAATAAATCAAATCATCAATTACTTCCTGTATGAAGCGTCGTCAGTGATCCTTTATCTTCTCAACTGATTGGCCTGACTCATCATCTCATCAGAAGCCTGAATTGCTTTAGAGTTCAGCTCATATGCTCTCTGCGCCACAATCATATTAACCATCTCATCCACAACCTGCACATTGGAGCCTTCCAGATATCCCTGATTTAAGCTGCTTCTCTGTAAGCCGGATGTAGTATATTCGTTCATAGCCGCACCGCTGGCTGCCGATTCTGCATAAAGACTGCTATCCGCCTTGGTAAGACCGGAAGGATTGTTAAACTGCCATACGCCGATGGAAATTCCAATCGGCTTCGGATTATTGGCCTCATCAGGATAACACATCTGTCCGTCTCCCGTAACAGTAAGCTTGCTGGCCACATATTCCTTATCCAAAACAATAGGCTGTCCGTTCTGATCAAGCACACGCAATCCGTCAGTGGTTGACAAGGCAAGACCGTCACCATATGTAGCAAGAACAAAGTTACCGTTTCGTGTATAATAAGGATTGCCGTCCGAACCCATTACACCAAAGAAGCCGTCACCATCCAAAGCAAATGCCAAATCATTGGTGGAATCATAGAAATTTCCCTGCGTAAAAATAGATGTAATAGCAGAATTACGCACACCGAGTCCAACCTGAGAAGGAATGGGTTTCTGCTCCGAATTGGCAGAAGTCGATCTGGAGCGGATATCCTGATATAAAAGGGACTTAAACTCTGCCACCTCCGTCTTGTATCCGTTGGTATTCACATTTGCAAGGTTATTTGAAATTGTATCTACATTATTCTGTTGTGCAATCATACCTGATGCAGCTGTCCAAAGAGAACGTACCATTTGCTACCTCCTACCCAATTCAAAAACTATATGCATCCTGATTTCTATCATACCTTACCGATTCTGTTGGCCGAAATTTCAAGGGCACTGTCGTAAGTCTGAATAATCTTCTGGTTTGCCTCATACTGTCTGGTGATGCTGATTAACTCCACCATCTCACGAACAACCTGTACGTTGGATGCTTCCAAATATCCGGAATGAACAGTAGCCTCCGTTGTAAGAATCTCTGCACCTTCCACCGGACGATAAAAGTTCTCACCAAACTGTTCCAGGTAATTATAGTCAGCGAAATCCGTGATTTTGAGCTGTGCCACGGGGATATCATTCTGTGCAATACGTCCTGAAGCATCAATGGAAGTATCCTTTGTCGGATCTAACTGAATCTTCTCTAACTGACCGTTTGCTCCCACACCCATAACATAATCGCCGTCTTTGGTAACAAGATATCCGTCCTTGGTTAAAGTAAAACTTCCGTCTCTGGTATAAACGGTAGACGTCTCACCGCCTCTGGAAGTAAATTCCACGGTGAAAAATCCGGTTCCCGAAATCGCCAAATCAAATGTATTGCCCGTTTCACGAAAAGCTCCTTGAGAATAATCCGTATAGGTTTCTCCGATCTTCACACCGGGCATGCTGCGTCCCACAGGAACCCCAACACCGAAATTATCTTCTTCATCCTTGATTCGATAAGCGAAAACCGTATCAAAGGTCTGGCTGGTAGAACCAACTGTCTTATAACCCGTTGTTGCTGAGTTCGCAAGATTGTTTGTCAAAACATCCATTCTGTTTTGTTCGTTAATCATTCCGCTATACGCAGTATACAAGCCTTTTAACATATGTTCTCACTCCGCCTTCCCGATTACATTCAAACCATTTAGGGCTCTTCGTAGCTTTCTGCAAGGAATTCTACATACTTACCGGTTCCGATTGCCACACAGGTCATGGGCTCCTCTGCAGTCATAGTGTTGATTCCGGTCTTAGATTCAATCAAATCTTCTAGACCGCGCAACATACTTCCGCCACCGGTTAATACAATACCACGATCTGCAATATCCGCAGCAAGCTCAGGGGGTGTTTTCTCCAAAACACTGTGAATTGCTTCCACAATCTGTGAAGTGGTTTCACGAAGAGCTTCTTCTGTTTCTTCAGAGGATACACGTACTGTATTAGGAAGACCGGTAACCAGGTTTCTTCCTCTTACATCCAGGTAATCCACCTCTGAACGCTTATATGCAGAACCAATCTTAATCTTAATATCTTCTGCTGTTCTTTCACCGATCATGAGGTTGTGTTTCTTACGCATGTAACGCATAATCGCTTCATCGAAATCATCACCGGCAATCTTAATGGATTCACTTACTACAGTTCCTCCAAGTGAAATAACAGCGATATCGGAGGTTCCGCCACCGATATCAACAATCATATTTCCGCAAGGCTTTCCGATATCAATCCCTGCACCAATTGCAGCTGCAATAGGCTCCTCAATAATCTTAACCTCTCGTGCACCTGCCTGGTAGGTAGCATCTTCTACCGCCTTACGCTCAACCTCCGTTACACCACTGGGTACACAAACAGCAATTCTGGGCTTCTTGAAAAGCTTCTTTCCCAGAGCCTTCTGGATAAAATACTTCATCATCTTCTCTGTCACGGTATAGTTGGAAATAACACCCTGACGAAGGGGTCTTACCGCAACAATGTTTCCGGGAGTTCTACCAAGCATCAGTCTGGCATCCTCACCAATCGCTTTAATTCTGTTGGTGTCACGGTCAAAAGCAACCACTGACGGCTCCTTTAACACAACACCTTTGCCTCTTATATATACCAATATACTTGCAGTTCCCAAGTCAATACCAATTTCTGTATATTGCATCTCTTTTCCACCTTTCTATATTTCTGCGCTTCGGGATATCTCTTTCACTCCCGTTCTACCCTTGAGGCGGCCTGCAGCCTGTCCTCTGTCTCTTCCGGATTCCTCTGTATTTCCTATTATTGCCTATTCTGTCAGAATCCAATCATAGTAGATTATAACGCATACCGGTGCAAAACAAAAGAGTTTTTTTCAGAATTATAAAAAGGATGCAAAGAAAAACCGGTTCCTTCCGATTCTTTCGTCACATCCTTGTTACTGATACTTTTATCGGCTGAAAACAAAAAAACCTTAACCCTAAAATACTCAAGTTGCGTGATTTCGTTTCAGTACCTTATCAATATATTTACCGGTATACGACTTCGGACAACGTGCCACTTCCTCCGGCGTTCCCGTGGCAATTACTTCTCCGCCCTGCTCTCCGCCTTCGGGTCCCATATCAATAATATAGTCTGCCGTCTTAATCACATCCAAATTGTGCTCAATTACAACAACCGTATTTCCGCCGTCTGCAAGACGTCCCAGAATATCTACCAGTTTATGAACATCCGCAAAATGCAAACCGGTAGTAGGTTCATCCAGAATATATATGGTCCTACCGGTACTCTTGCGACTCAGCTCGGTAGCCAGCTTGATTCGCTGCGCCTCGCCTCCGGAAAGCGTAGTGGACGGCTGTCCCAATTTCACATACGACAGTCCCACATCATAAAGCGTCTTAATCTTGCGAGAAATGGACGGAACATTTTCAAAGAAAGACATTGCCTCCTCTACCGTCATATCCAAAACATCATAAATGCTTTTGTCCTTATAATGTACTTCCAGGGTTTCTCTGTTATAACGCTTGCCGCCGCATACTTCACATGGCACATACACATCGGGAAGAAAATGCATTTCGATTTTGACAATTCCGTCTCCGCTGCAGGCCTCACATCGTCCGCCTTTCACATTAAAGCTGAAACGACCTTTGCTGTAACCTCTGGCTTTTGCATCTACCGTAGATGCAAACAGATCGCGAATCTGGTCAAACACACCGGTATAGGTCGCCGGATTAGATCTGGGTGTTCTTCCTATAGGAGACTGGTCAATGGCAATTACCTTATCCAGCTGCTCAACCCCTTTAATCGTCTTATGCTTTCCCGGAATCATTCTGGCACGATTTAATTTCTTGGCCAGTTTCTTGTGAAGAATCTCATTAATCAGGGAGCTCTTACCGGAGCCGGACACACCTGTCACACAGGTAAAAACACCCAGAGGAACAGACACATCCATTCCTTTCAGATTATTCTCCTTCGGCTCACAGATTGTAAGATACCCACTTGGGGTTCTGCGTTTGCCCGGAACCGGAATGAATTTCTTACCGGACAAATACTGCCCTGTAACAGATTCCTTTACTTTCTTAATATCAGCAGCCGTTCCGGTTGCAACCACCTCACCGCCATGGGAACCTGCACCGGGGCCGATATCAACAATATAGTCTGCAGCATACATGGTATCTTCATCATGTTCTACCACAATCAGCGTATTTCCCAGTTCCTTCAGGTTCTTAAGCGCATCCAGCAATTTATCATTATCACGCTGGTGCAGTCCGATGCTGGGTTCATCCAGGATATAGCACACTCCTACCAGGCCGGAGCCAATCTGGGTTGCCAAACGAATTCGCTGTGCCTCGCCACCGGAAAGGGACGCCGTAGCTCTGCCCAGTGACAGATATTCCAATCCGACATCAACCAGAAAGCCTACTCTTGCATTAATTTCTTTCAGAATCTGACGCCCAATCATCTCCTGTTGTTTGGTCAGATTTAATTCCTGTAAATATTTCTGAAGATTCCGAATGGAAAGATTTGTTACTTCATATATATTCATATCCCCCACTGTCACCGCAAGTGAGGAAGGTTTCAGACGCATTCCTTTACAACACTCACAGGGCGTAATGGACATAAATGATTCGTATTCCTGCTTCATGGTTTCCGAAGCGGTTTCCCGATATCTCCTCTGGGAGTTCTTAATAATTCCTTCAAATACAATGGGATAGATTCCTCTTCCGCGCTGTCCCTCATAGTACACATTCACTTCTTCCGTCGTGCCGTGAATCAACACATCGCGCACTTTGGCGGACAGCTGCTCGTATGGTGTATCCAGACTAAACTTGAAATGTTCTGCCAATGCCCGTAACGTGGCATTGCTGAAGCTTCCCTTGTCTTTACTGGACTGCCAGCCCATAACTGCAATGGCACCTTCCGAAATACTTAAAGTGGGGTCCGGAATAATCAATTCCTCCGTAAACTCCATGTGATAACCCAATCCGAAACACTCAGAACAAGCACCGAAGGGATTGTTAAAAGAAAAGCTTCTGGGCTCAATCTCTTCAATGCTGACGCCACAGTCCGGACAGGAAAAGCTCTGACTGAAATGCATCTCTTCCTCGCCAATCACATCCACCGTCAAAAGACCCTCTGAAAGCCCCAGTACCGTATCCACCGAATTGGTCAGTCTGGAAAGGATTCCTTCCTTAATGACCAGACGGTCTACCACAATATCAATGTTGTGTTTCAAATTCTTATCCAGTTTAATGTCTTCCGTTAATTCATAAATACTGCCGTCAACCCTGACTCTTACGAACCCGCTTTTTTTGGCCCGGTCAAGAATCTTGGTATGTTCTCCTTTGCGCCCGCGAACCATGGGGGCCAGAAGCTGAATCTTGCTCCCCTCCGGCAATTGCATGATCTGCTCCGCCATCTCATCAATGGTCTGCTTACGAATTGCTTTCCCGCAACTCGGACAATGCGGCACTCCTACCCTGGCATAGAGCAAACGGAAATAGTCGTATATCTCAGTCACCGTTCCTACCGTAGAGCGGGGATTGCGATTCGTAGATTTCTGATCGATACTTATCGCCGGAGACAGGCCTTCAATGCTCTCCACATTCGGCTTCTCCATCTGTCCGAGAAACTGTCTTGCATATGACGACAAAGACTCCATATACCGCCGCTGTCCCTCAGCATAAATCGTGTCAAATGCAAGGGAGGATTTACCGGAGCCGGAAAGACCGGTAAAAACAACAAACTGATTCCGGGGAATATCCAAATCAATCCCTTTCAGGTTGTGTTCATTTGCGCCTTTAATCCGAATGCATTCACCCTTTGGTAACATTTTTTGTGCCATTTCCTTACTCCATTCTCTTATACTCTGTCAGCTGTTATAGCGAATTTTTTTGAGCTCTGCCATCTTATCTCTCAACATTGCTGCAGACTCAAAATCAAGCTCCGCTGCCGCTTTCTTCATCTGCTTCTCTACCTTGAGAATCAAATCATCCAGTTCCTTATCGCTCATGGATTCCGGATCTTTCTCCAATCGCAGCTCTTCCTTCGCAATGGTCTTGCTGATGCGAATCAAATCTCTTACCGCCTTCTTGATTGTCTGAGGGGTAATTCCGTTTTCTTCATTATATTCCTGCTGTATCTTACGACGTCTCTCTGTCTCTTCTATTGCTATCTTCATGGAATCCGTCATCTTGTCTGCATACATTATAACCCGACCGGAAGCATTACGCGCCGCACGCCCCACTGTCTGAATCAGGGAAGTAGCGGAACGCAAAAATCCTTCCTTATCTGCATCCAGTATGGCAACCAGCGCAATTTCCGGAATATCAAGTCCTTCCCTTAAAAGATTAATTCCCACTAGAACATCGAATACGTCCAGACGCATATCTCTGATAATCTCAGCACGTTCCAGCGTATCAATGTCCGCATGAAGATACTTCACCCGAATGCCAACCTCTTTCAAATAATCCGTCAAATCCTCTGCCATTCTCTTGGTCAGTGTTGTCACAAGGACCTTATTCTTCTCTTCCGTAACCTTCTTAATCTCAGCGACCAGATTATCAATCTGTCCCTCAATGGGACGGACATCTATCGGCGGATCCAGCAATCCCGTAGGTCTGATAATCTGCTCCGCCCGAAGCAGTTCATGATTCTCTTCATACACGGAAGGAGTCGCCGATACACACAAGAGCTGATCTATTCTGGACTCAAACTCATCAAAGCAAAGTGGTCTGTTGTCCAGGGCGGAAGGCAATCTGAAACCGAAATCAACCAACGTATTCTTACGGGAACGGTCTCCCGCAAACATACCACCTACCTGAGGAATGGTAATATGGGATTCATCGATAATCATTAAAAAATCATCCTTGAAGAAATCCAAAAGACAGTGAGGGGGTTCCCCCGGCTGCATACCGCTTAAATGTCGTGAATAATTCTCAATTCCCGAACAAAATCCGGTTTCCCGAAGCATTTCTATATCAAAGTTGGTCCGCTCCGCAATTCTCTGGGCCTCAATCAACTTATCTTCGCTCTTAAAATACGACACTCTCTCCTGCAGTTCCTGTTCAATGGCATCACAGGCTTTCAGTAATTTGTCCGGTGCCACAACATAGTGGGAAGCCGGGAAAATAGCCACATGCTCCAATATTGCCTGAGGCATTCCCGTCAGAGGATCCACTTGTGAAATACGGTCAATCTCATCGCCGAAAAACTCCACCCGGATTACATAGGTATCCCCCTGAGCCGGAGCAATCTCTACCACATCACCTCTTACGCGAAAACAGCCGCGATTCAGATCCATGTCGTTACGGTCATATTGCAGCTGAATCAGTTCACGTATTACTTCATCACGATCTTTCACCATGCCGGGACGAAGTGACACAATCATCCCCATATAATCATCAGGACTTCCCAAACCGTAGATGCAGGAAACCGACGCAATCACGATTACATCGCGACGCTCTGTAAGGGATGCCGTCGCGGAAAGTCTCAGCTTATCAATCTCATCATTCACGGAAGAGTCCTTGGCGATATAGGTATCGCTGGAGGGAACGTAGGCCTCCGGCTGATAATAGTCATAATAGGACACAAAGTATTCCACCGCGTTCTCGGGGAAGAATTCCTTGAACTCGGAGTAAAGCTGGCCCGCCAATGTCTTGTTATGGGCAATTACCAGCGTGGGCTTATTCAATGCCGCAATCACATTCGCCATCGTGAATGTCTTTCCTGAGCCTGTAACACCCAGCAGTGTCTGGCACTGATTCCCCCTCCGGAATCCTTCCACCAGTGCTTCAATTGCCTGTGGCTGGTCGCCGGTTGGTGTATATTCACTATGCAGTTTAAAAATCTGTTCCTGCTTCATGGAAATCTCTCCTCAACCATAACACATTCTTTTATACATCATTATAAAAAGGTATAATAACTGTCTAGCACAGTATATCATACCCTTTTACGTTTTGCAAACACTTGTTCGTTTTTTATCTTTTTTAGAGTCAAAACTCAATCTGACTCTGCATTGCTCTGAATCGTAATAATATTATTTCTGTCTTTCTGTTTCTCGCCTTCGGACAATTCGCCGTAGGGAACCAATAACGGATGCAAACGGCGGCCGCTGTCCTTCACGTCTGCCTTGTGCCAGTGATTCACATAGTAGTAACGGCTCCATCTGATATGTTCCAGTTCCGAAAGTTCCTCAAACTGTTCCTCGCTGATGGATTCTTTGGCAATTCCCCTGGCATCCAGCACAAGATTACGAATCTCCTGATAATCAGCACAGGCAAGGTTGGAACCCTTATAGAAACCGCTTAGTTTTTCCCATTCCGCTTCCATCACTTCTTCCACGTCGGGACGGTCCCAGTTATAGTCATCGTTATCCGTTTCTTTTACCAGATAGCTGTAATTTAACTTCTTGGCAAGACGGTACAATTTATCCGTCTTGATATTCTCTTCCGTCAGAATCTGCGCATGCTCACCAAAGGAAGTCAACTGGTCCTCCGCATACACATCTGCAAGAAGTGTCCCCGTGGGATTATAAAAATCAATCTCAACACCGGTATTATAGTATAAAAGTGTTTCCAGCAATTCAATCTCCGGTTCTTCCGCAATAATGATTCTGTCAAAAGAAGCAAAAAGCTCCAATTCATCTTTCCAGTCATCCTTGTGATACACAATCTCATCACCGTTCATGGTATCAAAATCATAGAAGAGTTTCTCATAAGTCCGGCTGTCACCCCATACATGGTATGAAATGGACTGATTAATACTGTAAATATTGTTCATCAGGCCATAATCCAATATTTTCTCGCCAAGAGGGCCAAACCCGATAACGGCAATTTTTATATTCATGCCATCCGGTTTCAGATATCCCGCAAGATTCCGTTCCTTCCAGTACTGTCTGGCAATCATTTCATAGATATTGAAATAACAAACCGTTGTCTTTTCCAGAAGAAGGGAATCCATCTCTTCCAGCTTAATATATACTTTACTGTCACTACGGATTTTATCCTTCATCTGCGCATAAAAAGTCAGATTATCAATATCCGTAGGAAGCATAAGGATATGCGCTTTGACATCGGGATTCACTGTCTTTCCCGCCATTACAACACGGCGGAACCCCTTCATTAAATCACGAACTTCGTCTTCCTCATAATATACCGCCGTGGCATCCTGCATCTTGGATACAAAACCATCCGCAAAGGATCTAAAAATCCCTTTCAACACAGAAAACAAACCTGTGGCCGTCATAACCGGCGCTAAAATACGGCATATATATATGGACAAGTTCGCCTCTCCCGGTGCCGAATACTCTAATACAAACAACTGCAAAGAGTAATAAAAGGAAGATGCAAAATCTTCTCCTGCACTAAGATAGCCTTCCGCTGCCACAACAAAAATCAGTATTACAACACCCCAATAAAGAATATGGGTCATACGATGCCTGTTCATCAGCTCCCCCTTGTAAACAAAAAAACTACTCCATCTTCTCTTTCAGTACACGAACAGCCTCATTATACTGGTTATCTGTTCCGTCTTCCATATACTTCTCACCATCAAACTCTACTTCAATATCCGGCTCAATTCCCACTTTGTGAATGTTTATACCGTTAGGTGTAAAGTACTTGCTGGTGGTTACCTTTCCTCCGGAACCATCAGTATACACAAATACCGCCTGTACGATTCCTTTGCCGAAGGTAGTGGTACCAACCAGTTCCCCTTTGCCGTAATCCTTAATGGCTCCGGCCATAATCTCCGCGGCACTGGCAGAACTTCCGTCAATCAAAACTACCATGGGCTTATTAAACTCACCATCGCCATCAGAATAAAATTCCTTACGTTCTCCGTACTTATCTTCCGTATATACAATCAAACCTTGCGGCAAAAGTTGTTCGCAAACCTCAACCACCGCAGTAAGATTTCCGCCCGGGTTCCCTCGCAAATCAATCAAAAGACCATCACATCCGTCTGCTTCAAATGACTTCATGGCATTCGCAAACTGTTCACTCGTTCCATCGTCAAACTCTGCAATCTGAATATATCCGATATTGTCTTCCCGTAATTCGTAAGTTACACTTTCGGTTTTAATCTCTCTTCTTACGACACTGACTTCCACCCTTTGGCCGCCACGGTTCAAGGTAATATCCACCGAAGTGCCTTCCGGACCTCTGATTTTGGAAACGACATAATCAATGCTCTGACCATACATATCCTCTTCGTCCACATAGATAATATAGTCATCCTGCTTAATATCAGCTTCCTCTGCCGGACTTCCCTTCATAACGCCGCTGACTTTGCAATATCCGTTCTCTAAATCAGCCTGCACGTAAGCACCGATTCCCTGAAATGTCCCCTGCATATCGCTGGTAAGATCTTCCATTTCCTGAATGGTATAATAACAGGTATACGGATCTCTTGTAGCTTCCATCATTCCGGCAAGCATACCATCCAGAATTGCCTCATCCGTAATGTCTTCGTAATATGAAGTCTGCAATTTTTGTTTATAATGTACCAGTTTATCTATTTCCTCTTCCGTAAAAGCACCGTTCGCCATAGCCACCAGTCCGTCATTTGACTCCGACTTCACCTTCAGCGCAACCAGCACACCTCCGGTAAGAACAGCACCAATCAGAATGCAAATCACAAAAGAAGTAAGCATTCCGAACAAAAACGACTTAGTATTATCTTTTTTCATTTCTTTTCCTATCCGCCTAAGGCTTACTTAAATAATTCCAAGGGCTGACGTATACACCGTCCTGTCGCACTCCAAAATGCAGGTGATTTCCGGTACTTCTCCCCGTCGTTCCCACAGTTGCAATCTTCTGCCCGCGTTTCACTTCTTCGCCGCTGCTTACCAACAGTTTCTGGGCATGCATATAAATCGTATACAACCCATCTCCATGATCAATCATAATATAGTTACCCATGGACGCATTGTATGCCGCCGCAATCACCTCGCCGTCATAAGCTGCAAGAATGGGGCTTCCCCCGGGAGATGCCATATCCACTCCCGTATGGAACTGATTCTTTCCCGTAACAGGATTGATACGGTATCCGTAATCATCTGAAATTCTTGTATATTCCGGTGCCGGCCAGCAGAATGCACCGCCATCATAAACACGCTGATTCCACAAATCCTTTCGCGCCTGTTCCACAGCCCGTTCCAATTCCTCAATGATGGCATTCTGCTCGGCAAGGTCTGCCTCGTATTCACGAATCAAGGCTTCCTTTGTGGCAATATCCTTTTCGTAAGCTTCAATCTCTCTCTGTTTCTCTTCGATAAGTGTTTCCAATGCCGCCTGCTCAGACTCGGCAGCCTCTTTGGTTGCATTAAGAACAGCCTCTTCTGCTTCCAGCTGTTCCTTGCAGACAGTTACATAGGCAACAATCTCCTTATACTCTTCCATCTTCTTATTATCATACTCGGAAATCTGCCCAATATAATCTACTTCGTTTAAGAAATCACCAAAACTTCCTGCAGAAGCAAGAATTTCCACGTAATACATGTCTCCCTGCTCATACATGGTCTGTATACGCGCTTTCATGGCCGCATAATGTTCATCCTTCGTGGCAATCGCCTCGTCCAATTCGCTGCGGGTCTGTTCCAGTTCCTTCTCTTTCTCGGAAATCTGAACCAGCAGGGCATCAATATTCGCCTGAATCTGAACCACCTGCTCATCCAGTTCCACTACATAGCTTGCCAAATCATTCTTGCTTTTTTCAAGGTTCTTCTTCAATTTTTCAACATCCGTAAGATCCTCGTTTATCGCTTTTCTCTCTTTTTCTGCCTCGTCAATGGCTTTCTGTTTTTCTGCGATTTCTTTCTCCAGATCGGTCTTTTTATCGGCATAAACAGAACCCGATACCGACACGGACATGGTAAGGGTAAGAACCAGTACCATAAGAATTCTCAACATAAAAGACATTACTTTTCTTCTTGTCATTCCGTTTTTCATCCCCTCTTAATTATACGCGCAAATGCTTACGCACGGTGAAAAAGCTGCCGAAGAAACCGATTCCCACACCGATAATCAATGCGATGGGAACCAAAGAAATGAACACTTCTTCGGGCGGAACCGTGGTAATAATGGACATCAACGGCGCCAGTCTATCCTGTAAAAAGTCCAGAGCAAACACATAGATAAAATACACAGCCACCATGGGAATCACGGAGCCGATTAATCCAAGCACAATCCCTTCCACTACGAAGGGAGCTCTTACAAAATAGTCCGTAGCACCAATGTACTTCATAACCGCAATTTCTGCTTTACGCACGGAAATACCGATGGTTACGGTGTTGCTGATTAAGAATATTGATACCGCAAGCAGAATCACAATCATACCAACGGACACATAAGTAACCACAAGGCTGACACCGCTGAATGCACTGGCGGTAAGCTCTGATTTATTAACCTTGCGGACACCATCCACTCCTTCTAAATACGATACCACTTCACCCTGTTTATTGATGTCGTTTAAGTAAATCTGATAGTTGGCCGAATCCGCCAGAGGATTCTCCGTAAAGCCCTGGGCATTCTCCCCTAACTTCTGGGAAAACTCTTCCCATGCCTGATCTGCGGAAATAAACTCGTAACGGGCTACCGTCCCCCGATTCTTCATGTCTTCAATCAGGAAACCAATATTCTGAATCTGTTTCTCATCCGCACCTTCATCAAAGAATACCGTTATGGATACGCTCTGCTCTGCCTTGTCCACCAAATGGGAAACATTAAAAATCAAACAATAGGAAATGCCAAACACAAACAAGCAGGCCGAAATCGTGGCAATGGATGCCAGAGTGAACCACTTGTTTTTAAAAATGCTGACGATTCCCTGACGCAATGTATAGAAAAATGTACTAATCTTCATCAATATATCCGCCCTTTTCTTCGTCGCTGACAATCACGCCCTCTTTCAGGGTGATTACACGTTTCTGCATATCATTCACAATCTCACGGTTGTGGGTAACAATCACTACCGTCGTGCCGCTCTCGTTAATCTTTTCCAGCAGTTTCATGATTTCGTATGAATTTCTGGGGTCCAGATTACCGGTAGGTTCGTCCGCCAAAAGAATTGTGGGTTTATTCACCAACGCACGGGCCAGTGCCACACGCTGCTGCTCACCACCCGAAAGATGTTTGGGATTCGCCTTGTACTTACCCGCAAGTCCTACCACAGACAAAATGCTGGGTACGTTCTTGCGGATTTCACGCTCCGGTGCCTGAATAATCCGCTGTGCAAAGGCAACGTTTTCGTATACATTTCTATCTTTCAACAAGCGGAAATCCTGAAACACCACGCCCAAATTACGACGGAACATGGGAATCATTCTTCTTTTGATATTCATAAGGTCATATCCGCTTACCACAACCTTGCCTGATGTAGCCACATGTTCGCGAAGAAGGAGCTTGATCAGGGTAGATTTACCGGAACCGCTGTCACCCACAATAAAAACAAATTCTCCCTGTTTAATTCGCAAATCAATATCTACCAAAGCGGGCATGCCGTCCTCATAAGACTTATTAACCTTTTCCAGACAAATCACATATTCGTCCTTGGGGGCTGCCGCCTTTTTTTTGCTCTTCTGCATTTATTTCCTCCTTGCAGGAAACACTTCTGATCCGTACCGCACCCGCTACCGCCTTCGAAACGGTTATGCACAGGCCGGCAGCTGATTAATACTCAAAGTTTTCCATATATTTCATGTACTTAACAACCATAAGCGCAATCTTAAATGTGATTGCATCCTCAAATACCCGAAGATCCAGTCCGGTACTCTTCTGCAATTTATCCAAACGGTATACCAATGTATTTCTGTGGATAAAAAGCTGCCTGGAAGATTCCGAAACGTTCAAACTGTTCTCAAAGAATTTATTAATGGTAGTAAGCGTCTCCTCATCAAAATCATCAGGACTCTTGCCGTCAAAAATCTCTTTGATAAACATCTTACACAAAGGAATGGGCAGCTGATAAATCAAACGGCCGATTCCCAGTTCACTGTACGCGATAACATCTCTCTCACTAAAGAAAATCTTACCGACATCCAGCGCCATCTTTGCTTCCTTATAGGAACGGCTCACGTCTTTAATTTCGTTAACGCTGGTTCCGTAAGCAATATGTACATCCTTAATGCCTTCTTTCTGCAGGTAACTTACAATACTCTGTGCAGTCTTATCAATATCTTTGTTGGTCTGGTCTTCCGTCAGGTCTTTCACCACAACCACGTTATTCTCATCCACTGCAGTAACAAACTCGCGCTTATCATTCCCTAAAACTGACTTCACCAGTTCCTGGGCATTATTGTCCCTGCCGTTATCCGATTCCACAATCATAACAACACGCTTGGCATCTGTCTGGATGTGAAGACGTTTTGCCCTTCCGTAAATATCCACAAGCAACAGGTTGTCGAGCAGGAGATTCTTGATGAAATTATCCTTATCAAATCTTTCCTTGTATGCCACAAGAAGGGTCTGAATCTGGAATGCAGCCATCTTACCTGCAGTATATGCATTCTCTCCTGCTCCTGCAGAAACCAGCACATACTCCAGCTGCTGTTCATCATAAATCTTAAAAAACTGGCTGTTCTGAATTTCCTGTGAATCTGCCGGTGACTTAACAAACTCTAATACTGCCGCCATATACCCCTGCTGGCCCAGCATTGTTGTCGCAACCACTTTTCCGTCCACGTCCGCAACCGTCAAATCGACTCTTGTAATCCCCTTCATTCCATCAATCGCATTCTGCAAAATCTGATTTGATATCATATGTGTAACCTCCTGACATGTAGCCTTTCTTCTATAATATAAAAAGTCCCGATAGTATTTTAATACATTTTCACAAAAAAATCCAGACTTTTTTGTTCTTTTTTTGTGTATTTCCATGATAACAATATAAGCATATTGTTCATAGTTGCCACTTTTTTTTGTTTAAAAATTCATTTCCCATTAAAAATATAAAAAGGGAACCCAAAACATCCGTCGCCGGACCTTCTGTTTCCCCTTTTTTATATTTTACACAAATTTTCCCACATCTGCCTAAGCCTGTTTATAACTGCTTAAGCTTATTCCGATAAAACAATTTCCATAGAAACAACCCCAGCCCCCGCTGTCTTTCTTCCGTAGGAACAACACCGGTTCTGGCAATCCACAAATCCGCATTAATCACACTTCTTTGCTCATCCATCAATTTTCCCTGCAATTCAAAGGGCAGTATCGACAGAATTACATTCGGTGAAACATCATTGATTTCGTTTACCATCTCTTCCGCCGAAGCCGTTTCAGACTCCCACAGATAACTTCCCGCAACCTGCACATTCTCATGGACTTCACGAAGGTAAGCGCCGAGAGCATCCAGGTTCTCTTTGTTCTCCGCAACAAGAAAAATGGTCTGTTTTGCCCTTGCAAAACGTTTCACCATATCGATAAAAAAATGATCTTCTTCCACTTCCTTCTGCCGCACTTTATCACGAAATCCCAGAAGTTCCAGTGCCAGCGGTTCGGAAAAGCGTATTAAATCCGCCGTTTCTATACGAGTTCTGTATTCTTCCCGATCTAAGGCGTCCGCCAAATCCTGCGCCGTCAGATACAAAATAGTATTCACGGCTCCGTTCCCGATAAATTTCAGGGACATCCTGGCTGCATCTTTGGCAGTATAGTCTGTGATTCTCAAACCCGACTGTTCTGTCTGTTTCATACAATCACCTCCGACTTCCCATGCTTGGATTTCTAAAGTTTACGAATGCTCTTCTCTGTAATCTCAATCTTTCCGCTTTTCAGCAAATTGCCCACTGCACGCTTAAACTCATTTTTGCTCATTCCCAGTTCCCGCTTAATGGTTTCCGGTGATGCCTTGTCATTAAAAGGAAGTACACCATCAAAACTTTCAATCACCCGCATGACTTCCTCGGCATCCTTGACAATCTGTAAATATGCCTTTTCTTTTATGCTCAGGTTAATCTTGCCGTCTTCATGCACACCGGTTACCCTGGCGTTCACACGACTTCCCACGGGAATCTTCTGTGTAAACTCTCTTGCCGGAATCAACCCCTGATAACGGTCATCCACGGCCACAAATGCGCCGAAGTTCTCACTGATTTCATACAGGGTACCTTCCACCTGGTCGTCCTTCTTATAATGCTGCGTTTTCTCTAAGTAGTGGTAAAGTTTCATCGTGGCGCAAAGTCTCTCGCTCTTGTCAATATACAGGGCTACCAACACTTCATCCCCCTGCTTCACGCGATACGTCTGCTCCCTGAAAGGCAGAAGCAATTCCTTCTCCAATCCCCAGTCAAGGAATGCACCAATCTTTGTGACACCGGACACCTTAAGCCTTGCCACATTTCCCAGTGTAATCTGAGGTTCCCGTACGGTTGCTATCAGGCGGTCGGAAGAATCCTTGTACAAAAACACTTCCAACTCATCGCCTACGGTCACGCCTGCGGGCACCTGCTTGGCAGGCAAAAGAACCCGTTCTTCCCCCAACTTATCTTCAAGGGCAGCCAGGTACAATCCGAACTCTACTTTTTTAACAACATGAAGCTTCTGCTTCTTTCCTAAAAACAACATCACATTTCTCCATTTCACTCTGCCAGTGTAAACACCAGCGCCGCGTATATTTCTTCCGCTTCGTTACAAAGCAGTACTTTATATCCTTCTGCATCCGTTCCCGTGTAAGCATAAATACTGTCTCCCAGGCGGGCCTGCTTACGATACTGGATTCGCACACTTTTCACCTCTGCGCTCTTAGGAAGATATTCCCTTGCAAAGGATACATACCGGGCATTATTTACATGATTGTTGGTGTCTAAATGCTGACGTCCTACCACGAAGCTTTCTTCCAGCTTTTTGGCACCATCCTCCAGCAAAATCTTGCTCTTAGAGGTTTCTTTAAAGTATGCTTCTTCCAATGTATATCTTCCGTATATGTCTTCCGGAATACGAAGCGGCTTCTGACTGTTGTAATCCACCATCAGCCACATACTGTCAGCCACGGCCAACAGCTCGCCCTCTGCTGTTTTCATCATAAAATTACGATGCCCGAAAGAGGCTTTAAAATGATAGGGGGAAGTATAAACCACAACCTCTTCTCCCATCCGCGGAAAGCGTTTTACATCAATCTGCCAGGTCAATAAAACCCAGCAAATCCCCTTCTCCGTCAGATAATGCAGTCCAACCCCTTTATCTTCGGAATCAAAATTCGCACAATCCTGAAACAAATCCACAAGGGAAGACAATGACAACCGTCCATTTGCCTCCAGCTCGCTGTATCTAATCCTCGTCTTCCATTCGTACATACGGTCTCTCCTAAAATCAATCTCTCTTGTCAGCGACGTTTAACATTGTAACACAACCGCCCCGTTAACACAAGTAACGGCCTACAAAAGGAATTCTTCGAAGAAGTCCTGCTGCCAGCGCCGGCAAAATAAAGCAAATCAGACTAAGGCCTGCAATTCCCACAACGCCGGGCACCTGTCCGTAAATAATACCTTCCTGTACCAAAACTTCCAATACCGCAATGTGCATAATATATATCCCCAATGTATCCAGTGCCAGATTTTTCCCGAGCTTCGCAGGGAAACAATTCTTCTTCCGGGCAAAAAGATCCGTCACAAACACAAATAGGGCCACAACATGAAAAAATGTGAAAATTCCGTAGCTGTCATAAATCCCCGGCGTATAAACTCCTGCCTTCGCCGACATAATGGCAGACACATAATAATTCACGGCGATTCCCACCGGCACCATACAATAAAGAACGATTTTGCACCACTTAGGGATTCCGTAACGTATCAGTATATATCCCAGCACAAAATATCCGATGTAACCCGTAAGGGTCACGATCTCAACCATCTCCAGCAGTTCCTGTATCAAATCCTTGTCAATCAACAGCACAAAAGTCATTCGCAAAATATGGAATACCACAAACAAGCCGACAAAATAAAAGGCCTCTTTCTTCGAAGCGTTGTGAATCCACGTACGAAGCACCGGTACCAGTGCGTATAAACCGATAATCATAAAAATAAACCAGAAATGCTCCGAGGCATATACGCAGCCCACCAGCGTCCGCACAAATCCCTCTTTCCAAAAGGCATAATCCCAAAGATATAAACTTTGAAAAACATAGTAAGCAAAAGACCATATCCAGAACATCGCAAAAAGGCGCAGTATATTTTTGGTCCATAATCTGCCGGTTCTTATTTCCTTATCCGGCGACAGAAAAATAGCACCGCTTATCATCACAAAGACGGGAACGCCGAATCGGGATACGGAATTGATAAAATTCGCTATATTAAAATCTACACTTCCGACTTCGTTAGCCACGATATATTTCGTAGTAACATGAATCACCACAACACTGAACGCAGAAAGAATGCGCAGCAGGTCAAAGGCTGAATTCCATGTTTTTGATGCTTCTTTTTTATTCTCCAATCGGCTTTTCCTTCCTTTCTTCCCGGGCAGTTGTTTGCCAATATGTTATGCAATAATGCCTTTTACTATTATACACTTCTCACAACACAAAAACAACTCCCGCAGGTTATACGGAAGTTGTTTGTTTCATTCTCTTCATCATGCGGCGGTTACGCTTCTACTGTTTGGTATAAGTTCCACTTAATTCCCCGTAGCCGATTACATTACCGGTCTCACCGCTCTTGGTCAAATTCATTGTTTCCAGCAGTTTCGGCATTCCGAGATAATTACCGTTATCCATGAAGCCCGGCAACTCAATGTCCGCCTCTTTCAATGCTATTACATACATCACATATTCATGCTCTCCACCGGGAGGATAGGGGCCAACGTATTTCTCATCCTCTCCCAATTCCAAAGCTGCATCAGACGACAGATATCTCATGTGCATCCAGTGTCCTGCCGACAAGTCCAGCATATACACCGCATATCCGCCGGCGCCTTCAATCTCATTCCATGCAAGCTGCGGAGAAAGGTTTTCGCCGCCATCGGTCTTAATCACCTTCATATCCCACACGCCGTCCACAAGGTTCTCGCTGGTAATCACAATATCTTCGTAAACAATTGCCTCTTCGGAAGGTTCCTCGGAAACCTCCTCCGAAGAAGGTGCTTCACTTTCTGCAGGCACTTCCGAAACCGCAACCTCTTCCGGTTCTGCCTCCGGCTTTCCACCGCATCCGACTGCCGTTGCCATACATAAGCACATAACAGCCGCAATCATACCACTACATAATCTTCTCATTTTTCCTCCTCTGCATCTCTTCACCGGCACCGACCTTTAAGCGCAATCGGGCTGCGAAGTAATGAATGCTGATTTATTTGTCAAATACAATATAGCATCCGCAGGGAAAATACATGAGTTATATCTGCACAAAAAACAGAAAAATCTGCAGAAAAATCATGCCCAGAAATTCTCCCGGTATTTTGTCGGCGTCACACCGGTATGTTTCTTGAACACTTTAATGAAATAGTTCGAATCCTCATATCCTACACGCCCGGAAATCTCGCCCACCAGAAGAGCGGTCTCCGCCAACAGCATCTGAGCCAGATTGATACGCATCTTTGCCAGATAATTCATGCAGGTCATGGAAGTTTCTTTAATAAAAATCTCATTCAGTCGATTTCTGTTTAAGGAGAATTCTTTCATAATATCTTCCTGGCTTACTTTATCCGCAATATGCTCACTCAAATACCGGATGATTTCACTTACCGTATCATCCTTTACCGCTGCATCGACTTCATGATGAATAACCTTCGGCAAATACCCTTTCACATAACTAATGAAATATAACAGTTCCATCAGATAGGAACGGCTTCTGCAGGGCCAGTATCCATCCGGCTGTTTCTGCAGCTGCTCATTCATGCGTTCCACAATTCCGACAATTTTATGATAGGCGCCCAGATCAAGCGCCACTACGCGGTTGGTATCCTGAGGGGTTCGTTCAAAAGAACGCACCAGAAGATAGTCCTGATGAATTGTCTTTCCGTTCTCCTCCTCAAACTCACCGGAACGGATTCTCTCCGGCGTAAATTCATCCCGGACTTCCGTAGGTTTAAAGAAGATGGTGGTAGTGTGTAAATCCTTTCCCGCCGTACAGCTCACCTCTTCATCCGGTATCAGAACAAAAGCAGGCGCGGTAACAGTCTTTTTGTTTCCGCCGTTATCAACGGTAACGCTTCCCCGGTCCACAATCATTATTTTATACATATCCCGATCCGCAATATGATCGGAAACACCGGTGCAGTTCTCCACGCACAAATATACAACACGATCCCATTCAGGAATAAAACTTCTCGTAAAAAGCTCCATCTTTATTCTCCTTCGTTCTGCTTTCTGTCTGTGTCTTCTGTCTCTGCCTTCTGTCTCTTTATCCCGTTTCTAATCCGTCATCGCCAAAGCTTTGGCGCCGGCTCCGGATAATCCATTCCCTTCACATATTGGGAGGCAACTATGCGGTCAGCTCTTGTGATAGACAATTTCCTTTTGGCGAAATGTCCGAATGTCGCTTTATTATCACCGGAAACGCTATTTTTGTACAACCGTCTCATTGTAATCCAATATGCCAAAGCAAACGCAAGCACGAAGACACAAAGTGTTGCAAACAACCCAATAAAGGCGAAAACCAACAGCTCCATCGGGCTTCCCAATTCTGACAATATTGCCACTATATCCTCTCTCATATCAGCTTTCCTCCTGTCTGTTTTTCACAAACTTAAGCGTACGCATCTCTTGCGTAAGCTGTGTAGTCTTTTTGTACTTTTGATACATTTGATTTCCACGAACGAGAGCAATAATACTAAATGTGATTTCTATAAGAATAAAAACCTGGCCCACGCCTACACAATTCATCGGAACAATCATCACTACTGCAAATGCCATCAAAATCAGTAGGGTTCGCCAAAAATCTTTCTTTACTTCTCTTTCATCTGTCGGAAGGGAGCCTATAATTTTACCGGTCTGACCGTTCACCAGAATGGTGTACGGTACGTTTTTGTACCGCATAGTCAAAAACCATACCGGAAGCAGGGCATACTCCACCCGCGTAATATTGCAATACGGTTTTCGCTCCAGTATTTTCTTCGAACTGCCCACAACGTTTTCCATTACGGCTTCATCAAACAGCTGCTGGGCACGTAAAAAAGCCTCCCGTTTCATCTGATGCTGATTAATATCATATTTATCCGTATAAAAGCCGGACAGATATGCCGGTTCAAAAGGTACTATCTGCGTCAAGTCAAATGGTTCTAACCGAATGGACAATTCGTCATTCAAATTACGGGAAGCCTCCATGGTAATACCATTCAATTCACAATTTGCATCTCGGAAATACACATAATCCATTGCGCTGCTTCCACTCCCCACAGTTGCCTTAATTCGCATGTCGTCTCTGAAATATACATCAAACAGCCAATACGGAATATAGATGCCGGCAACCCGGTCCAGCTGAATATTACGCAGTTCGCCGGGCGCATATTTTGCGGCGGCAATACGCTTCTCGATACTGGCAACGGCCTGTTGCTTCGTTATCGCGAAGGGAATTATGTACCTTGGTTTCAGTTCTTTGGAAATACGGCTGAATACAATCGTAGGCTGGCCGCAATAAGGACAAAACGTAGATGCTTCCACATCATTCACGGAAAGTTCTCCGCCGCAAGCCGTGCAGGAATAAATCCTGCAGGTCATGACCTCCTTATCAGCAGCCTCCATATCCATCTCAATCTCTTTTTCCTGTTCCGGCGAAAATTCCGGTTTAACCACCTCTTCCGCCTTAATGATTCCGCCACAATACGGACATGCCATCTTCTTAAGTTGCGGATTATACTCCAATGCGCCGTCACAGCGCGGACATTTACATACCATAGTTCTTCCCTCCTATGTAGTGCACTACATATACGATTTCATTATGATATACTTTTTCATTTTTGACAAGAAGGCAGAACAAAGAAATAAATGCAAAAGCACACTTCCAATCAAGAAGTGTGCCTTCAATATTTCTTTCTGTATTTCGGCAATCATCCTACTGTATAATCCTTTTTAAAACCATGGGCTCCGAATATCTGCCAATTACCTACACCCAGCCTTTGCATAATTGCCTTTCGCTCTGCCAGGCACAGTGCCGGGTCAGTTTCCACGGAAGTCATAAGAATCGGTGCATACTGATTATACTTTGCCTGCTCCGGCGTAAGACCGTGAACATTGATATAGATATCTCCCGTGAACGCAATATTATGTGCATAATCAATCAGCACAATCTCTCCCGGAAGATGGCCGCCTTGCCCCTCATATACTTCGAAATGCAATTCTTCAAAATCAAAGAAACCAATCTGGGTAATAGGTTGCTCCGGCTCACCGATTTCACTCCATAAGGCGGAAATTTTATCAGGATTCACCGCCTCATAGAATGTCAATATTTTACATATATTAATATATGGCTTATGAAGGGGATTCGATTCGCGATAACCGTCCTTCCCTTCATACTGATTCTTCAGACACTGCTTTGTTTTCGTTCCGGTAATAACCCGGTCAAAAACAGGAAGCAGCCCACAATGATCCACATCTGCGTGAGTCACCAGAATTGTCTTTTCCATGGAATCGAAATCAGGCAGGAGCCGCCGGAAAACCTTTAACATCTCATCTTTGTAGCAGGCATATCCGCTGTCAACAAACAAAACCTTTCCGTTGCTTTCAATCACTATGGTATTACTGCCGCAAGGCGGCTCAATCAAAGTAATCCCGGTATTATCCGTAATCTTATGATTGCTGATTCGTGGATTGAAATTTTCTCCCTTTGATGCCCCAAGCAATTCCGCAAACTTACTGATACTGTCAAACGTACGATAAGGCGAAAGCCCCTGCTCATCCAATGTCTGCATAGCCAAATTAACATGTACCAGAAGTTCCCTGCTCACATCCTCAGAAAGTCCCATAATCTGAGATAAACCGCAAACGTAGGTATTATAAAAGATGCTGTTATCATACACCTTCTCAGAACTGTTATAATCTATCACCCTGACCTTACACAGCTTTTCAGCCTCTTTTAAAAATGCCGCAACCCTGTCCGGTTCCTCCACGTACAGACCCATTTTAAAATACTGGTAATCCGTTCCGTTCTCTTGGGAACTGATGTATGAAATATTAAAATTAAATTCATTAATAAGTGTTAATACATTTGTTACACTTCCCGGAACATCCGCCAGACAAAACTCAATCAAAACAATGTTGGTTTTGCCTGTACTGTTTTGCAAATAACCGATTTTTTCCAATTCAGCATCGGCCTTTTGCAGTTGTTCCTCCGTGCCTTCCGCGTCTATAAACAAGGTGTGTGAATCAACCGCTTTGTTGTAACTTACTCGCGTAATATTTATATGCAACGCAGAAAAACACTTACTGGCCTTCAGAAAAGCACCAATATGATTGGGCATTGAAGTAACATACGTCTTTTTCATTCACACCACCTCGCCTTCACGCGGATTTATTCATTCCTTCCGGTCTATTTCTGCATTTTCTCCATGTCGTTCTTACGAATTTCAACACGGCGAACCTTACCGCTGATAGTTTTAGGAAGTTCCTCTACGAATTCAACGATTCTGGGATATTTATAAGGTGCAGTATGTGTTTTAACATACTCCTGAACCTCTTTTTTCAATTCCTCAGAGCCTTCCTTGCCTTTGACAAGAACAATGGTTGCCTTTACAATCTGGCCTCGAACTTCATCGGGAACCGGTGTGATGGCACACTCAAGAACATAAGGAAGTTCCATGATAACACTCTCGATTTCGAAGGGTCCGATACGGTAACCGGAAGACTTGATTACATCATCAATTCTTCCCACATACCAAAGGTATCCGTCCTCATCCATGGTTGCCTGATCTCCGGTGTGATAGAATCCATCATGCCATACTTCATTTGTCTTTTCGTCGTCAAGGTAGTATCCGATGAACAATCCGCAGGGAATATCGTCTTTTACGCGGATACAGATTTCACCGGTATCACCTGTTTTACATTCTTTGCCGTCAGGATCCAGAACAACAACGTCGTAAAGAGGACTGGGTCTTCCCATGGAACCGATTTTCGGTGTGGAACCAACGAAGTTAGCAATGGAAAGTGTTGTTTCCGTCTGTCCGAAACCTTCCATGATGGTAAGTCCTGTTGCCGCCTTAAACTGATTGAACACTTCAGGATTCAATGCTTCACCTGCTGTTGTCGCATACTCAATAGAAGAAAGGTCATATTTTGACAAGTCTTCTTTGATGAAGAAACGATACATGGTAGGCGGTGCACAGAAGGTTGTAATGTGGTACTTCGCAAACATGGGCAGGATATCTTCGGAGTGGAATCTGTCAAAGTCATAGGTAAAGATTCCTGCTTCGCAGAGCCACTGGCCGTAGAGCTTGCCCCAGAGTGCCTTGCCCCAACCGGTATCGGAAATGGTAAAGTGAAGTCCGTTGGGATTTACATTGTGCCAATGCTTTGCTGTCGGATAGTGACCCAATGCATACTTATAAGAATGTGTTGCGATTCTGGGATATCCTGTTGTTCCTGAGGTAAAAAGCATAAGCATGGGGTCGTTGCCGCAGGGAGTAAGTCCCGTACGTTTGAAATGTGTACTGAAACGTTCCATTTCAACATTGAAATCATTCCATCCTTCTTTGCTTCCGCCAACCAGAATCTTAATCATTCCGGGGAATTCGTTTGCAGCTTTCTCAGCCTCAACGGAAACCTCACCGTCAGCGGTACATACAATTGCTTTCACCTTCGCGGCTTTGTATCTGTATGTGAAATCATGCTCTACCAGCTGGTTTGTTGCAGGAATTGCGATTGCACCGATTTTGTGAAGTGCAAGCATGCAGAACCAGAACTGATAATGTCTCTTCAAAACAAGCATTACGGTGTCACCGCGCTTGATTCCGAGAGACTCAAAATAATTTGCTGTTTTGGCAGAATATTTCTTCAAATCCCCAAAAGTAAATCTGCGCTCGCTCTTGTCATTGCCTACCCACATCATTGCAAGCTTATCAGGATTCTTCTTTGCGATTGCATCTACGCAGTCAAACGCAAAGTTGAACTTATCTTCATTCTTAAATGAAATTCCGTTAAATACACCATTCTCGTCATATGTGGATTCCACAAATGCATCTGCCACGCACTCTGTATCGGAAACTGCTTTCTCCACCTTTTTAGCCGCCACGGGTGCTTCCGGATATTCCTCACCAACGTTGCCGTCCTGAGGATTTAATACCACTGCGTGGAATTCACATCCGCCTTCTGAAACGGCGATCATACCGTGAGGGATGATACTGTCATAAAAAATGGAATCGCCTTCGTTTAAAACATCCACGTGATTTCCTACCTGAACCTTAAGGGAACCCTTCACAATAACGTCAAATTCCTGTCCTTTGTGGGAATTTAACGCAATGGGCTGGTTCTGCTGTTCCGGAAGATACGGAAATTTAACCAAAAAGGGCTCAGCAAGTTTCTCTTTAAATTTAGGTGCAAGGTTGTTATACTCTACACCGTGCTTTTTGACAATTTTAAGACCTTCGCCTCTTCTTGTGATGGCAAAAGATTTAAGGGTTGTACTTGTTCCTTCCAATAAGTCAACAACTTCAACGCCGCAAGCTTTGGCGCATTTGTAAATAAAAGTAAAGCTAAAATCTGTTTCGCCCTGCTCCAAAACCAAATACTCATCCACTGTTACACCTGTTAATTTCGCTAATGCTTCCGGTGTAAATCCTTTTGCTTCGCGCAGTTCTTTGATTCTTCCTGCAACTTCTTTTAAACTGTAATCCATTTTGTTCTCCTTTCATATCCCGACAAATTCATATTTCGGCTACAAATTCGAATAAAAAAAACTCGTCTCAAAGAAAACTTTGAGACGAGTTATAATAACCCGCGGTACCACTCAAATTACGAAAATAAAATCTTCGTCACTCACCGAGCTCCAACAAGCCCTTTGCCTTTACGCAGCATTACGGAAGGAATCTACTTAGCATCTGCTGTTCGGTCCTTCGACTCAGAGGTGATAAGTCATTGGAAAGATCCGCCATTGCCTCGCACCAACCGGCAACTCTCTTAAGGTTTCACAATCCGACCGTCCTCGTCACAGTCGTTTTATAATATTCAAATTTGATTGAATTCTACTCCCATGTTTTTAATCTGTCAAGTAGTTTTAAGAAAAATTTTTTTCATTTCGGAAATAATGCTTAAAACCCCAGGCTTTTCCCGTATATCAGTGTGTCCAGATTTGCGAGAATAATCGCAACAACACCCCCAAAAGCAAGAACACCAAAAAGAATCAAAACCCAAAGAATTCCAAGCAAACTTGTCTTGTTCTTCTTACTTCTCACAACTTTCCATGCCTCTTCTTCCGTGGCATAAATCCCAGCATCATTGATGGCAAACTCGCAAATCGATTCGGTTCTTTTGTTTTCGCAAATATAGCGACCTTCATGAATCTCCCGTATTTTCCAGATTCTTACATTCCAATATTTCTCATCAGCCGTGTAGATATAATCTCCGATTTGTTTCATTCTTTTCCCCTCCTAAATTATTAATATACAGCTATAACTGCCGCACATCATTTTTCCCGGTGCGAAGCTCAATAATCGTCAAAGCAAGCGCTGTCAATATAACAAATCCTAATAGAACCAAACGACATTTTCATCCATTTGCATCATAATCCACAATATATCATATCCGTCCCCATGCTCCACATATAATTCCGGATAATGATAGATTTCAGATTCCAATGTCAAAGTTCCGTCTGTTTCACATCTCCATGTAATATCAAAATGTTCCGCTTCCGTCTCATAGTAACCGGTTCCGTCTTCTGACAAGTGCAACGTAATATTGGGATAATAAACAGTTTCGCCGGACTGTTGATTTACAGACATATAGGCATAATAGGTATCCGCAACAGTCACCTCATTACTATCCACGGGAATCAAACTATCAAAATCCAGCGCATCCCCTCCTTCCGGTTCTACGTCCGGATATTCCGTAATCTCTTCCCAATAACAATCTGTAAATACAGCATCTTCATTAAAGTACCAGTAATTTGTTTCTTTTGTTCCGAAATTACATTCTGTAAAAAGCAGTTCGGCGTCTTCTGACGGTTCGTAATAACCGCCTCCAAATGATCCGCTTAGCCAGCAATTTCTGAATTCATACTTACCGACCGGTTCTGTAATATAAAATGGTCCGGCTTCACAATCCCGAATAGTGCAACTGTGAACATATACATTCCCGCTTCCATCCTTTGCAGTAAATCCGTACATACCACATCCGTAAAGATCCATTGCCGATAAGTAAATGTTCATACTGTTTGAAAATGTGATAACACTTTCGTCACAGGCTCCTGTTTGTGTATGTCCCATTGTAAGTCCGCTCAAATACACATTATTACAATTCTCGAAATTAAAAACAGCACCATATCTTGTTTCCACCACGAGCTCTGTTACAACAGAACTTTCCAAATCTCCGTTAACAGAAATGTCATCCGCATTCTGAACTACAACTTCTATGCCGCCATCGTAACATTCTCTCAGTTGCACATACGGATGGGTTTGGTTCCATTCTTCCCCCTCTTTATTCCATATCTCCTCCGTATATTCGCTCAGATTATAGTAACCCGGCGAAAGCATAATTGTAACCCCGGGGGCTATTGCTTCTAAAAGTTCTTCCGCATTATCTGCCTGTATAACTTCTTCCGACTGTGTATCTTCTGTTTCCGTTTCTTCTCCGTTACCGGACTCTTCTCCTATGTTCAAATCATCCTCTATTACATCTGTTTCATCTGTCACAGGCCCTCCGGTATCTATTTTTATGCATCCCGCTAAGATACACAAAGATAGTGCCATTATACACACCTTCATAACAGTGAATTTCTTATTGTTTTGTTTCATCTTTTCTCTCCATCCAACCGCAACCGGCAAACCCTTACCGGACGCATTTTCCCACTTTAATCACACTATACATACCTGTTTATCACTTATTTTTTCACAGGCATACCGTCGCTTCCAACCATATAAACTTCAGCCCCACCGGCAAGACTGTCATCATGATTATCCAGCAACATATTATTAGGATCAAGCGGTAATACAAACATATCTGAAGGAATATATGCCGGTGCAACATTCATTTCTCCAACCCTTGTATAAACACCGCCATTTACATTAAATACTATCAGCATCATCTGGCGGTTTTCGCCTTCGCTTTCCTCACAGAACAAGTAAATATAGTGATTTCCGTCCTCTGCTTTAACATAGTACGGTTGAAAATCATATGCAAACAACTCTTCATAGTTATAATGACCATCTGCATCCGTGTAAAGTCCAAACTGGCTATAGAATCTGTCTGTCTGATTAAATAAACCTGTACAATTCAATTCCTCTAAGGTTCCGTCTCCATCCAAATCCGTAAAAAAGGACTGATCCAACGGAAGTCTGACCATGTATGCTTCCGGTACGTTCATATACTTTTCATGAAAGAGTTCCGGATGTTCCGCAAAAGAAACAGTTGCGGTCTGTCTTCCATTCCCCGGCTCTGTAATTTCACCGTCCCCAAAATGGAACGTTAGACCATTGTAGTCCAAAGTCCAGCTGATGCCATCCTCC
Organism: Lachnospiraceae bacterium; assembly: GCA_045595325.1. GTDB lineage: Bacteria > Bacillota > Clostridia > Lachnospirales > Lachnospiraceae > UBA3766. Next base: position 62,599 of record JAZOAG010000010.1, read on the forward strand.
GGTGTATTTCTAAAATAGTCTTCGACAACCGTTTCAGAATAAAAATCTCCTGCCCAAATATGGCTGTTTAACTCTTGGAGTACAATTCCGGGAATTGGCTCCATATCAAGAACCACGTCTGACAGCAACAATTGCTCACCTGTCTGCGCATCATAGCTGCTTCCCCACATTCCTCGGAAATCCTCGATAAATCCGTAATCTGCATATGAATCAGACAAAAGACTTACCACCACACTATCCGCTCTTCTGACTTGTACATCCAATGTGGATACCTGTGTCTCAAAATTCTCCGCATCTCCGTCCAGCATCCCCATGTCCGTGATAAAACTTAGAATGTTATCTGTCTCCTCCTCCATGGAACGTGTTTGCATACCTTCTATCTCTGATAATACACGATCCATTTCGGGATATTGCTCTTTCCCTTCCCCCATTGTTACATTGGAGTATTCACTATACAGTAACCAAATCGCATCCTGCCATTCATACCTGGTAGAATATGTCTGTCTTAAAGACAATATCTGCGGTAACGCAACAACTTCCGTGCTTTCATTCGAAGTATCTTCCGATGTCTCTTCTGTTTCTGTTTCTTTTTCAGATATATTATTTTCTATATGTTCTGATGCACTTGTTGTTTGTGACTCCGGTACTGACTCTCTGCATGCCGCAAAAGTGCCGACAGAACACATTAACAGTGTAATCAACAGTAATTTTTTCATTATTTTTCTCCTCTATTCTCCTATGCCCATGCATCCTGTTCGGTAGGAATTCTGATATCTGCAAGACACTGGATATCATTAATAAACCATTGATTCGTGGAAGGCTTTCTTCTTAATTTGATTGGTCTTGGTGAGTCTGCACCGCCACTTGTCACGTAAAGAGTAGCCCAATTCTCTTCAGCAAAAGAATACGGGTTCTCACTCACAGTAATCGTATATGGTGTAGTCGGAGTATACCCGTTATCCGGTATTGCCCCTTTAAAAAACGATAATGTCTTATATTGTTTTCCTGCCAAACGGTCTTTAATAAATTGCTTCTCTCTTTCGCTTACAGTTTCCGGTCCCTTTAAAAAGTCCAGCATTTCCCAAGTAGCATTTGCATCCTTTTCCCAATTACATAATACCGCAACGCAAAGCGCTGTTGTCTTGAATGCGGAATCCAAAGAAGCCTCCGGCAATGCCTGCAATTCTGCCATGTTTGTAGGCAAAGAAGCAAAGGTAAAACTTTCCGTATGATTTTTGTTTGAGCCAAATATTTCCATTTTTGTATCCTCCTTTTACTGTAATCACTCAAAGAGAGTAATGACTATCCATCGTTCAGGTGAAATGAAATCATCCATTTTCGCGTACAACTTACATTATTCTCCACCTATTCGCTAGTATACCACGCTTAATCATTATCGACAATCCCACTTAAACAGCCGGCATAGTCCATTTCATACAGTTCTCCATTTCATCCCTTTGGGATGCCATTTATACAAAGCAGCATTTCAGTGTATAAAGAAAACAAACCTCCGAAGCTTCCTTCGGAGGTTTTAAAAGCAGGGCTACAAGGATTCGAACCTTGAGATGACGGAGTCAGAGTCCGTTGCCTTACCGTTTGGCGATAGCCCTATATTTCTGTGCGCTTGTTTATCGCACTTGATTAATATACACGATTTCCAATTACTTTGCAAGCCCTATTTTAATTTTTTTTAATCTTTTTTTAAAGTTTTTTTCCGTTCCCAAGATGAAAGGAGCATTCAGCCCCCGGTTCCGGCGTTTTTTACGCCAGCGGGCGAATATATAATCACATTTTGCAATGTTTCCGGGTTTCCTTCCGCATAGTTTAGAATTTTTTAAGAAATACTTTATACTTACACAATTGACTTAATGCTTTTTTTCTATATAATTGGATGTAGTATTGAAAACTATATTCAAAAGCAATACTATCCATATTTATTGGGAGGCTTTATGAGTGATTTTATTATTTCATGCTGTTCTACAGTAGATTTACCGAAAGAATATTTTGAAGAGCACAATCTTCCTTATATTCCTTACCATTTTATGATTGACGGAGAAGAATATCCTGACGATTGCGGACAAACCATTCCCTTTCCGGAATTTTTTGAGCGAATCCGTCAAGGCGCAATGCCTACTACATCTCAGATTAACATTGTGGAATTCACCCGTTTCTTTGAGTCATACTTATCAAAGGGAATTGATGTTTTACACGTTTCCATGTCCTCGGGAATTTCCGGCACATACAATTCTGCCTGCAATGCTGCAAGAGATTTGGCAGAGAAATATCCCGAGCGAACCATCCGTGTCATCGACAGTCTTGCCGCTTCAGCTGGTTACGGACTTTTGGTTGATAAAATGGTGGAAATGCGGGATGCCGGCAATTCTTTGGAAGAAATTGCAACTTTTATAGAAGAAAACAAGAAGAAATTAAATCACTGGTTCTACTCTACCGATTTAACACATTTCAAGCGCGGTGGCAGAATTTCTTCTACAGCAGCTACCATTGGCAATATTTTAAATCTCTGCCCGTTCATGAATGTCAGCAACGAAGGTTCCCTTGTGGTTCGTGAAAAGATCCGCGGCAAGAAGAAAGTCTTGCTTCATTCCTTTGAAACCATGGTTGCAAAAGCTGACGACGGAAAAGATTACAACGGCAAATGCTTTATTTCCAGCGCAGACTGCTACGACGAAGCCTGCCAGTTAGCGAAACTCATTGAAGAGAATTTCCCGAACTTAAAGGGGAAAGTGCAGGTTTCATCCATCGGTGCCGTAATCGGTTCACACACCGGTCCCGGAACCGTAGCTCTTTTCTTCTGGGGACAGGAGCGCATTGATTAATTTGAGTTTCCTATGTTTTTTACTTTTTCACTAAACATATGAGAATATGAAAGGGGCTTTGAATACGCCCTGAAAGAACAGCCATGAAGGACACCGTTTGGTGACTCTCATGGCTGTTTCTGCTTGACATCTTATCATTGTTTGACACCTTATCGCTACTTGGGTATCTTATCACTGCTTGGGTATTTAGACGTCCATCGCTACTAATATACCCAATAACTTATGTCCCTCTTGTGGGCACTCATTTACTGAATCTGTGTAAAGTTATTATCTACTTCAGGAGTTAGTTCGTCATGAACGATTACCAGAAGCTTTTCAAGAACTCTCAACTCTTCTTCGGTAAAACGGTCTTTCATTCGCTCCGTTACTGTTTCAACATAGCTTGTCATAATGTGATGATAGTTCAAATACTTATCTGTCACCTCCAGGAAGTACTCACGACGATCTTCCTTTGACTGCACCTTGTTCAGATATCCCTTCTTAACAAGAGAGTTAATCTTGTAAGCTGCATTGGGTGAAGAAATCTTAATGAATGAAGCAAACTCACTTACCGTAGGTCTGCCCATCGCATAAATAATTTCAATACAATAGGTTTCAACCGTAGTCAATGAAGTTTCGCGACTCTTAATCTTCTCAAATAATGACTTATAAAAGTACAGCTTAAACTTCGTATACACCTTCAAAAATGCCTGATTTAACATAAAAATCACCTTCCTCTTCTCATGGTATTTCAAACGGCACACCTAATCATACTGTTACTGTATTGCAAACGTCAATTCGGCTGTAACTGCCACTTCACCATTCACAGAAACGGTTCCCTCCCCGATTCCAACGGGCCCTTTCTGTTTGATAATCCTGACGGATAACTCCATCACATCCCCCGGGATTACCTGGCGACGGAATCTGGCATTCTTTATCCCGCCGAAAAATGCAATCTTACCTTTGTGCTCTTCCATGGAAAGAATCGCAACAGCACCCGTCTGGGCCAGCGCTTCAATCATCAGCACACCGGGCATTACCGGATACTCCGGGAAATGACCCATGAACTGCATTTCATTTGCAGACACACATTTAATCCCCTTCGCCCATACACCGGGCTCAAAATCCGTAATACGGTCTACCAGCAAAAACGGATAACGATGGGGAATAATTTTCTGAATTTCCTGTATATTAAGTTCCATTCTACTCTCCTTATATAAATCGGTTTTTTTAACTAAAAACATAACCTAAAAAATAATTATTTTATTTTTTCTTAATACTTTTGCCTATATTTTGTCATACTTTTCTAAATACCAGACTGGCATTATGGCCGCCGAATCCCAAAGAATTAGACATTGCATATTCCATGTCGTTTTCAATACCGACATTAGGAACAATATTCAAATCACATTCTTCGTCAGGCACACTGTAATGAATGGTTGGAGGAATGAATCCTTCCACAAGTGCTTTGACGGTAATGATACCTTCTACGGCACCTGCCGCTCCCAAAAGATGTCCTGTATTACCCTTGGTTGAGGACATATACAGATTCTTTGCATGATCGCCAAAAGCCTTCTTTACTGCCATGGTTTCACATTTATCATTCATGGGGGTTGAAGTTCCGTGCGCATTAATGTATATAACTTTCTCCGGTGTAATTCCCGCATCCTTCATGGCAAGCTCCATGCATCTTGCTGCGCCGCTTCCGTCTGCAGAAGGAGCTGTGATATGATATGCATCGCAGTTGGCTCCATAGCCTACGATTTCAGCGTAGATCTTAGCACCACGCTTCTTTGCATGCTCCAACTCTTCCAAAAGCAGAATTCCTGCACCCTCTCCCATTACAAAGCCGTTACGTTCCTTATCAAAGGGGATGGAGGCACGTTCCGGGTTGTCTGACTGGGAAAGTGCCATCAGGGAAGTAAACCCACCAATGGCGAACTCTGTTGTACTGCTTTCCGTACCGCCGCAAATCATTCCCGTGGCATATCCGTCTCTGATATGACGAAATGCATCTCCGATGGCATTGCTTCCGCCGGCACAAGCAGTTACCACGCTGTTACACATATTCTTCAAGCCATGCTTGATTGCAATTCTGCCGGGGGCAATATTAGAGATAATGGACGGGATAAAATAAGGTGATACACGATCAAATCCCTTTTCCATGCCTTTGCGATACTCTTCCTCAATGGTGGTCAATCCGCCAATTCCGGAGGATACGATTACACCAAAATCCTCTTCCTCACCTTCGAAAGAAATCCCTGCATCCGCAACTGCCTCGTCTGCCGCAATCATAGCAAGGGCAACAAAACGGTCCATCTTGCGAAGTTCTCTTTTATCTATGTAATCTTCCAAATTCAGATTTTTAATCTCGCCGGCCACTTTAACTTTTCTGGTTGAAGTGTCATATTTTGTAATGAAATCAATTCCGCATCTGCCTTCTCTGATTCCCTGCCAGGTTTCTTCTACCGTATTTCCAATCGGGGTAATTGCGCCCATACCGGTAATAACAACTCTTCTTTTCCCTTCCATCGCTCATTTCCTTTCTGTGTGTAAACTTTTACCCCATCAATCCGCCGTCAATGGTCAGCACCTGTCCCGTAATATAGGACGCCTCTTCCGAAGCTAAGAACAGAACGCCGGCTGCAATATCTTCCGGCTTACCGATTCTCTTCACGGGAATCCGGTTCAGCATGGCTTCGTGCATCGCATCGGGAATTGCATCGGTCATATCCGTTTCAATCATCCCCGGCGCCACCGCATTTACGGTAATATTCCGGGATGCAAACTCCTTTGCCACGGATTTGGTAAAGCCGATTACGCCGGCCTTGCTGGCTGCATAATTGGATTGTCCCGCATTGCCGTGAACCCCTACCACGCTGCTTAGATTGATGATACGCCCGTAGCGGTTCTTCATCATATCCTTCACCGCCAGTTTGGTGCATAAATAGGTTCCTTTAAGATTTACTTCCAGCACTGACATGAAATCATCTTCATTCAAACCAATCAGAAGTTTATCTCTTGTAATTCCGGCATTGTTTACCAGCACCGATACCTCTCCGAAGGCCTCCTTTGCTTTCGCAAACAATTCCGCACATTCTTCTGCTTTAGATACATCTGCTTTCACGCAGATTGCTACGGCTCCCTTGGCCTCACACATAGCCTGTGTTTCCTTTGCAGAGTCCTCACGACCTGCATAGTTAATTACCACATTAGCACCTTCCGTGGCAAACGCAACTGCCACAGCTCTTCCGATTCCTCTTCCGGCGCCGGTTACCAATACTGTCTTTCCTTCAAAACGTTTCATTCCTCTTCACTCCTCATATCTTTCAGGGCCGCCTCCAGGCTTTCCGCATCGGTTATGCTGATACAGGAAATCCCGGGAGCCGTTCTTTTCACAAATCCTGCAAGAGTTTTACCGGGGCCGATTTCGACAATTCTCTCTACCCCGCACTTCTCCAGATACAGAATAATATCCTCCATGTAGATGCTGCTTTGCACCTGACGAATCAACTGTCCTTCAATGGTTTCATTCTCTCCGAGAGGCTGCGCCGTGGTGTTAAAAATAACGGGACACTGCATCTTTCGGAAGGTAATATTCCTAAAATATGCCTCCAGAGCCTCTGCTGCCGGTGCCATAAACCCGGTGTGAAAAGGACCGCTTACCTTCAAGGGAATGATACGCTTCACGCCCTGTTCCCGGCAAAATTCTTCTGCCTTTTCCACGCCGGAGCGTAATCCACAGATTACGTACTGCCCGGTACAGTTAAAATTGGAAACGGTCACATAAAAGTCATCCCCCAGTCCGCTTACGTTTCGGCAAATGGCCTGCAGCACTTCCTTTTCCATGCCCATTACGGCACTCATTTTACAATCAATTCCCTGTGCTGCTTCATCCATTACCCTGCCGCGAAAAGCAACCAGCGGAAGAAAAGTTTCCAAATCCCAGACACCGGATGCATAAAGTGCGGTATACTCTCCCAGACTAAGTCCGGCCATATAATCCGGTTCCACACCGTTTTCCTTCAGAACTTCCAGAACGCCGGCACCGAAAGCCGCCATACAGGGCTGTGTATTCTTTGTAATACTAAGTTCTTCCAACGATGCTTCAAACATCATTTTTTTTAAATCAAACTCTAATTTCGCTTCGTCTATCACCTTGGCAAAGGCGGGACATTTTTTGTACAAATCAGCGCCCATTCCCCGGCACTGACTGCCCTGACCCGCAAATAAAAAAGCTGTCTTCATTCATCCGCCTCCCTATTCCAAGAAATCAGTTACATTTTTAAGAATTGCGAAGCTTTCTTCATACATGGAAGCAAGAATCTCTTCAATGGGCTTTACTTCCTTAATCTGTCCGCACACCTGACCTGCCATGAGGGAGCCGTTCTCTGTATCTCCTTCATAAACTGCTTTGCGCAGAGAGCCTAAGGTGTAATTTTCAAGTTCTGCCTTATCCGCACCTTCGCGCTCTTTCTTCACATATTCTCTCGCCATGTTATTTTTCAGAATCCGAACCGGTGTACCGGCAATACGGCCGGTTACGATGGTGTCATTATCTCTGGCGGCAATCACCGCATTTTTATAATTTGCATGGATAGGACATTCCGTACTGGCCAACAGACATGTTCCCACCTGTACTCCGGCTGCGCCGAGACAGAATGCGGCCAGAAGCTGTCTGCCGTCTGCAATACCGCCTGCGGCAATCACGGGCACATCCACTGCATCTGCCACCTGGGGAATTAACGCCATAGTCGTCATCTCGCCTACGTGTCCGCCGCTTTCCGTACCTTCTGCGATAATATAGTCAGCACCCTTATCCGCCAGACGTTTGGCAATGGAGGCACTTGGAACAACCGGCATCACAAGACTTCCGGAGGCCTTCCACATCTCCATGAATCTGGCCGGATTTCCGGCTCCTGTGGTAATGACGGGAATCTTTTTTGCCGCCAGCAAATCAGCAATCTCTGTCGCCTGCGGATGCATAAGCATCAGATTTACGCCAAAGGGATTGGATGTTTTGGCTCTGCACACTGCAATCTCTTCTTCCAAACGCTCCACGGACAAACCACCCGTAGCAATCAATCCCAAACCACCTGCATTGGAAACCGCCGCAGCAAAGCTGCCGTCTGCAATGTTTGCCATTCCGCCCTGAATGATGGGATATTTAATTCCTAATCTTTTATCCAGCCTTAATTCTTTATTCATCATCTTTCCTCCCTCTTTATAAGGACACCATTAATCCGCAATATGTAAATCCGGCCCCGAAAGCCACCAGAAGAATTTGCTCTCCCGCATGATTTCCGGCTTCCCAAAGCTCATTTAACGCGATAGGAATACTGGCTGCGGATGTATTTCCGTACTTCTGAATATTCAAAAAGAACTGCTCTTCCGTCCCGTTTAAATGTTTCATAACACTTTGAATAATACGCTTGTTTGCCTGATGACACACCACACAGGGTACTTCCTCCAGGGTCATCCCCGCCTCCGCTAACACTTTTCCGGCGCAGTCGCTCATAATCCTCACCGCGCTTTTGAAAACCGACTGTCCTTCCATATGTATGTATGGGTCATTCGCATCATAAGCGCAGTATAGGGAACTTTTACTCCCAAGCGACCCCCAGTTACATGCCAGCTTCGTCTCGTCCTTCAGACAAATCACTGCCGCTCCGGCACCGTCACCGAAGAGAACGCAGGTAGAGCGATCTGTTTGATCAAGCTTCGATGAGATTTTCTCACTTCCCACAACCAGCGCATATTTTTTATTTGCTTCTGCCAAAAGGGCTGCAGCCGTTTTCAGACCAAATAAAAATCCGGAACAGGCCGCATTCAAATCAAAAGCCGGAACATCCTCCGGAAGTCCTAATGCTTCATGAATCATACAGGCCATGGAAGGTGTTGCATAATCCGGCGAAAAAGTAGCCACGATAACAACGCCTAACTCCGCTTTCTCAATCCCCGACCGTTCCAGCGCCTGCGCAGCCGCCGCAAGTCCTAAATCACTGTTTAATTCGTCTTCGCACATGTGACGCTCTTCAATTCCGGTACGGGTGCGAATCCACTCATCATTGGTATCCACAAGTTTCTCCCAGTCGAAATTAGTCATAACCTTCGGCGGAAGTGCACTTCCTGTGGCAACAATCTGTATCCCTTTCATGTTTCGTCTCCTTGTCTTTTATTCCTTCGCAGAAAGAATCGCTGATTCATCCATACGGCGGAATTTCTGATAACGATGTCCCGCAAGGGCCACTCCTGACATGGCATCATATATGCTCAACTCTTTTCGAAGTGCCTTGTCTAACTCTGCGAATCCCCGCTCCCAGTCTTTCTGGATTCCTCCGGCGGGTTCTTTCACAATCCGGTCAATCATTCTGAACCTGCGCAAATCATCTGCAGTCATCTTCATTGCCTCACAGGCTGCAACACTTTTAGAAGCATCCTTATAAAGAATGGATGCGAAGCCTTCCGGCGATAAAATGGAATATACTGCATTTTCGAACATAATAACACTGTTGGCCACTGCAATGGCCAGGGCTCCGCCACTGTTTCCCTCTCCGGTAATCACCGCAATCACCGGCACCTGCAAAGAACTCATTCCTGCAATAGATGAGGCAATTGCAGCACTCTGTCCGTGGGCCTCGGCTTCCATACCGGGATATGCCCCCGGTGTATCCACAAATGTAATCACGGGACGGCCGAATTTCTCTGCCTGTTTCATCAGTCGCAGGGCCTTTCTGTATCCCTCCGGCTCCGGCATTCCGAAATTACATGCCACATTCTCTTCCATACTGCGGCCTTTACGATGTCCGATTACGGTAACACATCTTCCGTGGAACCAGCCGATTCCTCCCACAATGGCACCGTCTTCCTTGCCTAACCGGTCACCTTTTAACTCTATAAAATCATCGAATAGATTTCTGATAAAATCTTCTGTTTTGGGTCGCGCCGTATCGCGGGCCAGTTTCACCCTTTCATAGGCCGTTAACTTTTTAATCATCCGTCTCTACCTCTTTGTACGGGTATGCATCAACAAAAGCATCCCGATTGTTTTTTTCAATTCCCGACGGGAAACAATTCTGTCAACAAAGCCATGGTCCACCTGGAATTCCGAACGCTGGAACCCCGGCGGGAGGGATTCGTGAATAGTCTGCTCAATTACCCTGGGGCCTGCAAAACCAATCAGTGCATCCGGCTCCGCTAAGATTACATCACCTAACATTGCAAAGCTTGCGCTGACACCACCCATGGTAGGGTGGGTAAGCACTGACAGATAAAAACCGCCCATGGCAGAAAATTTCTCTACCACTGCAGAGGTCTTGGCCATCTGCATCAGGGAAAACATCCCCTCCTGCATTCTGGCGCCGCCGCTGGCGGATACACAGAGGACCGGAAGACCATGCTTCATGGCATGTTCCACCGCTCTTACAAATTCTTCCCCTACCACACAGCCCATGCTTCCCATCATAAAAGTAGGGTCCAAAACGATTATTTCTGCTTTATTCCCGTTGATATTTCCCACGCCTGTGATAATCGCATCCGTGTTCTTGGTTTTTTCCCTGTGATCCGCCAGCTTTTCTCCGTAACCGGGAAAAGAAATGGGGTCGCCGGTAATTAATTTTCCCGAATGCTCACGAAAGGATTTCCTGTCAGTCAGCATGGAAACCCTTTTACGGGCTGAAATCGGAAAATGATAATCACATGCATCACAAACGTAGAGATTATTTGATAAATCAGTTTTCTGATGTTCTTTATTGCAAACCGGACAGGTGTATTTGCGTTCTTCCCCGCCGGCAGTATTTCCTTTTTTCTCGCGGAGACGCTTCAACTGCAGCATCTGCCGTCTTCTGTCATCAAATGGCTTAGTCATAGTCCTTACTCCATTCCAATAACTCATCTAAGTTTCTTTCGATGAATCCTGTATCATAACGCCCTTTGATAAATTCCGGATGAAAAAGAATAAGATACTGGAATTTATCATTACAATCGATTCCGCCGATAATCAACTCCTCAAGGGCGCAGCGCATCTTGCGAATGGCTTCCAGACGATTGTCCCCGTGGACAATAATCTTGGCTATCATGGAATCATAAAAAGGGCTGATTTCATACCCGTCATACACGGCACTTTCCACCCTGACATTGTTGCCTCCCGGAAAATGTACAAAATCAATCATTCCCGGACAGGGCGCAAACCCCTTCTTCGGGTTCTCCGCATTAATTCTGCATTCAATGGCATGCCCCTTAATCTGAATATCTTCCTGTTCTACGGACAGGCGCATGCCGGCTGCAATCTTAATCTGTTCCCTCACCAGGTCCATCCCCGTTACCATCTCCGTAACGGGATGTTCCACCTGAATTCGGGTATTCATTTCAATGAAATAGTAGTTTCCGCTTTCATCCAGAACAAACTCAATGGTTCCGGCGCTGTAATATCCGGCCGCCTTGGCCGCACGGACCGCCACTTCACCCATTTCCTTACGTTTCTCGGGCGTTAACATTTTAGAAGGAGCCTCTTCAATCATCTTCTGGTTTCTTCGCTGAATGGAACAGTCACGCTCCCCTAAGTAAACTGTATTCCCTTCCTTATCCGCCAGAATCTGGAACTCAATATGGTGGGGATTCACAATCAGCTTCTCCAAATACATATCACCATTCCCGAAAGCTGTCTTTGCTTCCAGGGACGCACTGTGAAAAGCCTCCTCCAGCTCTTCTTCCCGATATACCCGACGCATGCCGCGTCCGCCACCGCCGGCAACCGCTTTCAGAAGTACCGGATAGCCGGTCTTCTCCGCCAATTCAGCCGCACTCCGAAAATCCTTGCAAACTTCCCTGGAACCGGGAACCACAGGAACATTATGTTCCATCATTAATTTGCGGGCTTCCATCTTATCCCCCATACGGTGAATAATCTCCGCCGAAGGACCGATGAATACAATGCCCTTTTCTTCACATTTTGCTGCAAATTCCTCATTTTCAGAAAGGAAACCGTAACCCGGATGAATGGCCTCACATCCTGTTTTCATGGCAATATCCAGAATGAGATCCTGATTCAGATAACTTTCCTTTGCATTTGCAGGTCCGATACAAACCGGAACCGTAGCAATTTTAACCGGAAGAGACTCCTTGTCAGCCTCCGAATAAATCAAGACACTTTCAATCTCCATTTCTCTTAAACATCGGATGATTCGCAAAGCAATCTCTCCCCTGTTTGCCACCAACACTCTCTGAAACATCTCTACGATTTCCTCTCTTTTTCACGCTCTGTTAATCTTTCTTTCCAATTGTTTGTCGGGTCCGCTTTCATCCACGCCCGAACTAGACTATGTAAAATAAGGGGGTGCCGAAGGAAACCAGCGTTCCGTCTGCCACGGGAATCTCGGTTACTTCACCGTCAACCGGAGCAACAACATTGCTCATCATCTTCATGGCCTCCATCAGTCCCAGGGTATCTCCCTTTTTCACTTTCTGCCCAACCTTTACAAAGGGAGGTGCATCAGGCGCCGGCGCACGATAAAAGGTTCCCGCAATCTGTGCGGGTACTTTTGTTCCCGCAGCCTCTGTCCCCACAGGTTCCTCTGCAGCAACCGGCATCACATTTCCTTCCGATGAAATCTCCGGCACATATTCGGCAGTACTCTTCTGCCCTGACGCTGTCGCAACGCCTTTTTTTACCTGAAGGCACATACCGGAAAATTCCAGACTCATCTCTGATAAATTGCTTTTTTCAAAGCGGTCCATTAATTCATATACATCTTTTAACTGCATCTTCCAAAGCCTTTCTCACACAAGTCAATTGGATTTATTTGTGTGCATCAATGTAATCAACAACGTCCTTTACCGTCTTGAAGGTAGTAAGAGCTTCTTCCTCAATCGTAATGCCAAAAGCCTCTTCAAGTGCCATGTTAAGTTCCATGGCATCGAGAGAATCTGCGCCCAAGTCTTCCATAATGGAAGCTTCCATAGTGATTTTTTCACTGTTTGTGTGTAATGTTTCGATAATAATTTCTTTTACTTTGTCAAATGTCATTTTCTTTTTCTCCTTTCAGATTTGACTGAATGTCTATATTTTATTGTTTGAAATATTTTAGTTAAATATTTCGAAGCTATATTACAACAGCTTTTTATTTATGTCAATATTTTTTACTAAATTTTTTATCCTTGTTCTTCCCGGTGTTTTTTATACAGAAAAGCGCTCCGGAAGAGGTACCTAAATTGAAGGTTTTTATTGCAATTTTCACGTTTTTTTCTTATTCTATTTATATATGAATACAGGAGGGTTATTACCATGAAAAGAACCGTATCAGATTTGATGCAAATGATTTCTGAAAATAACATTCAGATGATTGATTTTAAAATCGTGGACATTAACGGACAGTACCGTCACGTAACCATTCCCGCAGCACAGTTTTCTGAAGAAACCATTGCTGACGGAATCGGTTTCGATGCTTCCAATTACGGCTACGCCGTAGTCGAGAAGAGTGACATGGTTTTCATTCCGGACTTAGATACCGCTATTGTGGATCCGTTCTGCGAGATTCCCACGTTGTCCATCACCGGAAATGCCATGATTATTGACTACCCCAACAATCGTCCCTTAGACCAGTATCCGAGAAACATCGTTAAGGCTGCTGAAGATTATATGAAGGAATCCGGTATTGCGGATACCATGCTGATTCTGCCGGAATTCGAATTCCATTTATTCGACAGTGTTGACTGGGCAGTGACTCCCGGTTCCATCGGAATGAATGTAGATGCAACCCAGGCTTACTGGAACAGTGACTGTGAAGGTTTGGGACGTATCGTTCCTCACCAGAAGGCTTACCACGTAGCGAAGCCTTTGGATACTTCCTATGAATGTCGTTCTGAGATGTGTCTGGAGATGGAGAAGGCTGGTATTCCCATTAAGTATCACCATCCCGAAGTTGGTGCTGCAGGACAGTTCGAAATCGAGCCCATGTTAGGACAGATGTCCGCTATGGCAGACAATACCATGATGATTAAATACATCATTCACAATACAGCATTGAAGTATGGCAAGGTTGCCACCTTCATGCCGAAGCCGGTTTACAATGAAGCCGGAAACGGAATGCATGTACATATGTTACTTCTTAAGGACGGACAACCTGTATTCTCTGATGATGATGGCTATTCACACTTAAGCAAGGAAGCTCACTATTTCATGGGCGGTTTGTTAAAGCACATTTCTTCTCTTTGTGCGATTACCAATCCCTCCACCAACTCATTCAAGCGTCTGGTTCCCGGATTCGAAGCACCTGTTACAGTCGGTTATGCAACCTCTAACCGTAGCGCGGTAATCCGTATCCCCGCATACGCTAAAACACCTTCCTTAAGACGTTTCGAGCTCCGTAACCCGGATGCAACATGTAATCCTTACCTTTGCTATGCGGCAATTCTTATGGCAGGTCTGGACGGCATCAAGAATAAGATTGATCCTCACGAAAACGGCTGGGGACCTTACGATATGAACCTCTACTCACTTTCCGACGAAGAGAAGGCTAAATTATCCTCTCTTCCTACCCGTTTGGAAGATGCGTTGGATGCTTTGGAAGCAGACCATGATTACCTTACCGCCGGCGGTGTATTCCCCGAGCACTTAATCAAGAACTTCATCTCAATCAAACGCAAAGAGTGCAGTGAATTATCCAAGATTCCTCACCCTGCAGAATTCGACAGATACTTCAATCTGTAAAGAGGCGTAGAGACAGCCGGTTTTTAAGACAGATGCTGCCGGCTCTAAAGATTGGTAGATATTTCCGGATGGATTTCGATTGATATTTACAGATGAAATTCGACTCATATTTACAGCAAAAAACAAACGCGAAGAATGTAATTTGCACATTCTTCGCGTTTCATCATTTCATCTTATTAAATTTAAATATGTGTTGCAGAAATGAAACTTGCCGGGGGATTTCATTGTTTTCTTGAATACCATCCATCTGCCCGTTCCTCTTTGTGTTCACTTCTACTTAACGAATTCCGTATTTTTCAATAATGTAATCCATATCCTTATCGCCTCTGCCGGATAAGTTTACAAGGATAGAACCTTTTCCCATCTGCTTTGCAAGCTTCATTGCATAAGCTACTGCATGGGAACTCTCGATTGCGGGAATGATACCTTCCATTCTGGAAAGTTTGAAGAATGCATCAACTGTTTCTTCATCATCTACCACATCGTACTTAACTCTTCCTAACTCATGTAAAAACGCATGCTCAGGACCTGAAGAAGGATAATCAAGACCGCTTGCAATGGAATATACCGGAGCAGGCTCTCCGTTCTCATCCTTCAGCATGATACTGTTAAATCCGTGCATGATACCTTCTGTACCAAACTTCAGACTGGCTGCATGATCGCCTAATTTCTCGCCTCTTCCCAAAGGCTCTACACCGTAAATATCCACGGGATCATTTAAGAAGCCGGAAAAGATTCCCATAGCATTGGAACCACCACCCACACATGCAACAACAGCGTCAGGCAATTCTCCTGTCAAATCCAAAAACTGTTCTCTTGCTTCCACACCGATTACGCTCTGGAAGTCACGTACCATCATAGGGAAAGGATGCGGTCCCAAAACAGAACCGATGCAGTAGATACAATCCTTATACTCTCTGGAGTATGCTTCAAAAGCAGCATCTACGGCTTCCTTTAAGGTAGCAAGACCGTGGGTTACTTCGACTACGTTTGCACCAAGAATCTTCATTCTTGCAACGTTGGGAGCCTGCTTCTTAATATCAACAGAACCCATGTAAATGTCACATTCCAGTCCGAAATATGCTGCTGCCGTTGCAAGGGCAACACCGTGCTGACCGGCACCGGTCTCTGCGATTACTTTCTTCTTTCCCATGAACTTTGCAAGAAGTGCCTCTCCCATACAGTGGTTCAATTTATGGGCACCGGTATGGTTCAAATCTTCTCTTTTCACATAAATCTGTACGTTTCCGAGGGAACCGGAGAGTCTCTCAAGGTATGAAACCGGTGTGGGTCTTCCCTGGAATTCCTTACGGATACGGCGAAGTTCGCTGATGAACTTGCTGGACTTACAAATTGTATAATATGCCTCGGTAATCTCATCCATGGCATCCTTCAATTCCGGTGTAATATAGCATCCGCCGTAACGGCCGTAAAAGCCATTCTCATCGGGATAGTTCTTAGAATAAGTATCAAAGTCAATGTTATTAAAAATCATGTTTTATTCCTCCTTAAAAAAATATAATTTCAATAAAGTCAATAGTATTAACCATTTAAATATCTAAGTAAATATCTGTTTAAATATCTGAGTAAAAATCTGTTTAATTATGTCTCTGCTTCTCTATAGGCTGCGCCATCGTTTCGTTAACAGCATATCCGGTACACCTCCATTAGCAATATACAAAAAAATCCCCGACAGAATAAAACTTTTCTGTCAAGGACGAATAAACTTTCTTATCCGCGGTGCCACCTTGCATTCATGGGTCCTACCCATGCACTTATTGGATACCAACATATCCACGGCAACTAACGTATGCCTTACGTCACAGAATACTAGGTAATTACTTACTTTTGACTGTGCCCTCCGCGGTCCATTTGACAACTTGTATCTTACCGGGTTCTCAGCATCCCCGACTCTCTGTAAAGGCATGATTGCCGTTATCTCCGCATCAACGGTTTCATGTTTTTCATTATACTTGCATGAGCCGATTTGTCAACCCACTTTTTGATTTTTCAAACCGGCTCTTTGATTCTTATTCCGCTCTTTGGGCTTTTAGTCCTGCTCTTTTTCCGGCGTATAGTCTGCCACTTCCTCCGCGCCTAACTGCATCAGTGTTTCCATGGATACGTAGGGCACATACCAGTAACCCAAACCGTTCTCTCTGATAAAGCACATTTTATCACGGCGGAATCCCACAATATCCTCAAGCTCCGCCACAGGAGATAATTCCGGATTCAGGACATAATCCCGACCGGGTGTGTCTAATAAGTATCCGCCTATTGCAGACACGTACCACATGGCATTGTCATTGCTTAAGTTGAGACTTGATGCACTTTCTGCCGCCGGACGCACCTCTTCCTCTTCGGTATCTTTTACGGTTGCCATATCCATAAAGGTGTGGACTTTTTTCAAAGTCTTGCCATTATAAATCTCCAAGGTGGAATCTGATAAAAGCACCCCAAGATACTTACCGTCATTGCTGAAAAATACATCCTGGGCCCGTTCCAGAGAAATACTCTCCTGGGCAATCAAATCTCTGGTTTTGGTTTCGTATAAAAGAATATTTTTAAGGTCTTCCGTCAAAATGGCATAGGTATTTCCGGAAGCACCCAACACTACCGTCAGTTCTTCCGCATCCGCCTTATTCATCATGGTTCCGACTTTTTTTCCTGTCTTTAAGGAGTAGATTCCCTCCTCTTCCCCGGGCAGATAAACCGCGTCATAATCCGACGAAAACAGCGGGTCAGCTCCATTTGCAAAGGAGTACAAAAGACTACCGTCCTCCACGGAATATACATCCACGGCAGCACCGTAGAGAACCATGAACTCGGAACCGTCCTCCACAAATGCGAAGGAATGGTATTCTCCCCGGAATACATACTTTTCTTCGCCGGTGGCAAAGTCATAAATCACATATTCTCTCTGTCCGTCAACATCCTTCGGAATCATTTTAAGGGTTCCCCGACGGTTCACAACCCCAACCGCAGTGTCCTCTAAGTATTTCTCCTGTAGATGCTTGGAAACACCGCAACAAACCACCCGGTCCGTGCCCTCAAAGTTCACAAATATGCGGTCTGAACAAGGCTTAATAAACTTCGGCCGGAGGGAGGGTAGTTTTTCATAAAAACTCTCCTTGGAATATAGCTCACTACCGATAGAAACCACGCGGTAAGTATTGTCCTGAAGAAAAATACGAAGATTGTCACTCTTTGACCTGCTTACCACTTCTACAACATCACAATCAAAAACCTTGGCATTCTCGCAAATGCCATCAGGCGTAAACATATAAAAGGAGTCCTGTCCCTGCACAAGGATGTGCTTGGAATTCTCCCCGGTATGAATTCTAAAATCATTCACCCTATTTAATGCTATGGGAATCCGGTACGCCTCTTTTTTTTCGGCTGCATCGAAGCAAACAAGTTCCCGCATTCCCATGTCAGACTGGGTCAGATAATAAAAACGGGAACCGTCTGCCAGAATTTCACAATAATCCGCATTGTCTAAGAAAATTTTCTTCATTAACTTTCCATCCGGCGAATACTCAAACAGTACCGTTTTCAAGGTGTTATAACTAACCAGATAAACACTTTCGGAAGTCAGATATATCTGGCTGATATTCTCCGGGAATCCCGCCGCCTTGGTGGAGAATCGGCGCACGAACTCCTTTTTATCCGGATTTATTACAATAATCTCCTTCCCGCTGTGACAGTAAAGATTTCTGTCGGAAAGGTAAGCGATATAAGAAAAATCACCCTCTCTGATCAGCTTACGTTCACCGGTCGCATCACAGCAAAGGATATCTCGATCTTTGTCCACATAGAAGAAAGTTTCATACGCCCAAAGGGGTTCCACCTCCGGGTCGAGGTCATCAATGAATGAAACGGGAGTAAAACTTTCCGTATCGAAAATTGTAACCGCATCGCAGTAATCACGAACTGCCAGTAAAGTACGGTCCGGTGAAAGCGACATCTCCTTTACACCGTCTTGAAAGGGAACGTCGGCCACCGGCACATAGCCGGTATTGGAAGCATATACTCCCATCGCTTCCGTCAACGCATACTGCACCTCAGGAACATAAGGCATATTCGTTTCCTCATTGGGATACACTGCCTGCAGAGCATAAACGGCATCCTTCTGCCGCCCCATTCTGTAAAGCGCTAAGGCTTCCTCAGCCGCATCTCTGGCCACTTGTGCATTGAGCTCCCGATTCTTCACCAGCAACTCTTCCTTCATGGAAGCAACGACTCCGGCCTCTTTGGAAATCCGTCCAAAGAGAAATACGCACATCACTGCAAAAAGCAGAAAGATACACACAATCACAATCCAGAAAGCTTTGCTAAAGCCAACCCTTTGTTCCTTTGATTCCTTTTTTACCATAAAACACCATTACCCTTTCCCTAACCGGCGCCTCTATCTCTATCTCTCTTCTTTCTCCTTTGTATTGTATACCCATTTATGCTGAATCCGGAAACTGAAGAAGAACAGAATGGTATCAACAACTGCCTTCACCAGTGTAGATAACAACGGTGATGTAATGTGCAAAAGATGCTCTGCTCCGAATACCAGGGCTGCGGAAAGTAAAAGCTGCACCACCGCCAGAATATAATATCTGACCATGGATTTCGCAGACATTTTCTCTCCGAATACCACCTTGGCATTGATGGCAAAATTCGCAAGAGACGAAATAATTCTTGCCAGAATCGCCGCCGTAAAAGTAAGGGGGATGGGCAAAAATGACAGAAATGTCATATGCTTAAAAATGAAGAATGCCCCCTCGTCAATCAGGGCAGAAGCCACGGAACTTAAAAGATACTTAATAATCAGCCCGTAGATTCTTATACTGTCCCGAATCGGTCTGAAGTGAGAGGATTTATTATCATCCAGATAAATAGTCTCAATCTCCACCTGTTCTAATGGAATATTTCTTTTATTCATCTCAAAAATAGCATTGGTTTCGTACTCGTAACGGTCGCCTTTTACATTTAAAAGGGGCTCAATAAACTGTCTGGGGAATGCACGCAATCCGGTCTGGGTATCCTGAATCTTCATGCCGAAGAACAGTAAAAACACAAACGAGGTACAACGGTTTCCAAACCGGCTTCTGGGAAGAACTGAGGGATTGGAAAAATCTCTGACACCGAATACCACTTTACCGGTTTCCAATGATTTCTCGGAAACGGCCAGAATATCTTTGGTCAAATGCTGGCCATCCGCATCTGCCGTTATCGCACAACCGCTGTCCGGTCTGTTCTCAAGATAATAGCGAAAAGCAGTCTTTAAAGCTGCTCCTTTGCCTTTGTTCTGAGGATGTACCAACAATGTACATTCCGGCATTTCTTTCACACGGGCAAAAATCTCGTCAAACGCTTCCCCGCTTCCGTCGTTTACTACAAGAATATCCTTCAGCCCTGCATCAATCAGTTCCTTCAGGGTATCTAACATCTTCTCATCCGGTTTGTATGCAGGAATAATGACAGTTGTCCCTTCCTTTTTCATTTGTTTCTCCTCCTAATTACACCATGTGTTTGCACCGGTAAACACTGTCCGGACTGCAATTCTATCTTTCGCTAAAGTAATATGTTCACTCGTTGCAACATTACCACTTTTTAGCAATTCCGTCAATCATTGACAAAGGATTTCCTCCGCACCCACTTGAAAAACTCGCATATTCTAATAACAAACCCAGTTGGAGAATGTTATGAATCAATATCAAACCTTCAATCCTTTTGAAGAAAAACCTATGCCCATTGATAAAACTTTCATGGATTGGAAAATGCTCTATCCGGATAGCTATTGCAAGACGGAAACCAATCCCTATACCAAAACCCGCATCGTTCTGATGAACGGCACGGAATTTGAAGCCCAGTGGTTTTCAAGAAACTTTTCCAGAAGATGTACCAACAACGATTTGCGTCGCGAACTGGCGATTATGCGCCGCGTGGAACAGCAACAGCAAAAACGGATTTCCTGTCTGAAACCCATAGATGAGAGCATCTTAGAAACCACCATTGCTTATGAACAGCTGGCGGTGGATTTAACTGCGGTGATGGCCCGGAAGGAAAGCAACGACGTAGTGAAAAAAGCCCTGGATTTTGCGCTTTTGGAAGACTTTGATCACCTCTACCGCTACAGCAATCTTTTGGGATATGAATACAATCTGGATCCGAAGGCATACGTAGGCGGCTACACGGAATTGACCCCGGCAAGACCTACCATTTCGGAGCATAGACACCCTATTGATTCCATTTTCCCGTATGTGGATAATCACTGCAACCCCATATTAACCAAGTTGCACATCGGTATCATCACAGCGGCGGAACAGCAGACCATGAACTACTATATGAATGTAGCTCCCTTCTATTGTAAGTCGGATTTAGGACGACAGCTTTATCAGGAGATCGGAATGATTGAAGAAGAGCACGTAACACAATATGAGAGTCTGAAGGACACTACGGCGACCTTCCTGGAAGATTTGCTCATGCATGAATATACGGAATGCTATCTCTACTATTCCTGCATGATTTCAGAATGTGATTTGCGCATCAGACGCATCTGGGAAGACTGCCTCATTCAGGAAATTGCACACCTGCACAAGGCAAAAGAATTACTGTATAAATATGAAGGCAAAGACTGGTGTCAGGTAATTCCGGATGGCACTTTCCCCGAACCTTTGATATTAGGTCCCAACATTGAATATGTGCGGAATATCATTGCAGCCACCACCGGTAATACCCAGTGCATGGAAGATATCGTTCCCATTCATGACCTTCCGGGCAATGCCGATTTCTACTACTACCAGAATCTGGTGCATCATAATGTTTCCTGCGTGGCCAGCCATCGGGTCATTGAAGAAACCATTCGTGCCAAAGGACGGGATATCCGCTTCGAAGTAGCGCCCAATCCGCTGCCCAGCCTACAGAACCGCTATGTGGATAACACTACCTTAGGACGTATTGCATCCCAGACCCCGGAGAACAGCAGCCGCTGTGCATTAACGGATCATGCCGGTCACTGCGATATTTCCGAAAAAAAATGCAATTCACCCGGCGCAAACCTGCATTGTAGCTTTTAACGATATACAACCACGGTATCCCCTTCTTTAATACGGGTTTTACCATCGGGAATAATGGTGCTTCCCCCGCGGAGGATCAGGGCAATCAGCTCATCCTCCGCCAGGGAGAGGCCACCGATTTCCCGGTTACACCACTTGTGTTTTTTATCAATGTATTGTTCTTCCAGTTTTTCATCTTCCGACGGCACATAGGGCGGCACACTTAAGATCACGGTATCACCTTCTGCAATCACGGTATCACCTTTGGTAATAATACTCTCTTCGCCCCTTTTAATCATAATGGCAAGGGAACCATAGGGAAGGGAAACCTCTTTGATTCTTTTGTCTACCCAGTTGTGACCGGTCGGAATGTACATGCGCATCAGCTGAAGCGCAGTCTCCTCCTGATAATCGTTAAAGGTCTTTTTGACATCCACATTATCGTCAATCATGTGAAACCACTTAGCCACCTTAGGCAAAAGGCTTCCCTGAATCGCCACGGAAATCAGTGTGGTTGTAAATACAATATGAAAGAGATCCTTTTGCATGGTAACACCTGCTGCCACTGCCATAATCGCAAACACACAGGAAGAGGCACCGCGAAGACCTGACCAGGAAATCAGGGCACACTGCCCCAAGCTGCACTTCTGCCAGAATAACAATCCGAACACAGCAATGGGACGAGCCACCATCGTCAAAAATATCGCAATTGCCAAAGCTGTCAGCAGTGTATGAGGCATCTGGCTCGGGTAGCTTAAAAGTCCTATGACAAAGAATACCAGAATCTGGGACAACGTGGTTACACCGTCAAAGAAGGGAATCAAAGTCTGCTTGCTGCGAATCCGCCCGTTACCCACAATAATACCGAACAGATAAAGACTCAGATATGCATTTCCCATCAATCCGGCAGACAAGCCGTAACAGACCAAAACCATACCAATCATAAAAATTGTATCAAGCCCTACTGAAATCAATCGGGTCTTATTGGAAACAAACCTGGTCAAGAGGGCCATGCCAACACCCACGGCAATACCCAATAAAATCTGAAGCACAATCATCAGAGGAATGAAACCGTGCTCTCCCACTCCCATAATACCTATGGCAATGGTGGTAAGCATATAGGAAACCGGATCGTTACTACCGCTTTCCACCTCGAGAATGGACGCGGTACCATCTTTTAAGTTCAGTCTCTTCTTACGGAGAATCGAAAACACGCTGGCCGCGTCGGTGGAGGAAAGTACGGCACCGATTAGAAACCCCTCCCTCCAGCCAAAGCCCAGCAGAAAACGGCACAAAACCATGGTAATCGCCGCCGTAACCACGACGCCGGCGCTGGAAAGCCACACCGCCTTGGATGCCACTCCCTTTGCCGCGCTCCACTTGGTATTGAAACCTGAATAAAACATAATAAAAACAAGGGCAATAGAGCAAACATTCTCTGCCAGTGAAAAATCATTAAAGCTGATTCCAAAGAGTCCGTCGCTGCCAAAAAGCATACCAATGAACATAAAAAGAATCAGGGCCGGAAGTCCGAATTTATCGGAAAACTTTTCCGCCAGTACACACAATAAAATTATCACTGCAATTATCAGAATATATCCTATCATTTACTCTACTCCGTTTTTCTTTTTCCCTTCGGGGTGATTTATGATTTACATTATAAAAGGTATATAAAATATGCCGCATAGCCCAACAGAAAAACTATGCCCCAACCCTTCTTAAGCTGATGGCTCTTTATGACTGCCACAAACAAAAGAAGGCCTGCGAGTACTGCCACAATACCGTCTATCAGGAAGCTTTCGGGGTAAATCACCGGGGTGATTAATGCAGAAGTACCGATAACAAATAAGATATTGAAAATATTGCTGCCCACAATATTTCCGATGGCAATATCCGCATTCCCCTTCATGGCCGCCACCACCGAAGTCACCAACTCCGGCAAGGAAGTTCCCAGAGCCACAACGGTAAGACCGATGAAACGCTGACTGATACCACAGGCACCGGCAATAGCCGTAGCCGCATTCACTGTCAGGTTGCTGCCCCACACAATTAATATACAACCGATTACGATAAAGAGCAATTCCAGATACCACTTCGCATTCTTTTTCTTTTTATTGGAATCCGTCTCACCATTTTTTTCATCCGTACTGCCGTTATCCGTCTCGTTTTTCCCTTTCCTTGCCAGCATAAACAGATAAAAAAGATACGCAAGAAACAGAACCCAAAGGGCAATTCCGTCCGGCAGGGAAACAACTCCGTCCAGTCCTAAAAGAATAAGTACCACTGTGATTCCCACCATAAAAGGAATCTCAATCCCAAGCGTGGATTTTTGAATTTTGAGAGTTCTGATTAATGCCGTAATTCCCAGGATAATCAGGATATTTAATATATTACTTCCAACCACATTACCAATGGCAATATCCGCAGTATCATGAAGGGCCGCAGATATACTGACAGCCGCTTCCGGTGCGCTTGTTCCCATGGCTACAATGGTAAGACCTATTACCAGTTGCGGAATTCCGAGACGGCGGGCAATTCCCGCGCTGCCTTCCACAAACCAGTCCGCACCCTTTATCAACATTGTAAAACCAACTGCTAATAACAAAATCTGTAAAAAAATCATTCCTTTTCCTCCTCATCGGGCCCGTAATTTTCATACCACCAGCCCATTACAGTGGCAGTTATCATAATCAGGGACATTGCTATAACTAAAATAATATCAAACATTCTCTTCCTCCTTTTTACGAAGCATACAAAACGCAAAATGGCAACAGAAAAAAAGCAGACAGGTCTGCTTATACACCTTATGAAAGGAACGTTATGAAATTATTTCTTCCCATCAACACCGTGGATAAAATCCAACACAGAATAAACAATGCGCAGAAGCTCTGCGTCTGCACTGTCAAATCTGCTTAGGAATGATATGAACGCGGGGGGCACCACATGAGGTGTGGGCGCGAAAATATGTAAAGTAACAAAACCATACTTATTCTCTTTGCCGGAAACATACCGAAGCACATTGTTGCGACAGGTATTTCTCGACGTATCCCGCATAAACAGAACGACTTCATTATAGTCGTCAGAAGATTTGATACTTGCCTCAGAAGATATATGACCGGATTCTTCGTATCGCTGCGCAGGCATGTCGAGATTCACAAGCATACCTGTTGCCAAAGTACAGAGCAAAGAAATCATGCAAACAATTCGCATCATTACCGTCTTCATCCGATCACCTCCTTACAAGTTTTGTAGAATTCAGCCGTCTTATTAACGACTTTATAATCACTAAAAAGTATATCTGCAAAAAAACTCCCCGTCAATATAAAATTTAGTTCATAGGAATCTCCTACGAACTAAAAAAGGGGCCGTGGATTCACAGCCCCGATACCATCCTGCTTTTCACTTTACGGATTCACATCCTTACACCTTTACGGATTCACACCCTCAGTTACACCGGTTCCGCCATTTTCTGCAGGTGCAGTTACATCATTCCCCACCGTATCAAACATGCCCTTCATACGGTCCACAATATCAGTATAGAAATTCTTCACGGAATCCGTAAAGCCTCTCTCTTCACTGCCTAGAATTGTCACATACTCTTCCACAATACTGCCGGTCTTGGTTCCTCCATTCTCCTCTAAAAATGTGTTATACTCCTCCAACACATCTTCCCGAATGTAAGTCCCTTCCTCATCAAGATACAAGTGATTGTTGGAATTCTCCGGCATGTAGCCACCGGTAATTGCCGCAGTTACCAGTTTGTTATAGTACTCCACAGCCTCCTCTTTGTATCTGCTGTCAGGATAATCCTCCAGAAAATATTCCACAACCACTGCTCTCTGCAAAAGCTCCGTTGCACCCACTGACGCCCCGTTCTTATCGAAAGCCGGCTCATTTTCCTCCAAATCTCTCCACATTCTGTAAGCGCTCTCTTCCTCATCCATCACGGTATTTTCCGTGTCGGTTTCAGAAGCAATGTCAGACTCCTGCTCGGATACATTCTCCTGAGATGACTGCGGTGTCACAGGCTCCTCGTTGCCACCGAAGCAGCCGGTAAGACCAATGACAGACACCGTGGTTGCCAAACAACAAATCAATACTTTCTTTTTCATTTTAAACTCCTCCGTCAATAAAGATAATCGTTATACATCTCTATCATATCCAAACTTTTATTTTTTATTCATTTTATTATGTTGTATGGGCTGGGCCTTAAAGGCAGGTCGGCGAAAAAGCAGCGGAAAGAGCTCGCCGGGGCAAAAAGGAAACAGGGGCCACAAATAAGATGTTCCGTAAAAAGTGGGGGTGGTAACCACGGAAATCCCTATCAGAACCATTCCTATGACAAAACCGTACAGGCCAAAGAGGCCGGTTAAAAAGCTTAAAAAAAGCCGGTACATCCGTATCCCTTCGGCGAATTCCAAACTGGGCAGAGCCAGGGAAAGCAGCATGGTCACCGCCCCGTAAAATAAGGCTTCCTGATTGGCCCATTCCAACCCGATGGCAATCTCTCCGATTAAAAGACCACCCACCACGGATATCGTCCCGGAGAAGCGGTCGGAGGTGTGGGCCGCCGAGTAACGGAACAAATCCAGGGCAATCTCCATAACCATCACCAGAATGAACAATTTCAGGGGACTTTGGTCGGGTGTAACAATCAAATCGAAGGCCTCAGGCAGAGGAATGTGAATTCCGAAGAGTAAAAGCAGGGGAAGGAGTAACAAGCTTCCCATCATGCATAAAAACCGAATGATGCGAACGTAATTTCCTACCAGAGGACTTTTATAATAGTCCTCCGGACTCTGCGTAAACTGAAAGACAGAACCGGGAAGAATCATGGCAACCGGGGAATTGTCCGCAAGAAGAATAATATTTCCCTCTTCCAGAAAGGAGCAGGCCACATCCGGTCTCTCTGTCAGGTGGACTGACGGCAGAGGATGTAAGAAAGACTTTTTAACCAGAAGCTCCTCTAAGGTCTTAATCCCCATAGTAAGACCCGTGACCTGAAGTTCCTCTAACCTGCGGGAAAGGAATGCCACCTCCCCTTCATCTGCTTTGCCGTCAATGTAAGCAACCACCACATCACTTTTACTTTCACTTCCTACCTCATGTAGGGAAAAAGTAAGTCTGGGGCTTCGGATGCGGCGGCGAATCAACGTGGTGTTTACCAGAAAATTCTCCACAAAACCATCTCTGGCCCCTCTGGTCACCTTCTCTGTATCCGGCTCCTCCGTATTTCGCACAGGATACATTCTGGTGTCCATCAGAATCCCCTTCCGGCTTCCTTCAAAAAGCAATAGACAGGTACCGCTTAACACCATCTTCTCAATTCGGTCCCATTCCTCCACAAACTCCACCTGGGCATAGCCGATACAGGAATTCACATAACGGGCGCAATCCTCAATTCTTGCATCCTTCGTGAAAGACCGATTCTGCAAATCCGAAATAATCCGCTGCAGTACCACAGTCTGGGTAAATCCGTTAATGCAGAGAAGATAGGCCCTATTCTCCCCCAGAAAAAGGTCTCTCTCAATATAATCAAAACTCTTTCCAATGGTAAATAGCTCTCTTGCAGTAGCAATATTTTCACTCAAGCTTGCAGACAACATACGCAGACTCCCCCGATTTCCCTCATTTCATATTTCTTCCGGGTGCGGCTTGCACCCTCTTCTCTCCGGCGCACCATCTTCGCTTCGGCGCACCATCCTCTCTTCGGCGACCATCCTCTCTTCGACGCAGTCTCGCCGGTTTCTTGTCTAGTTTGCGCAATATGGAGGGATATCATACATGGTGGGGGATTTGACTCCTTTCATTAAGTTTCTACCCAATACAGTGACAATGCAGGCAATAAAATATACTAATCGAAACAGTGAAATTCTGTATTCTTTCTCACATACCCGGGAGGCTTCAATTTCAAGCGTTTTTTGGTGACTAATAAGAGAGGTATTGGGTATCAATATTGATTTCTATGAGCTGATACCCAATATGGAAATTTTCCTTATTGGTCATTAAAAACACCGCGCACCCGCATAGCGGGTGGTTGATATTTCGCACGCTTCGCGAGTTCGACAGGGGCATGACTCATAAATCAAAAAGGCACAGTGCTTGACTGTGCCTTATCTACTCATATGAAATGTCCTTTAAAAAATAAATTAGTTCAGATATTCCTGATATTTTATGTATAACATCGCTCATGAAAGATGTCAGGTATCATACTTTTCATCACTTCTCAAATCTGTTTGCATGTAAATAACTATTGTATGTGATTTCTATTCACAGGGAACATAAACAATCTCATCATCACTTGGAATCGTCTGCTCAATTGCTTCTTCCTGCGTATAAGTTCCGGGGAACATAAGCGTTAAAGGTAATACCATGTCATATTCCGGATAATAACATTCCATGCCAGTTTCAAACTTAACAGTATTAATAGGGGTACTTTGTGGCTCCGACGTAAGAAGCAGATTCTCCTCTTCGTCAAACACCACGAAACTCCATGTGGCGAAATAGTAATAAGAGGTCTGATAGGACTGCGGATTCCCTGACCCGTCAGTAAATTGCAACGTATAGTCAACACGATAAATCATGCCAATTTCATTTGTTAAATCCCATTCTTTATTCTCCCGCCTATTATCCATTACACCGAATTTGTAGCCCAACAAATGTAAATCTGCAGTAAACCCTTCCACCCAGTTTTGCTTTACCGTTTGTTGCATAAAATAGTCTTTTGCAGACTGATCTATCTGTGCCAGCATTCCATCTGTAATCATCTCCTGGTCAGTAATCAACGTCAGAAGACCTTCAACAGGATACTTCTTCTCTGTCGGATAGGGCAACTTACCGTAATGCTCCACATATTCCTCATCCGAATATTCCGGATGTGATACGCAAACGGTTACTTCATCACCGTTTGACAGCATAGATACATCCTCTTTTATTTCATACACCAGACCGTATTCAAACTCATAAGGAGACTGTGTTTCGCATGCCGCTGTGAACATGGAAATGCCCTTGAATGTAACGGTAATCTCTTCAAACGGGTCAAATGTCTCAACATCCTCCAAGCCACTGACCGTATACGTGATATCTTCCGCTACAATTTTAACACCAAACATCTTCTCAATATGCGTTACAGCTTCCCCTGTCAAGGGTGAAGACCAGGAAAAGGTAATCACATCTCCGTTTGATAACTCCTGTTTCTCAGACAATGTTCCGCTTGTGTTACAGAACATGGAAAAGCACAGGATTGCTTCTTCCTGATTTGATGAATCAAACGGCATCCCGTCCACCGAAACTCCTAGCTTCCCGAGTTCCTCCTCAAAAGATGACGTGAATTTCACATCACCCTCATGATCCTCACAGAATGCTTCTGTATTAAAATAGAATTCCGCTTCTCCGTGACCATTGTATCCCGTCGTCTCTATCGTAACATAATCGTTCAACTTAACAGTCGGCTTAGCCAAAACAACCACAACCACAATGATTGCAATCACTGCCACTGCTGCCAGCAGAAGTGCCAATATGCCGCCAATAACCGCGACCAGCGCAATTGTTTTCTTTTTCTTTCCGCCCACAGGAGCTGTTTGTTTCATTTCTTCCATCGTTTTCTCCTTTTACCTCTTTCCTTTAAGACAGACAATTCGGTCTGTTATGCCAAATCAGCCGAATCCGAAGCGCATCATATGCTTCCTTTGTCATTCCATGTCATTTTCCTCTGAATTATAACACCCCCCCCACATTTTACAAGCGTATTTCTATTTCACAAACTATTTATTGCTGTCTCTGTCCGCCGTCTGCATCCGCAAACTTGAAATAAATCCCATACCGTTCCTCATGCTGTGAAAAATGCGGAACGAAAATCAGGGAAGCATCGGTGCCCTGCAAAACAAAGCTGCTACCGTCCGCTGTACGTACAAGTTTCTCCGGGATATTCGCCATAAATGACTCAACCGTGCCGTCCGACAGTCTAATCTCTTCACTTTCGGAAGGAATATAAGATGAGGGGAACTTGCGCTCCGCCGAAATGGTCACATCCACACCGGTCTTCCCTTCCTGCAATGTGTTTTTACCAAGCAAAGCACTTAACACCATCGGACCATAGGTGAACGCATAGGTATTCCTTGCATCCGGTAACGCATGTGCCTGCACCTGCATAGGCAACCTGAGTGTTATCCTGCAACCGTCTGCAAGCGGTCCTTTCACGCGTGCATAGTCTCCGTCTGCAACCGGTTCGTAAGAGTACGCTTCCCCATTTATACGAAGCTCTCCTTTTTCTGCCAGCCATCCGGGAAGACGGAAGAGAATCTCGCCATCAAATTTACCTTTTATCTCCATTGTAATCGTTTCACTCTGTAAAAGATCCGCATCCAGCACAAACTCTGCCCCGCCCAAAAGCACTGAGGATGAAAAATACTGATTCACAATCAAACAGTTCTCTTTATAAAAATAGAAGCTCTCCTGTAACTTGGTAAAATTCTCCATTCCGGTACCCATGCAGCACCAGAATTTCGTGAACGGCTCCCCATACACCTTATGATAACCGCTCGCCATGGGTTGAAAATAAGTTGTCATTCCGGTTTGCGGATTCTGCGACGCAATAATGGAATTGAGAAGTGTTTTCTCATACCAGTCGGCATACTTAGCTTCACCGGAAATCATGAAAAAGAGTTTCGTCATTTTAAGCATATTATAAGCATTGCAGGTTTCACAGTTGCAATTGGTACGCTCTTTGTCTAACACATCATCTTCTCCGAAATGTTCCCACTCACTATTGCCGCCGGTAACATAGGTATGATGATTCGTAACCAGTTCCCAAAATTTTGCCGCATAGTGATAAAAGCGCTCTTCTCCCGTTACAACAAATCGTTTCAAAGCACCCATGAATTTCGGTATTGTAGTATTGGCATGATGGTTGTTTAACACATTCTCTCCCGGCTTGGCACGGAATACTTTTTCAAACAACTCCGTCTCATCAAAGGCCTGCGCCGCCGCAAGATGTTTCGCATCCTTGGTCAGAAGATAAACATCATACATACAATCATTCATGCCACCGTATTCGATTCCAAGAACAATACGATGTGTCTCTTCACTCCAGGAAGAGGTTCGTCCGTAAACCCAGTCGCCCAAGCGTGTAAGGACCGTTAATGCCTTTTCGCGGATTGGTTCAACAGCATCACACACATTTTCCATTTCGCATACGGACACCAATCCTTCGATTGTCTTGTGCATCGTATACCACGGAACCCATGCCTGCGTCATAATATCCGTCTGATTCTGTTCCACAAGGTCAAATTGCTGCTCCGGTTTCGTTCTATCGATAATCTGCGCGCCGAATAAGAAACCGCTGCCGGACACCTCCTGGCACTCGCAAAGACCGTCAATCAGACTTCGGATAACGGCAAGAAACTTCAGACGATTGTCCTCTCCGCAATTTGCAGATTCACAGGCTTTTACACATGCGCTCATATAATGCCCGAGCGTATGTCCGCCTATCAACATACTCTCCCATCCTCCGTAACGAACCGCGCCTCTCATCGAAACTCCCGAAGTCTCGCGATATCCTGCAAGCAGGCGGTCGGTATCCAAAGACAGAAGATACTGCACCTCTTTCTCAAATGCGTTCAACAGATACGAATCGCGTAACGCAACATCTTTTAACGTAAAATCCCTGTTCCCCCTTAAATCCATGCCATCCTCCGTTTTAATCCTTTTTGCCCGTAAACCGTAAACTTTTCTCTTATCCTTTTGCCCGTAAGCTGTAAACTTCACTTTCATTCCACTATAAAAAAAGAAAAATAAGTACTTTTTCTTATACTGTTTGTATTATATACTTTTCTTAGAAAAAGAAAGGAGACCTCCTTTATGAACGATAAAATTGAACTGTTTTGTGATATTATAAAAACCCATGACAACATTGTCTTTTTCGGCGGCGCAGGCATTTCTACAGAATCGGGAATTCCGGATTTCCGCAGTGTTGACGGCCTGTACAATCAGGAATATGACTATCCGCCCGAAACCATTCTAAGCCATAGTTTTTATGTTCGGAATACGGCAGAATTCTACCGGTTCTATCATAACAAAATGATTTTTGCCGATGCCGCGCCGAACACCACCCACCTTGCACTCGCCAAACTGGAACAGGCCGGCAAATTAACTGCAGTCATCACACAGAATATCGATGGTCTTCATCAGGCCGCCGGCAGTAAAAATGTCTTCGAACTGCACGGCAGCGTACACCGCAATTACTGCGAACACTGTCATGCATTCTACGACTTAGAGTACATTCGTGCTTCCGACGGCATTCCGAAATGCAAACAATGCGGCAATACCATTAAGCCGGATGTTGTTCTCTACGAGGAAGGTCTGGACGATACCGTCGTAAACGGAGCCATCTCCCATATACGAAATGCTGATGTCCTAATCATCGGCGGCACCTCTCTTGCCGTATATCCTGCTGCCGGTCTGATTGATTATTTCCGCGGTGACAAACTGATTGTCATCAATAAGACCCCTTCGCCCCGCGACTCCATGGCCGATTTGGTCATTCATGCTTCACTCGGCGAAGTGTTTAAGGCATTGTAATGTCCTATTTCTGACTCTTGACGGTAGGAATTGCGAAATCGGGATGTTCCCCGCTCCAAGCCGTCTGAGGCATACAGGAAATCATCCACATATCCTCCTCTGAAATATTGAAATCATAAATATCCATATTCTGCAGCATGCGCTCTTCGGAAGAAGATTTCACAACCGGCGCAATGCCGGACTGTACAAGATAACGCAGGCACAACTGTGGCACACTCAAACCATACTTAGAGGAGAGCGATATCATCAAAGGTTCTTCCATAAGCGCCCGTCTGCCCAAAGGACTCCAGGCCTGCAACAACACCCCATGCTTTTTCCAATATTCCACCGCACTATGCTGCATATATCCCGGATGAAGCTCTAACTGATTCAATACCGGCTTCACACGGCAGGATGCCATAAGAGCATCCCCGTGATGAGGAAGGAAATTACTTAAGCCGATTCCGCGAATCAGCCCTTCCTCATAGGCTTCCTCCAGCGCCCGATAGGTATCTGCGATACGCTGCTGCCAGCCCTCATCCTCTGCGGCTCTGGGCCAGTGAATCAGATATATATCCAGATACGGCGTATCCAGTCTGTGAAGGGTACGCTGCAGCGCCTCCTTCACTTCCTCATATCCCATCTCATCAATCCAGGCCTTGCTGGCAAGAATGAATTCCGACCTTGGAATTCCGGACTCTTTCACGGCCTCACCTAACGCCTGCTCCGTACCATATATGGAGGCAGTGTCGAAATACCGAAACCCCACCTTAATTGCCGTAGCAATCATTTCTTTGTGATTATCTCCGCCGGGATTATAGGTTCCAAATCCCAACGCAGGAATCACCATCCCGTTACTCAGTTTGTATTCTTTATCCGTTGTATTTTCTTTCCCAATTGTGTTTTCTTTGCCCATTACATATTCATATTCTTTGCGCATCGTTTGTCTCTTTCTATTCTCGTCTGATTTCCCGGTTAACGCTTTCTAATTTCGCCCAGTCTTCACGATAAATATCCGCATTCCATTTGGCCCTGGCTGCTGCCATCGCCTCTTCCATTCCCTCGGTTTCATTCTTCGCCAACCTTTTATAAAAATCTAATATGGCAACATATCCACCTAACATCGGATGTTCCCTGTAAGTCTCAAACTTGGCTGCCTGTTCCTCACAGACACGCATTCCGTTATAATAATCTCCCGACTCAAAATGAAGTTGTGCATAAGAAATCCAATAATTTGTAAGAAGCGGGTCCCTTAACCTTTTATATTTAATACTAAGCATCTCGCCCTTCGCAGAAGCATAATCTCCCATCATGGAATAGGCACACGCAATATTAACTCCGCAGCATGCCCGGACCGCCGGGCCTCTGGAATTGTCCCGCAACTTACCAATCTCCTTTATGTAAAGAGGCGGATTACGCTGCTGTCCAAGGAGAAGAGGCTCCAGCTTCTGCATTTTCTTCTGCGCATACATCGACCACAAAACATCCACCGCCAGGGAAGAAAAGAAATACCCAAACATGATAAAAAGAAGCATCCAAATATCCATATTCGGCACTTTAATAAAGGCGGCCACCACGCCCGTCACAATTGCAATGGAGAACCAGAGCACAAAATTTGCGATTTTGATTATTGTTTGAATCATTTAATATATACCTGGTATCTTATAATTGACTCATCTGACAGTCATTTACAAATATACCGTATCCTTTCTGTCAACCTTTTGCTTTAGAATCACTCAATCATATATGAGTTGTTTCTGTTTTTATTCCTCTAATATAAGCATTCTCTCATTTGCCACCGAAAGAATCCTTGTATATTTCTGCAGTATGCCGGGGGAATTCCGAATGTAGCGTTTCAGCTCGGATTTGTTATAATGGGGAATCACGATCCCCTTATACAAAGACAATGCACGAAAATCCGTCATACCTACAAAATTCCGGTCAAATGAACTTGCTTCTTCGATAGATTCCCCGGCTATCATGGCACCCGCACTGGCTCCGATGAAGGATGCCCCTCGCCTGAAAGCTTCGCGGTAAATATCATCAAGTCCGCGTTCTCTTAAAAGAGAAAGAATTTCAAACGTATTTCCGGACGTGATGTACAAATAGTCCATTTCCAATACTTCATCATTATTTGACTGTTCTCCGGACAGAATGATATTCTCTCGTTTAAATCCCATGGAAATACAGGCTTCCCGCATGGCATCCGCCAAAAATTCATGAGGCTCATGAAATACAAAGATTTTCTTCTCTGACAAATCCACATCCGCAAGCGCCTTGCCAATCAATTTCCTTCCCACGCCGCTGGTTAAACCAAATGAAGTTAAAATTATTCGTCTTGGTGTATCACGCAAGTTTTTCCTCCCTCTCTTTCCACAGACATACTCTTCGCCTGCAAAAATAAATTCCATACTGTTACCCGTTTCTTTTTTATTATAAAACAAATAGCACCATCAAACAACTTCAATTATCGTCTGATGGTGCTATTTTACGTCTTTTCTTTTATGAGATGGTGGTGAACTCCTTGGTAACAGTATCTACCACCGACAGTGCACCTTTTATCTCTGCTCAAGGTGAAATAACTTCACGGTATTGTCATATGTAATCCGTTCCACTTTGTTAGGATGAATCCCTACCGAAAAGTAAATTCGGTCGTTTTGTCCCAATTTCTCCCACATCTCGAAATTAGATTCAAAGCCAATGGCTGCATTAATTATATACTCCACACCGCTCTTCCAAATCTCTTCCAGAAGGCTTTCCAATGGGCAGGGTTGGACTTGAACCAACAGAACCCGAAGGCACCGGATTTACAGTCCGGCCCGCTACCAATTACGGTATACCTGCCCTTGTGAGCCGGCAGGGAAACTCCCCGCCGACGCTTTTATCGCATATCTTTTCCGAATTTAATCTGCTCGGATGCTTTGAAATTGTAAATCGGTTTTAAAACCTCAATCACATCTACGGACTCACCGATGACATCAATGATGTCCTTCAATGATTTGTATGCCATAGGTGCCTCGTCCAAAGTGTCCTCGTTTACGGAGGTGGTGTAAATTCCCTCCATCTCCTTACGATACTCCTCCATGGTTAATGACATACGGGCGTTTGTTCTTGACATTACCCGGCCGGCGCCATGGGGCGCGGAGTAGTTCCACTCCGGATTACCCTTGCCGACAGCTAATACGCTTCCATCCCTCATGTTAATCGGAATCAGCACTTTCTCACCATTATGGGCCGCAATTGCGCCCTTTCTCAAAATCATTTCATCTGTATCGATATAATTATGAATGGTATGAAATGCGTCTACTGCCGTCAAACCGCATCTTCCCAAGATCACCTCAGCAATCAACTCTCGATTTCTCGTAGCATACTCCTGACAAATCTCCACGTCCGCAAGATAGTCCTCGAAATATGTTCCGTACAAATAACACAAATCCTCCGGCATAGTGGCCATTTTAGTCTCCATCTGATTTGCAAGTTCTTTCAAGGCTGCCTGAATCTCTCCTCGTCTGCCCTGCTCTTTATAGGTGCGGATAATCTCATCCCTCTGCTCAAAGTAATCCTCCATGCCACGATTCAAATCAATGGCAAGCTTCTGATAAATCTCCGCCACCTGCTTGCCCAAGTTACGGCTGCCGGTATGAATCACCAGATATTTGGTGCCGTCTGCAGCCTTGTCAATCTCGATAAAATGATTTCCGCCGCCAAGGGTTCCTAAGCTTCTCTCTAATCTTTTACTGTCCTTTAATCCCCTGAAGCAACGAAGTCTCTCTAAATCGAATCGCTCCTGTCTGCCGGACCAAACATTCATCCCCGAAGGAACGAAATGACAGGCCTCATCCAACTTCTCCAAATCAAGCTCCACATTTCCAAGATTCACCGTGTACATGCCGCATCCGATATCGACTCCCACCACGTTAGGAACCGCCTTGTCGATAACCGTCATGGTTGTTCCGATGGTACAGCCCTTACCGGCGTGAACGTCCGGCATGATACGAACCCTAGAGCCTGCTGTGAAATCATAATCACACATTCTGCGAATCTGCTCAATGGCCTCATCCTCAATCACGGATGCGTAGCAGATTGCAGTATTCACTTTTCCCTTAATCTCTAACATTTTTCCTCCTTTCCGAAACTTCTTGCAACAGATATAAACTCGTATGCAGAAATTTCCTATTCACGAAAAAACCGCCTACCCTTCATCAGGGTAAGCGGTACGTTAAAAACATGTTTATCTTTCATTCCTCGCAGTCCATTCACTGCTTTTCGAATTCCAAAACACAATTTCCTCGTTTATGCTTATCCTTAGATGAGTGCACGAAACCAAAGCTCAACTCGCGTTCATCGAGAAGTGCCCATTGATTACTTTCACAATATCCATAATACAAACGATTCATTGCAGTCATGTCTTTTTCCTTTCCGGAACATGGTCGTTCCGCTTTTTCCTAAATTACATCGTCATACTAACACGAAAACTTTAGGTTGTAAATTCTACTTGTGGTATAAAATAGTTTTCACTCTATTCTCTAACCTTGCTCTATAGCCCAAGCCATGAATTTCTGAATCATTGCATCCCACACGATCCAGTCATGACCGCCGTCCATTTCTTCGTAGTGAATCTCAATACCCTTCTCTGCGGCATAAGCCAGATATTTCTGACTGTAATCGTAGGAGAAATCCTCCCTGCCCATGCCGGCAAAAAGTTTGGGCAACGCAGTCCCCTCCGATGCCGCCTTGTCAATCCATTCCTTGGAATCGCTGTCACCGCCCTTGAGTGCCTCTAAGGAGCCCCAGTTACATTCAATAACCTGATCCTTCCCGGGCAGGCCATGGCTTTGGTCTGCCATTAAATCAACCACAAAGGATAGCCCTGACAGGTTAGCCGCCGCGGTAAAAAACTCCGGCTTATTAAAAGCCCATTTGTACGCGCCATACCCGCCCATGGAAAATCCTGCCACATAACGCTTCTCAACGCCCCGAAGCAGGGGAAGCATGGCTTCCATAGCCGCCGGTACCTCCTCCGTTATGTATTGAAAATAAGGATATCCGTGCACCATGTCCGCATAGAAACAGCTGCCGTCCACCTCCGGCATAATCACAGCCAGATCATAGGGCTGCGCGTATCTTTCTATTGCGGTATTCCGCATCCAGTCCAGCCCGTTTCCACCACCACCGTGAAGGAGGTAGAGAATCCCCTTCGGTGCCTCTCCCTTTTCCACGCACCGGGGCAAAGTCACATATATATTCGTCTGATAACCTAACTTATCCGACATGAAATCGAAATGCAGCACGCCCATTTTACGCTTCCCCCTTTACAAGATATGAAATCATCACCGGAAGCCACTCATCCCAGTACTCCCAGTTATGCTGCCCATCCGCTTCCAGGAAGCAGGTCTCCTGCCCCTTCTCTTTTACGAAGTCCGCAAACATCTTGGCTCCCTTGTAGAAGCCATCCTGTCTGCCGCAGCTAAAATACAATCGGGGCAGTTTGGTTCCTTCTGCCAAATGCTTGTTTACTAAATGCTTAAAATCATTCATGCTACCCCGGTACTGTTCGATGGTACCAAAGGAATTCAACACTCTGTCCAAATGGCCGTCATAGAAACCTAACTCCTCCAAATCTCCCGAACCGGACATACCTGCTGCCGCCGCAAAAAATCCGGGACAGTTAAGTGCCCATTTAATAGCACCGTGGGAACCCATGGAATTACCAAGAACAAAACGTTCCTTCGGATTGCAGGTCAGAGGAAATACACTTTCCATCACCCGAGGAAGTTCCTCGCTTATGTATGTAAAATAGTTCTTTCCGTGCACCATATTACTGTAAAAGCTGTTTTTTACCTCCGGCATCACCACCGCCAAATCATGCTCCATGGCATATTCTTCAATTCTGGTTCTGCGCAAATAAAGGGAACAGTCATCGGACCCCCCGTGCATAATGTACAGGGTTTTCTTCCTTTCGTATTCCCCGTAATAGGCCTTGCTTCCCTGATGGTCTCTCCACCCTTCGAAGGAAGGAAGTATTACCGAAACATTCACCTGCTCCCGCAGGACTTCCGAGAAAAAAGTATATCTTATTACGCTCATAAAATTCCCCATTCCGGAGCGTTTTGTACATCGGCAAAAAACTGCCGTCAAAGGCTTGTTTATAACGCTCCCACTCAAACAAGCCTTTGATATAATACTACCCTATTTCCGTAAAAGAAATCAAGCACCATCCGAATGATATGCCCCCTGTCAAGTAGACAGGTCAAATATCTAAAGCAAAGTACTAATGAACGACCGTACGAAATGTGCGGTCGTTTTTCTATGCACACCATTTCTTTTTGTATTTCTCAATTCGCTTATTTCGGGGAATAAGG
>JAZOAG010000011.1:0-10617 GCA_045595325.1 Lachnospiraceae bacterium
TAAGTACCGCAGCCGTAGAGATCCAAGCCGTCGAGACTGATTTTCCGGCAGTAATCAAACGCCAGCACCGCACCCTGACAGTTTCCCTGCTCAATCGTATGTCCGAAGGTGATGTTCTCAATGACAATATCAGAACAGTCGCTGAAGTAGAGCACATCACAATAACGAGGCTCCGCAACAACCTCGACCTTGCCTTCCTTTGCCCCGCGAATCGTCAGCCCCTCAACCTCGTGTATTTCTGCCTGCCAACCGTCATTGAAGCTACGAACAACATAGTCTGAGACATTATCTGGGGCCTCACGAAGATACTCCGTAAGATTATAGGTACCCGGGGCCAGCTCAATGACTACGCCTGGGGCGATGGCCTCTAGGAACTCGCTCGCCGTACTGAC
Organism: Lachnospiraceae bacterium; assembly: GCA_045595325.1. GTDB lineage: Bacteria > Bacillota > Clostridia > Lachnospirales > Lachnospiraceae > UBA3766. The sequence continues at coordinate 393 of JAZOAG010000011.1, forward strand.
AAGTACTACTTTGTCCTCAGCCACCGATTCTTCCGGTGGAATAGTGGGGTCCGGCAGAATCGGTGCAGGTGTCTCGATGGCTGCCTGTTCCGGCGTACCGGCAGGCTCTTCTTTGTCGGAAGCCTCACCGCACCCGGCAAGTGACACGAGCAGCAAAAGCAACATTGCAAAGGTGCAGATGTTCAACTTCTTATTCATATTTCTCAATCCCTTTCCTCTCATACTTTCACTAATAAATCCAGATAACCGTTTCATCCATCTGCATCATAAACCAGAGTCTGTCAAAACCGTCCATATGCTCCACATAAGGCGTCAAATAATGATATCTTTCACTTTCCAATGTTACAGTACCATCTGATTCACAATACCAGGTAAAATCAAAATACTCATCCTCCGTCTCACACCAACCGCTTCCATCTTCATATAGTTCCAAGGTAAAATAAGGATAATACTCGCTCTCACCGGATTGCTGATCCACAAACATATAAGCATAATAAGTATCCGCAAGGTTCCACTCATTGGCATCTGTCGGAATCAAACTGTCAATATCCGGAACATCTTCTCCTTCCGGTTCCACATCAGGGTATTCTGTGATTTCTTCCCAATAGCAGTCTGTAAATGTGGCAGATTCATCAAAATACCAATAATTGGTCTCCATCTCACCAAAATTACATTCTACAAAAGAAAGCTCGGCACCGTCTGCCGGCTCATAATAACCGCCGCCATTGGAACCACTTAGCCAGCAATTACGAAACTCGTATTTTCCCTGCGCGTCCATTATATAGAAAGGTCCGTCTTCGCAGTCACGGATGGTAGAACTCTGCACATATATGTTACCGCTTCCGTACATTGCATCAAATCCATACATGCCGCATCCGTATAAGTCCATTGCGGTTAAATAGACATTCGAAGTATTCACAAACGAAATTACACTGGAATCGCATGCTCCATCCTGAGTGTGGCCCATCGTAAGACCATGCATAGAAATATTATTACAGTCCTCAAAATTTAAAACCGCTCCGGCTCTTGTTTCCACAACAAGCTCAGTGACTACAGCACCCTCTAAATCTGCAAAAATAGACAGATCCTGCACGTCCTGAATCGCCACCTCTATGCCGCCATCCCAGCACTCATACAATTCAACATATGGGTGCTTTTCATTCCATTCGTCTCCCTGCTCGCTCCATACGTTCTCAATATAATCACTCAGATTATAGTATCCGGGGGTAATCTTTATGGTAGCTCCCGGCTGAATTGCTTCTAAGAAGTCCTTAACATTATCCACTTCCACAATTCCTTCCGTTAACTGTGTTTCCTCGGAAGGTTCTGTCTCTTCTGTCGAAGGAGTCTGTTCCTGCGTATCTTCCTTTTCAGCATCTGAGGAACTGTTTTTTCCACATCCGGAACAAATACACAAAATCATTGCCAATAAGCATAATATTACAATAATACTTTTTTTACTCTTATGTTTCATTTTTCTCTCCGCATATCTGTTCATTTATTTCAATGTAGGCATACCATCTTTTCCTACTGTATAAACTTCAAAATCCTGTGCCCCACTGTCATAATTATCTAAGCGCATATGATTAGGATCCAGAGGCAATAGGAACATATCTGAAGGGATATAAGCCGGTCCTATATTCATATCCCCCACTCTTGTAAGTACACCACCATTTACATTGTATACTACCAACATCATCTGCCCCTGTACATGATTGCCGATTTCATTTTCCTCGCAGAATAAATAAATATAGTGATTTCCATCCTCTGTTTTCACGTAATAGGGTTGATAATCATATGCGAACAACTCTTCATATTGATAGCTACCACTTACATCCGTGTAAACTCCGAACTGAGTATAGAATCTGTCTGTTTCGTTAAACAAACCTGCACAATTCAATTCCTCTAATGTTCCATTACTATCCAAATCCGTAAAGAAGGAATAATCCAACGGCAGTCTGACCATGTATGCTTCCGGTACATTCATATACTTTTTGTGAAACAAATCCGGATACTCCGCAAAGGAAATGGTGGCTGTTTTACCTACACTTGACATTTCTGTAAAATCATCATATCCAAAATAAAAAGTCACGCCATTATAATCCAATGACCAACTTATACCGTCCTCCGGCGTATTCTTAAAATACTCTTCCACTACATCTTCAGGATAATCCATTCCGGCCCAAAGGTGGTTATTTAACTCTTTGCATACAATTGCGGGAACCTTTTCCATGTCGAGAATTACATCTGACAACAACAATTCTTTGCCTGTCTGCACATCATAATTGCGTCCCCAGACAGACCTGAAATCCTCAATGAATCCATAATCCGCATAAGAGTCCGTTACATAACTTAATACCACACTATCCGCTCTTCTGACTTGTGCTTTAGATGTAGATACCTGCGTTTCAAACTCCGTCAAGTCTCCGTCCAGCATCCCCATGTCTGAGATAAAGCTTAGAATATTATCTGCCTCATCCTCCATGGAACGGGCCTGCATACCGGCTGTCTCTGATAATACACGGTCTATTTCGGAATACTGCTCAGCATCTTCCCACATTGTTATATTAGAATATTCGCTATATAATAACCAAAGAGCATCCTGCCATTCATATCTGGCAGCATATGTCTCTTTTAAAGACAAAATCTCAGGAGCCTCAGCCACTTCATCTTTTCCCGACGGTTCTTCTTTCGTCTCCTCCTTGCTTTCACTTGGAGCATTTTCTTTGGTTTCTTCCTTATCACTGCTCTCCTGTGTTTCTTTTTCTGATGTATGCTCTTCTACAATTTCTGTAGTACTTGATACTTGCACTTCTTCCTTTCCGCATGCCATAAATGTACCTATCAAACATGCCATCATTGTAATCAAAAATAACTTTTTCATTATTGCTTTTCCTCTCTTCTCCCGGCAACGATGCTCTTTATGCTTCTGTTTTCATCTTACTTATGCCCACTCATCCTGGCTGGTAGGTATTCTGATATCTGCAAGACACTGAATCTCATTAATAAACCACTGGTTTGTAGAAGGTTTTTTACGCAGTTTAATGGGTCTGGGTGCGTCTGCCCCACCGCTTGTTACATAAAGAGTTGCCCAATTTTCCTCATCAAAGGAATAGGGATTCTCACTTACTGATATGGTATAGGGAACGGAAGGAGTATAGCCATTATCAGCTGTGGCACCTTTAAAGAAAGACAGTGTCTTGTACTGCTTTCCGGCTAAACGATCCTTGATAAAAGTTTTCTCCTTCTCGTTCACACTTTCCGGGCCCTTTAAAAAGTCAAGCATTTCCCATGTAGCATTCATATCCTTTTCATAGTTGCACAATGTAGCAATACAAAGTGCAACTGTCTTAAATGCGGAGTCCAATGATGCCTCTGGAAGTGCCTTTAATTCAGCCAGATTGGTAGGCAAACTGCTGAAGCTAAAGGTCTCTGTATGATTTCTTCCCTTTCCAATGGCCTGTTTTGCATTCTTTACTGCTTCATTTACTGATTTAGAAGCTTCTCTTCTTAACTGAGATGTTGCCTGATTTACAAGTTTATCTAAAAAAGACATATTCTTATACTCCTCTCTATTGCATCTTCGCATATCTGGTTGTAAACATAGTCAAAAAGCCTTCTTCTTCACTATAATTCACAAAACCGTCATCACCCATACCCATATCTACCCAGAGTGCACCATCTCGCTCCTCCCAGGTAAAAGGGTCATCAGTCATCATGCCATCACGAACCTTGATGATTCCTGCACTTGCTGCCTGCTCCACTTCTTCTTTAGAAACACCTTCCGGCAAGGGCATCAGCACATACAGCTTTCCATCCTCACATACCTCAAGAATAGTACCTACTGTTTTCTGTCGCTCCTTCATTTCATCCGCAACTGCCTCTTCATCTGTTTCATCAATATAAAGCATGGGTGAATTCATATACTCCTCCGCATTCATCCATACTCTTTCACAGGTTTCATCATCTACTGTTCCAATGGAATGAAACTGCCATTTTCCCACATAACTCATAAAAATCTTCTCCTTTCAACTTTATGTTGTTATACTATTTTTCTTTCCGTCCTCACGGCTTTCCCCAAATAGTAAAGCTACTTACTCTCAACGCCAGCTTTTTGCTTGTCAAGAAATGCCTTTACCTCAGGGCTTTTGATAATCTGTTCATAATAAACCGCTGGGAACAACTCCGCAAACTCCTGAAGAGAACAACCGGGAAAATATCCCTCCGGCATCTCTTTCGTTATAGATCCGCCACCGTTGTTAGAGGCCGCCCATCCCGAAGTGATATAATCATACAAAAGGTCCATTGTCCCATCTTTTTTAAAACGAAGCGTAATGCTTGTAGATTCATTGTATTGCTCGTTGTACCTCCAGCCGAGAAGAATGTCCTCCGGGTGGAATCCTAACCTGTTTTCCTCGGCAAATTTTTCACCGAACGTCCCATATGCCGCATGTATCACCGCCTTGTTTTGACCAAGCAGCTCCCGCAGTTCATCAGTCGTTTCAATAAAGGTTACCGACTTGGGTAATATCAGATAGGCAAGATTCCGGAAGTTTTCAAGGAAGCCCTCATAAATATCAGTGACACCCGCTACTATTTCAATCCGTTGGAAGGCGTCACACCAGTTTGGGTCGGGGTTGTATACCTCGATATCCTCCTTGCAGAGGCTGTCCGCCCCACTGATTCGAAGCCTTCCTTCCTGCTCATTAATCATCCATAGTCCACTTTTGTTTTTGGAATAATAGACCTGCTTCATTGTCTAATCCTCTTGTTCTATTTACTGACGGACAAGGGGCATATCTACAACAGCATCATTGGTAACGTATAAGATATCGCCTTCGATTCTGATTATGAAACCACCCTCTGAGCCATCCTCATAGAAGAACTGTAAATAGTCGCTTCGGAGGAAATTATAAGTGATGGGGTACTCATAATACTTGCCGTCCACATAGCTGTACATACCGGTACCGTCTGCGTTGAAGGTGAAAGTTTCCTGATAACCGCTTTCCTCATCCACCCAGGTTGCCACGATTTCCTTCACATAAGGATTCTCCGACTCTGTTATCTCAGACTCCTCAGTTTCTTCCGGTTCTTCGTTCCGGACTGCTTCCTTATCCAGCAACAACTCGTATCCAAACTGGTCCACCATAGTTAACAAATCTCCGTCGACAGAAATAGTGAATTCTTCCTCGTCATCAACATCATAGGTCAAAGTCAGGACTTCACCACTCACTGCATAAGTAAAAGGATACTCAGGACCGCTGATTAACATACCTGTACCATCAGCATTAAAAATGTATGTATTTCCCCAGTCGCTGTCTCTCTCCAGCCATGTACCAAGCAACTCATCCGCCCCCACGTTAACTACAGGTGTCGTAATTCCCTCGCCACTTACCGCAAACGGATTAGCAATGCCGGAATCTACACCCAAAAGTTCTCCTATAATCCACGCACATTTATCCTGAGTCAGCTCATCCCCGCCATAGGAACGCATATCAAAGCCAAAAAGTGCTTTTGTTGTCAGGTCCTTGACTTCACCCGTACCCTCGTCAGCCTTCCAGTAATCCAAGTCATATTCAACTCCTGCGAAAAGCTCAGTCTGTTCGCCGTAATCCTTAAACATGTACTTGGTTTCAATCAAAATCACATCATAACCGTTCCATTTGAAGCCAAGAGGTGTGACCTCCTGCGAACAGTTGCTGTTCTCTTCCGCAGTTTCAGCGTCCAGTTCTCCGTCAAAATAAAGCTGTGCAATAATGGGATAAACTGTCGGTTCGCTATTATAAGCGTCACGATGCCAATGCATTGCACTGGTAGCCATATACTCATTGACTTCATCGTCTATCTGCACCGTCATTACACTTCCGTCTTCTTTGTAAATCTGCAATGTTTTTTCATCGAACACTGCTCCCTCCGGACAAAAGATTTCTGATGTATACTTTTCTTCATCACCACTGCCCCAGCCATAATAAACCTTAACACTGGATGCATCACTTTTATCCGCTGTTTTCTCTTCTTTTGATTCAGTAGCTGTTGCGATTTCTACAGACTCTGTGCTTTCCTTACCCGAAGTACTTGCTTCCTTATCTTCTTTAGCACCACACGCTGCTAAAGAAAATACCATTACACCTGTTAAAACGAATGTTAATAATCTTTTTTTCATCTTTCCTCGCTCCTCATATTACTTTTTAAATAATTTACCAAAAAATCCCTGTCTTGCTTTTCCTCCTTCTATGCCATTTGCTGTTTCAATACCTTGCTTTACCGCTTCCTCTACACTTAGTATAATACCCGTGGTTCTCATGCGCCCCCGCCAAATGGCCGGTTTTTTATTTTCTACTTTTCTTTAATCACAATCCCCAGACTTCTCGCCTCAGAAGCCAGCTCCGTACGGGTATGAAAACCGGTCTTTGTTAACAAATTCTCCACATGATATTTTACGGTACTGGCTGAAATACATAAGCGTTCTCCGATTTCCGTATTACTGTCACCGGTGGTCAGCTCACGCAAAATATCCAGCTCACGCTCAGTAAACTCATGGTTGGTACTGTTGCCAATCCTAATAAGCGGTGTGGAATCCGGATAAATACTCTCTCCTGCCATGGTTCTTTTCATAACATCCAGAATCGCGGTCTTCTTGCCATCCTTATACCAAAAGGATTCTACACCGATTTCTCTTGCCCTCTTCAACCAGGTATATTCCGGCATGGAGGTCACAATGATAATCTTAATCTTTGGAAACACTTGTTTTATTTCTGCTGCTGCCTCCAATCCACTGTGTCCTAACTCTGTCATTACATCCATCAAAATTAAATCCACCTGTTGGTTTTTACACATGGACAATGCCAAACCTGCATTTGCCACAGAACCTACGTGCTTAAATTCTTCGCTTGAATTAATAAAAATTTCAAAAAGCTGTCTGGGCATTTCCTGATCCTCTACCACCAAAACACGATATGCCATACTTTGACTCCTTTCTTATTTACTACTGTTTATTTTATTCGTGTATCCTTTTCTGCTCCTCAAAGGGCAGTGGCGCATAACGCCACCGCCCTTTCTTTTAGCTTTGAATATAGATTCCGTGAAATCAAGATTTTATTTTTCCCCGCCAATCGGCTAGTTCGAATTCTAAAATCATACGGAACTGCTCCTTTGCTTCCACACGAAACTGTCCACGCTTTTCCTCTACCATTCCTTTTATATTGGACAAGCCTCCGCCCAAAGTTATTTTACCTTCAGGCAGTTTTCCGTCATTTGATATCTCAATGAGTAGTTTTGCATCCTTCTTATGTATTCCGATGGTTATGTTTTTTGCCTCTGCATGCTTCACCGCATTTGCAATAGCCTCTCCGGCAACCATTATGAACACTTTTCTTATGCTTCCCGGCATTACCTCAGGTGCATCTCCCTGCCAAGTTATTTGAATACCCAATAACTCAGCCAATTGGTTCACCTCTAAGACATCCGTATTATCCTTTGCGTTCTCCGATTCCCCACCAAGAAGAATTGCATTATTTCTCCACAAGGTCAGAATCTCTTTAAACTCCTCCTCGGCCATGGGCGTCTCCGTGTTAGATGTTGTAACAAGCATCAGACGGTTCATTTCATCATGAATGTATACCTTTGCATCCAGTATTTCCTGCTTTCGTACCGTTTCCACAATATTCTGATTATACTTTCTTAAGCTCTCATTCATTTTCTGTAAGCTTATGGTTTCCTGTTCCAACAACTCATTTTTCTTATAAAGCTCTGTTACGTCTACGGCTACCAGTTCATGTATTTGCTTATCCTCAAATTCCACCTGATTATGAAAAAAGTATTTTATGGTACCATCTGACATGGGTATACTCTCTGATTCCAAGCAATCAAAAAACTTCTCGCCATTTAAAAGCATCTCGCCGGAAATAGCCAAACATAATTCATCCATTTTCTTATTGGACAATATAATTCTTCCGCCGTCCTCCCAGTAACAAAGTCCGGCATGAAGCATATCAATACTATCCTTTACGGACATGGGCGTAATATGCTCTTCCTTCCAATGACTAAAGAAAGAGGCTAACGTTATACTGATAGCCATTATTCCCGCAATCAGCACAATCCACCATATGACAGGAATGAGACCAAGCTTGTAGCTAAGTCCTTCGCTCTCCATACCCTTTTGCCTATGCATAATATCAGATGTAATCTGAAGTAGAAAATACTCCACAGAAAGTAAGGTGGCCGAAATTACAATATACTTTGTTTGCTTTACCTGTATCGCACGAAACAGATTGAATATTCCCAAAATAAATACACATATCAACCAAATAAATAGGAAGCCCTGTAACACATCAGGCATATTCCCAAATTGCATATCCCTTACACCTCCTTGGTCAAACGAAAACGGATATAGCTATTTTCGTCTTCATTCTTAATGGTTACAGGAATACCGGCCTGGAACAATTTGTCCTTTGTATTCTCACTCAAAGTTGCATTTACACCCTCTAAAGTAATCTTAAGAATAATTCCTGTGGAATTCTCAAGCTTTACATAAACCGCCTGTAGCTTTGACAGGGAATGCTCTACCAGATTCTCGAATATTTCATACAGCAAGATGATATCATCTGTGGGTATCTTGCCATTTGCATTTCCCATATAAGCAGTAGGGATATCCACATTCCCAAGATAACGTAAAGACTCACCAATCGCCATACCCAGCTCTGCAATGCTCATCATAGGCTCGTTTTCTTTAAGGAGCATCAGATTGGCATGGCGTTTAATATATGCCCCCAAAAAACAGATAATACCCGCGTTATAATTTCTAAGCTTTATATCCTCTGTTTTCAGTGCCTCCGCTGCCAAATCTGCAATTTTCTTAGACTGTGTTATCGTCCTTTCATTTATCGATTCATACAATTTTGTTCTTTGCTCAATGGAAACCTGTTTTTCCTTCAGCTCATTCTCCAAACGTATCAATTCGTTTTCCTCTGATAAAAGGGAGTGAACCTCTTCCAGCTTCTTATTCGTCTCATTTAATTCCGAAATATCATTCTGCCAATAGGTATAACCACCGGGAATCTGCTCGCAGTACAGCTCTGTATTCTCATCCACAAGTATGGGCTCAGGCTTTTTCTTATATTTCTCTTCAATCTCATCGGCGGAAACAGACTTATATACTGCTTTCCCACTCTCATCTGTTATTTGTAATGCCAATGAAGATACTCTCAGGATTTCTCCATAGCCTTTATTGGTCGGAATCAATCCAATCCGAATACAACACTCCCAAAAAAGAGCTATCATAAAGCATACTGCTTCCGGGAAATTGATTACCATGAGACCATTCATCTTCGGCATTTTACCAAAAGCGATTAGCAGCTGCATGGTTACTCCGAGCGCAAAGGGAATGATTGTAATCCACCACTTCTTTTTCACCTTGGGAAGCTTACACTTTTGGAACATAATAACAATTGAAAATATGTATAAAAAGTAAGTCCATGCGATAACTGCAAAAAATCCAAATCCATGGGTATAATCACTTTCCCAATTTAAAAATCCCTCTGAAAAATCAAACACCTTCTGATGAAAATCATTGGATAATACACCTACGCACAGTAAAAAAGTGATTGCTCCAAACAACGGCTTCACTTTCACAAATTCTCTTTTCTCTTCACCATCTATGTATAATGTGGCATAGAATGTGCAAAGCGGGATAAACAACATCGGCAAATAATATAAGTACCAGGTATATCTTACAAAGACTGAACCCGCAGGAAATGCTTCATACTTTATCATTCGAAGAAGCATAAAGGTAACAATAAGCCATGCCGAACACATCATCCAGCGTTTTAGCTGTCCTCTGTCTGCTATTCGTTCTGCAAAATAGATTACAAGCAATACTCCCAATGCCAGGAAATAAATACTGGAAATCATTCTCCAGGGAAAAACATTGGGAATAATATCCACCTGTGCAAAAAAGCATAGAATCAGCAAGAAGAAGTACAGCAAAATACTATGCAAAATATCATTATCATTTTCAACGGTAAACAGAATACCGGAAAGGCATAATGCTTCTATACAGAGCTGCAATAATATGGTAGGAAAAATAATTTGGAAAATAACCGCTACCAGACTAGCTGTAAGAAATAGGTACACTGTGGCTTTCTTGGCAAATCTAACTTCTTTTCCGTACCGCATCATTAAATAATAACTAAGGGCCATGTATACAAGTGCATTCACATATAAAACA
>JAZOAG010000012.1:0-59414 GCA_045595325.1 Lachnospiraceae bacterium
TACTAATAATTGTAAAAAAAGTCACAAAAAGTCCCTGTGCAGCTCGGCCCTTTCGAGTTTTTTGGGACAGTGTCGATGGGGCAAACCATACAGACTTTAGTCGTTCTTGCGTTCTCTATCTTGTTTGTGGAACACTCTCCCCTGCGGGGCGGCCTCCGGCTATATGCCGTATAACCTGCACCCGTTTGCTGCGGTTGCTTCCATCACTTCCCGGGGGGACACCCCTTTTATGGCGGCAATCTCTTCTGCCACGTAAGGAAGATAAAGGGAAGAATTCCTCTTTCCCCGATAGGGAACCGGTGCCAAGTATGGGCAATCCGTTTCCAAAACCAGTTTATCAAGAGGGGCCCGTTCCACTACTTCCTTTAATTTGCGGGCATTCTTGAAGGTTACAACTCCGCCGATTCCAAGATAGAATCCCATCTTTAATACCTCTGCGGCAACCTCCGGCGAATAAGAAAAGCAATGCATCACACCCCGGTACTTCTGCGGTGTCCCCGTCACGGCCTCCCGCCGGCGAAGCTCCTCCCGCAATACTTCCAAGGTATCCGCTGCCGCTTCTCTGGAATGAATGATTACCGGAAGGTCTTTCTCGAAGGCAAGTTCTAACTGACGGCGGAACCAGTACTTCTGTACATCCCGCTCCGCTTTATCCCAGTAATAATCCAACCCGATTTCACCGACTGCCTTGATTTTCTCCTCTGCACACCAGGCCGAGAGCTTCTGCATTCCTTCCTCGCTTAACTCTCCCGTGCAATCCGGATGAACCCCTACCGCACCATAGATAAAAGGGTACTTCCCTGCCAGTGCCACGGCGGCTTCACTACTTTGTAAGTCCGCACCCACATTCATAACCATGGAAACGCCGCCCTCCTTCAGGCTTTCAAGCAGCGCCTCTCTGTCCTCATCGAATGCATCATCATCATAATGCGCATGGGTATCAAAAATCATATATATTCCTTCCTACTCTCTATACTTTTTCCGGGCGTCCCGCTCCTTTTATCTTAATAAGTCCGACAACCTTGCAAAATCTTCCAGGGTAAAAGCCTCCCCCCGGATTGTTTCCGAAACACCCATTTTACCCAGTGCCTCAGCCACCTCTTCCTTGCTCACCCGAAGTTCCGGCGCATGAGAAAGGCCGTTTACCAGCGTTTTGCGGCGCTGACGGAAAGAAGCATGAATCACGTCAAAAAGAAACTTCTCATCCTTTACATTGACCGGCGGTTTTTCATGAACCTTCAAGCGGATTACCGCGCTGGCCACATTGGGTTTGGGAATAAAGCAGTTGGGGGATACGATGGTAACCACCTCCGCCTTGGAATAAAAGGCAACTGCCAAAGACAGTGCACCGTAATCCTTGGTACCGGGCCCCACCTGCATACGCTCTGCCACCTCTTTCTGCACCATAATGGTAATGCTGTCCAGGGGGACATGGCTCTCAAAAAGTCCCATAACAATAGGCGTCGTAATGTAATAGGGAAGGTTCGCCACCACCTTGATGGGGCGGCCGCCGTTCTCCTTTTCTGCCAGGCTCTTAATATCCACCTTCAGCACATCTTCGTTAATAATCGTTACGTTCCCGTATTCGGACAGGGTATCCTTCAGAATCGGAATCAGTGCCTTATCAATCTCCACCGCAATGACCTTCCCGGCCCGTTCTGCCAGATACTGGGTCATGGTTCCGATTCCCGGGCCGATTTCCAGCACGCAGTCCTCTTTCGTAATCTCCGCACTGTCCACAATCTTCTCCAAAATATGTTCGTCAATCAGAAAATTCTGACCGAACTTCTTTTGAAAGTTAAAATTGTACTTTTTCAAAACCTCGACAGTCTTTCCCGGGTTTCCAAGATACGCCATGTCCTTTCCTCCTTAAGCATTCACTTTATTCTGCATTTCCAACTGTGCCTTAATCAGGCCGTAATAAATTCCTTTTTGGGCAATCAGTTCTTCGTGGGAACCGATTTCCGCAATCCGATGATTGTCAATTACCAGAAGTCTGTCCGCGTTCTTTAACGTGGAAAGTCTGTGGGCAATGGCAAAAGTTGTTCTGCCCTTGGTCAGACGCTCCAACGCCTTCTGAATCATATACTCGCTCTCTGTATCCAGACTGGCCGTAGCCTCGTCAAGAATCAGGAGTCTCGGATTGTTAAGTATTGCTCGCGCAATGGCAATACGCTGTCTTTCTCCACCGGATAAGGAATGACCTTTTTCACCCACGTAAGTATTGTAGCCATCAGGGGTTTTACAAATAAAATCATGGGCATTCGCAAGTTTCGCCGCCGCAATAACCTCTTCCAATGTGGCATCCGGTCTGGAAAAACGGATGTTGTTAAGAATTGTTCCCGAGAACAGGAAGGTTTCCTGCAACACCACACCCAGTTGGGAATGATAGTAATCCGAACGTATGGTGCTAAGATCCACACCATCGATTAAGATCTGACCGTCATCGATTTCATACAGTCGCATAATCAGATTAATCATGGTGGACTTTCCTGCACCGGAAGCACCAACGATACCGATCATCTCTCCTTCTTTTACCTTGAGATTAATATCCCAGAGTACCGGCTGATATGACTTGTATCCGAAGGTCGCATGCTTAAATTCTACCTCACCTTTGATATCATGGCAAATCAAGTCCGTTCTCTCTTCTTCTGCCACGCCGGCATCCTCTGCCTGCGCGGCTCCCAGTACGCCCTCTTCCACATAAATCTCCTGATCCAGCACGTCATTAATTCTCTCCATGCTGGAAACCAAGTTCATCAAATCCCTGGGCATATAGCTCATCCAGGAAATATACTGGTACAGCAACTGGGTATAGGTAATGAACTGGAACAACTCACCGGGCTCTAACTTCTCTCCCAGTATATCATATCCACCCACGGCTATGACAAGGAAAACACCTAATCCCATAATAAAATTTAACAACGGGAAGAAAACTGCCCAGAAAATCTCATTTCTGCTCTGGATTCTGCAGTACTCGTCCGCCAAAGCATTGAATTTCGCACTCTCTGCTTCTTCCTTTCCGTAAGTTTTCACCACACGCATACCGGAAATAACGTCCTGTAAATTACTGCTGACATCATCGTTTTTCTTGTACTGCAAATGAAATCTTCTGTGAATGTTGTTACGGAATGCCCCCGTCAACCACACCGCAACGGGAATGAACAAAAAGGCACAAAGAGCCAGCTTTACGTTGATGCAAAGCATAAAAATCATGTCCCATATAAAAATGAAGAATACGGTAAAAAGGTTACAGAACGTCGTCTGCATAAATTCCCTGATTTTACCCGTATCGGAAATAATTCGGTTCATCAGCTCGCCGGGGCGTCTGTCGTTAATAAAAGTAAGATTCAACACCTGAATCTTGGCGAAAAGCTTCGCCCTCATATCCTTGGCAATCTGTGCGCCCAACACCGTACAGAAATAACTCTTCAATATATTAATGATTACAATGCTGACACTTAATGCAAAAATCCCCGCCAGGCATAAATAAGCAAGCTTAATGTCTCCGGTTCCCGCTCTTAACACATCGTCAATAAGGTAGCGCTGTACCGCGGGATTCAAAAGAGTTACCACCGCAGCCCCAATCATCAGCACACTGATGCCTGCCACTCTTTTCTTGTAAGGAGCCAAAAGTCTTAAAAAGTCTTTTACAAAACCGCCCTCTTTGCTGCAATGGGGACAATGTCTGGTTCCCGGAATGGCCTTGTGGCATTTCGGACAAACCTTTTCATACTCTTTACTCTCTACTTCTTCAAAACGTCCTGAGACTAAAATATTAATTCCCCTGGCAATGTAAGCATAACGGGTTAAGTGCTTGGAGGAATAATGGGTAAACACATGCTCCGCACCATCCTTTTCCAATACCAGAATTCCGCCGCCGATCCGGCTTTCCGCCTTGGCCTGACTGCATTCCTTAATCAGAAATTCCTTTTCCACGCTGCCCTCTTTTACCAGAAGGACTCTTGTGGTGGTAACCACCACAAAGGCTCCCTCGCGCCATTTGCCCTCTTCATCGATATCTGCGGGCACGGCATAGTATATTTTTTCCTCTGCTCCAAGGGAAAGCTGTGACTGAAGCCCCCTTGGCAATTCATATTTTAATATCATGTCATCACCTGTCTTTCGTCTTATAAACCGCGACTTTCTTCCCGCGCCGTTGCAGACGCGTTTCAGTCATTTTACAGGAATAAATCAAGTTTGCGCTGCTCCTTCTGGCTTAACGCAAATACATCGGGAATTTCAAAACGGTTCTCGTCAATATCGGAGATTAAAAGACGGCTGTCAGAAAGACGAACTACCGCATTTCCTCCCATATTAATGGTAAACTTGCATTCACCACGATCGGTTAACACGTGGAAATAGGCATAACCGTACTCATCCTTAATGTCAATTACCTTCTGAATTACCGGTGTGAAATAGTGAAGCAGAAGCTGGGAATGAAGCATCTCTTTCACATCCTCCGGCATGGCTGCCATATCTTCAATGACACCGATTTCACGATTTGTATCCCCTGTGGTACGGATGGAAATATATTTATCCGGATCCGTAAAAGGAAACAGACGGATTACCGCTACACGGTCATAGTGCTTACCGTCAAAATCAAGACTGATAAATCCGCCTTCCGTCTTGGTAAACTTGCTGTTGTCTTTGGTTATATAACGGAATGCAATCATTTCTTCCGCTTCCCTGCTGATTGCTTCCATATCAAGGCCGGCTGCCTTGGTTTCTGTTTTCTTATTCTCTTCCATGTCGCTCTCCTCCTCTAATGCCAAGGATTTCGTCTGCAATTCCACCAGTTTGGCATATACACCGTTTACTGCCATCAGTTCTTCATGGGTTCCTTCTTCCACAACCCTTCCGCCGTCAATTACCACAAGACGGTTCGCATCCCGCAATGTGGAAATGCGGTGTGCGATGGAAAGCGTGGTACGTCCCTTTACCAGATAGGATAAGGACTTCTGAATCGCCTTTTCCGTTTCGGTATCCACGCTGGCGGTTGCCTCATCAAGAATCAGAATCTTAGGATCTGAAAGCACCGCTCTGGCAATGGAAAGGCGCTGCTTCTCTCCACCGGACAAATCCTTCCCTGCCGCACCTATGATGGTGTCGTATCCATCCGGCATCTTAGCAATAAAGTTATGGGCACTTGCCAGCTTTGCTGCCCGTAAAATCTCTTCGTGACTTGCTTCCGGATCGCCGTAAGCAATATTATCTGCCACCGTTCCCATGAAAATGTATGTATCCTGTGACACCATGGCCACGTTACGGCGCAAATCTTTAAATGCCAGCTCCTTTACATTGATTCCGTCGATGGAAATACTTCCGTCGTTTACATCATACAATCTGGAAATCAAACTAACCAGAGTTGTTTTACCTGCACCGGAACGGCCTACAATTCCTAACATCTCGCCGCTTTTCACCTTGAAGTCGATATCTTTTAACACCGTATGGTTCTTGTCGTAACCAAAGGAGACGTGTGATAAATCAATCTCACCCGCCGGCGCGGTTAGCGCGATTGGATTCTCCGCTTCCTTAATTTCCGGCACGGCATCCATAATCTCAAACATACGCTGTGCCGCATTGATACTGTCGGACCACATACGGAACACTCGTGAGAAAAAGTTCATGGGACCGTTTAACTGGGCCACATAGCCTACAAATGTAATCAAAACACCAACTTCAATCTTATTGCTCTGCATCATCATAAAAACGCCCAGCATCCAAACCCAGACAGAGGAAATCTCCTGCACCAGGTTATAAAGAATGGTAAAACGGTTGTTGTAGCGTTCAATTCGCACTTCCGCATCCCTTAAGTACTCGTTGGGACCCTCGAAGCGTTCCATTTCAGCCGCCTGCTGCCCGAAGGCTTTCACCACACGACATCCTGTCAGGTTATCATTTACCTTACTGTTTACCGCACGCTCGGCACGATGTCTTCTTCCGAAGAGACTCCAGATTCGGGGCTTTAACTTCACGCTGATTACCACCAGCAAAGGCAGTAAAATACAAGCTACCAGAGACATCTGCCAGTTCAGTCGAAACATTACCACGAAGCTGGCGATAATGGTAAACCCGTGCACAAAGATATAGGGAAAACCGTCTAAGAAAAAGCCCGTTACACGCTCCGCATCCCCCAGCACTCGTGTCATGAGATTACCGGTCTGCTTACTGGTAAAGAACCGCAGGGAAAGGCGTCCCATAGCGGCAAATACGTCTTTTTTGATGTCCCGGACCGTCACGGCAACCATACGGGCCATAACGCTTCCCTGTAAAATGCCGATGGCCTGCTGCAATACCTTGGAAACCAGCATGCAACCTAAGAGTACCCCCAAGGCTGCCAGATATTCCCCGGCCAGTCCGAAGGGCGCAAGATATTCATCATTCTTGTCCAAAACCCAGTCGTAAAGTACGGTACCGCTTAAGTAGGGCCATATCAAATTCAGCCCTGCCGCTGCGACGAAGCAGAATACAAGAACAAGAATCATGAGTTTGTGCTTCAGGAAATAGCGGAAGGTACGCCAGAAAATGCTTCTTTTATTCATGCACTTCGGACATATTTTACGCTGTTCATCAGGGTACTTCGTACCGCAGATGGGACAGAAAAGTTCCTCCTCTTCCTTCTTCGTTTCCTCTTCTTCTATTATCTCCTCACCTTTCTGCAGATGCTTAAACTTCTTCAAAAAGGCGTCCATTTCTGCCAGATGCAGGTTGGTGTGCGCCACCAGCTGCACTTTCTTATCTCCGTATTCCATGCAGATTAAATTTGTTGCCACCATATGCTCCCGGCGTAATGAATGAATATCCTTCCTTTCATAAAAAAGGCAGGAATAATCCGCCACTGCTTCCATCCCCACATCGCCCAAATGATCCGTTCCCTTGAAACGGATGATTTCAGACTGAATGGGAGCGCTTTGGAGCACACCAAGATATTCTTTGGTTGCAAAAAGATATCCGTATACATATTCACCCGAGAAGGATAAATCAAACGGACAGACCAAAAGAATGTCTTCTTCTTTTATGTGGTTTTCTTCCAAAATCTTCCATGCCGATTTCGGCAATTGGTTTTCTCGCATCCTGTCACCCACTTTCTTCTTATATAATAATGTAAAATGCCTGCCGGAAAAATGCAGTGCTCCGCTTCCGGCCGAAACTGCTGCACCTCTTACACACAGGCTCCTGCTTTAACCATAATAATGCAATCCCTCGTAAATAGAAAGTATACCCGTAATATAACTTATGGGGGATACGAAAGGAATTATGTATATTTTTGGTATTATATAGGAAAGCCCTTTGGAATGCAACATTTTTATGCTTTTAAAAAATTTTTCTTTTTTTTTAAAAAAATGCTTGCATTGTTTGTAAACCTGTACTATAATCAGTTTTGCACGTGACAAAAATAAATATCAACCATGCGCGATTAGCTCAGTTGGTAGAGCACCTGACTCTTAATCAGGGTGTCCAGGGTTCGAGCCCCTGATCGCGCACTAAAAGCACTGGTTTTGTGGACGAAAGAGCCATGGGGTTGGTGTTTTTTTTATTCCATTGCGAATGACAACTGTTTAAATTCACTTATTACTGCTTGTAACGCTACCTACCACCTTACCTTCTTTAGTTACTTGCTTTTTCACGAATATAAACAGTTGTTATTTTTATTTTATTTTATTATTATTTTTTATATTGCTGGGAACACCGCTATCTTTTCCTACGGAAAAACAATATTATTATTGTAATTTCGAGTGTTCTTATGTATTATTGTATTGGCATTAAAGATAATGTAGAATCTTTTTATTGTACGGAGGTATTAGAATGAACACAAGTGAAGAACTCATGGCATATGCCGCGGTATTAGGACTTTCTTTTGGAGTAGCCCTGCTTATTACGCTTATCATTTTAGTGTTAACACTGATTCCCATGCTGGTTATGGGAGCTATTATGGGATACCCCATCAAAGTGATGGCTGACAGAGCCGGTATGCGTCGCACCTTTTGGGCATTTCTTCCCATCGGCGAGCTTTGCTTTGCCTATTTGTTGCCCGCAGGAGAGCTTAATCTTTTCGGCAAAACTCTGGCGCCGAGACGTAAGAAGCTTCTTTGGGTGATAATTTTGACACAGGTATTGGTTTACGGACCTATTTTCCTGCTTATTCTCCTGTTTCCCATTAACTTTACATTTATCGGAATGCCTGTTTATTCAGTTGTTATGATGATCTGTATCTTGCTCATAACCATTTGCTCTTACTTTTTGATGTTTTTAAACTGGAAAATCCATTACGATTTATACAGATTCTTAAACATCGGCGAGAACGCTCTTTTGTTCTCTATTCTCGGAACGTTTATTCCTCTTATGAATATTATTTTACGTTACATGTACATGAACAATGCACTCGCTTACGGAGACGGAAATTACTATAATTATAACTAATTGATACAAGGCAATACGCCTTACGGGTAAAATATATGATTCTTTCGATTCTTTCGATATTGCTTATCATTGCGGATTACTTCGTTTTTGTGGTACATTCCGCATTATATGATGTTCTCATGGCAGATTCCTGGGAAGAAGTTACGCAGATGGAGATTTATCCCGTCATGGTTGCACTGGTGGCAGCTCATATTCTGTTGGCGGTACTCACCGTCATTAACGGATTGCTTTCATATATCATTTCGGCGATTCCGATTTATATTATGGCCTATAATTCCGGCCATAACCATCCGTGGCTTTCATTCATTCCCTACGGCAAAACATATCTTTCCCTTGTTCTGCCCATGCAGGAATACAGTTATCTGGGCTTATTCAAAACCATAAACAGACAGGTTCCCTTCTGGGTATACTTCGGATTGGATTTCTTTGAAGGGATTGCAGCTGTCATCCTGGGTCTGTTCCCGATTAGACTGGTTTCTACGTTCCTTCAGCTGTTCTATAAATGGGGAAAGAAGCTGATTCACTTCTCGGAATACCGTGATTTACTGCGAACCTTCGGGTTAAAGAAACACGCTACCTGGATTGCAATCGCAGGACTTTTCTGGCCTATGATATACTGGGTGGCACTCTTTATTGTCTGCCGAAACGAGCCTGATTTCGGCTTTGGACGATACTATATACCCGTATTTCCGGGTGAGGAATAACATCATCTGTCACGTTAAAAAATACAGCCATATCACCGAAAAAACGCGCTGATATGGCTGTTCTTTTTATGAAACTTTGTCAAACTGGCTGTTGTACAGGTCTGCATAGAAGCCCTGTTTTGCCATCAATTCCTCGTGATTTCCACTTTCGATTACATCTCCGTCCTTCATTACCAGAATCAGATCCGCATTCTTAATGGTAGAAAGTCTGTGAGCAATTACAAAGGACGTCCTACCTTGCATCAGACGATCCATAGCCTCCTGAATCAATACCTCCGTTCTGGTGTCCACGGAGCTTGTCGCCTCGTCGAGAATCAACATGGGCGCATCTTCAATCATGGCTCTGGCAATGGTCAGAAGCTGTTTCTGGCCGGCAGAAAGGTTCACCTTATCATTCAGAATGGTATCATACCCATGAGGCAACGTGCGGATGAAATGATAAATTCCCGCAGCCTTGCAGGCTTTATCCAACATCTCATCAGTAATCCCTTCCTTACCGTATACTATATTGTCACGGACACTTCCCTCGAAGAGCCAGGTATCCTGAAGGACCATACCGAATAAGTCATGCACATTCTCCCTTGTCAAATCCTGAATGGGAACGCCGTCAATGGAAATACTTCCCTCATTTACTTCATAGAAACGCATCAGGAGGTTTACCATGGTGGTTTTACCCGCACCGGTGGGACCAACAATCGCAATCTTCTCTCCGGCCTTTGCCTTAACAGAGAAATCGTGAATGATAATTTTATCCGGATTATAGCCAAACTTCACGTGGGAGAATTCGATGTCTCCGGCAATTTCGTTCTCATTAAGATGAGCGGTTTTATGCGTTTCATCCTCCATCTCTTTGGCATCTAAGAACTCAAACACTCGCTCTGCCGCTGCCGCGGTGGACTGAAGGCTGGTAGCCGCCTGCGCAATCTGGGTAAGCGGCTGTGTAAAATAACGGATATACATCATAAAAGCAATAATCACCGCAAAATCGATTTTACCGTTAAGGGTAAGCACGGCACCCACCACGCAAACCGCTACATATCCTAAGTTTCCTACAAATCCCATAATAGGATGCATAAGTCCTGATAAAAACTGTGCTTTAAATGCACTGTTACATAAGGATTCGTTGATTTCCTCGAAAGCCTTTGCCTCCATCTTCTCTGCATTGTATGCTTTTACTACGCTGTGTCCGGCAAAAATCTCTTCCACATGACCGTTTACTTCTCCCAGATACTTCTGCTGTCCCAGGAAGTACTTCTGTGATTTGCCCATAATCAAAGTCATTAAAAACAATCCGATTATGGCAGTTGCCACCGCTGTTACGGTCATTGTAATGTCCGTAAACACCATCATTAGAAAAGATCCTACCAACAGCGTCAGGGCATTTACCAACTGGGTCGCACTCTGGTTTAAGGTATGCGCCACCATATCTACGTCATTGGTTACACGGCTTAATACATCACCAAAGGAAGTTCCGTCGAAATACTGCAGGGGTAAATCATTAATCTTCGTTGAAATCTCGTTTCTGAGCTTCCGGGAAATCTTCTGGGTTACCACTGCCATGATAATTCCCTGCACATAGTGAAATACTGCACTGATTATATAAATTGCCACCAAAAACCAGGCAATCCGTGCCACCGCACTCATATCAATTCCGTTCACCAACCCATTCTCAATCAACCCTGTTAATTCCTTCAACCGGTCAGGTCCGATGATGGTAAGGATGCTTGATAACAAAGACAGCACCAGCGCAATGCTCACCAGCGGCAGAAAAGGTTTATTATAAATCAGAAGCTTCTTAATACTTCCCTTGAAGTCCTTTGCTTTCTCGCCGGGACGTGTTCCCGGAGGGCCTCCCGCACCCGGTCCTCTTCTGGGTGTGGTCTTAACGGAGCCCATTTCGTAATTATCTTTTCCCATTATTCCAATTCCTCCTTTGACAACTGAGAGTATGCAATCTGCTTATAAACCTCGCAATTTGCAAGAAGTTCCTTATGAGTGCCCATACCGGCAATCTTTCCGTCCTCCAGGACGATAATCCGGTCTGCATCTATAATGGTTCCGATTCGCTGTGCCACAATCAACGTAATGGCATCCGTTGTTACCTTCTTTAATTCACTGCGCAGGGTTTTATCTGTTTTATAATCCAGCGCGGAGAATGAATCGTCAAAAATGTATATATCCGGTCTGCGGCAAATTGCTCTCGCAATGGAAAGACGCTGCTTCTGACCGCCGGAGAAGTTGGTTCCGCCCTGGGCCACATGGGCATCCAGTCCGTCCTCTAACTTATCCACAAACTCCTTCGCCTGGGCAATTTCCAGAGCCTTATAAATCTCTTCGTCGCTATATTTATCCTTCTTCCCCTTCTCGCCGTATCCTACATTGGAGCGGATGGTTCCGCCGAAGAGCACCGCCTTCTGGGCCACAAGTCCGATTTTATCCCGCAAGGCTTCCTGGGTATATTCCTTCACATTCACACCGTCTACCGTAATCGCACCGCCCGTCACATCATAAAAGCGCACCAAAAGGTTAATCAAAGTAGACTTACCGCAACCGGTAGACCCGATAAAAGCCACCGTTTCTCCCTTTTTGGCAGAAAACGTAATGTCTGTCAGAACATCCTCCTCCGCATCGGGATAGCGGAAGGATACATTCTCGTAGCGAATCTCGCTGACTCCTTCCGATGCTTTGTCAACTTTGCCGTCTGCAATTCGGGTTTTGGTATCAAGCACTTCCATAATACGCTTGGCAGAAACGGAAGCACGGGGCAGAATGATAAAAATCATGGTAAGCATCATAAAAGACATAACCACCTGCATTGCGTAGGATGAGAACACTACCATGTCGGAGAAAATAACGATTTTTTCATCAGGGCTGCCACTTCCCTCAATCAGGAATGCACCAATCCAGTAGATTGCCAGGGACAAACCACTCATAATAATGGACATTCCCGGTCCCATAATTGCCATTACCTTACCTACAAACAACTGGGTTCCGGTAAGTTCATCATTGGCATTCGTAAACTTGCCCTGCTGGAAATTCTCTGCATTGTAGGCACGCACGACACGGATACCGGTAAGATTCTCTCTGGTTACGCGGTTTAGGTTATCTGTCAGAGACTGAATCACTTTAAACTTAGGCACCGCCACAAACATCAGGGTAATAATGATTCCCACCAGCAAAAGCACCGCCACGCCGGTGGAAAAGGTCCACTGCCAGCTCTTGGCCTGAATCTTCATAATAGCCAGAGATGCCATCAGCACGGAGCGGAACATGATTCCCATTCCCATTACCAGAAGCATCTGCACCTGCATAATGTCGTTGGTGGAGCGGGTAATCAGGCTGGCGGTAGAGAATTCATTAATCTCCTCCATGGAAAATCCGGTTACCTTATTATAAAGCTCCGAACGCAAACGCTTGGAGAAACGGGTTGCTACTCTTGCGGAGCAATATCCGACCATGATGGATACCACCAGTCCGCCCAATGCACACAAAAGCATGTAGATTCCGGCAAGCACAACCTCCTTCACTTCACTTCCCGGTGTCACAAGCACCGCAGTAATCCGGGACATGTAGTCCGGTAATTTCAGTTCCAGAAATACCTGAAGTCCCGTCAGCACAAATGCGGCCAGGATATATAATACTTCTTTCCCTCTCAGATGTTTAAAAACACGAAACATAATACTCCTCTTTTCTTTTTATCATTCATAAAAAAAACAAATACATGAAAGCATGATTTGTTTTCTTTCCGGGGACTATGGAAAAAATCACCTTAACACAAAGGATTTCTGCCGACAGTCCCCGGGAGTTTTCTTTTATTGTGCTTCTCTTTTCAGAATCACATGCACTCTGGCCGGTGAAGCACCAACCTTAGGCTCGTTGTAAATCCGATCCAGCTGATATCCCAAAGCGGCATATCGGTTCAGTGTCTCCTCAAAAGTCTCAAAATCATCGGATGATAAATGTCCGGTAGGACGATCCTCCTCTGTATAGAGCTTCTTCATGACCAGTGTCTTATATTCATAGGTAACGTCCGCCATGTAATCCAGCGTATCTTCGATGGTATTTAAGGTATTAAGAATACATACGTTCATGGCGTCACGCAACTCGCTCATGCCTGCATTCTCAAACAAATCCTGCTCCACGGTTTCCATACGCTTTACAATCAGAGTGTCATATCCTTCCGAGCTGCTAAGAATCATCTGCTTCGCAGACTCTATGTTCTCCACACAACGGCGATACCCCTTCTCTTCCAGATAGTTCAATGCCACTTCCGCAAGATTCTCATCTGTCTTATCCAGACCGGTGTCAATGTACTCCTCCACCTCATTGATATTTATGGTCTGGAAGTTTCTACTCTTACGAAGCTCCTCCAAAATCATCTTTTTTAAATCTGCCATATTTCATATCCCTCTTCCATACATTATAGTGTGCCCTCCGCGGGCTGTAACCATTCAGGGCATTCTGCCGTAACGCGCTTTTTTTCCCCTGAACATTACCATTGTAACACACTTACGGCTTTTAGGCATTAAAAAATTGCGACTTTCTATTTTTTTCTGAAAGAACCGGCATATTCTGCATACATATCTTACATGAATTGTGTTTCCTTTCCCAAGGTGTTATAATATTCTGTGTCGCACACAAAAAAAGAAACAGGTCTCCCTGTTTGAGAAAGGAGTTCCCCCATGCAGATTCACGGTCTTAACAAAACAACCCTCTTGGATTACCCGGAGCACGTGGCCTGCACCGTCTTCACCGGCGGTTGCAATTTCCGCTGCCCCTTCTGTCATAACGGCGAACTGGTTTTGGACCCGGCTTCCCAGCCTGTCATTTCCGAGGAGAGCTTTTTTGCCCTTCTGGATAAAAGAAAAGGCATTTTGGAAGGTGTCTGTATTACCGGCGGCGAACCCCTTTTACAAAAAGATTTGCCGCAGTTTATCCGCCGCATTAAAGAAAAAGGTCTTTTGGTGAAATTAGACACCAACGGATATCGACCGGAATTACTGAAGGCCCTTCTTGAAGAGGGACTTCTTGACTATGTTGCCATGGACATCAAAAGTTCCCCCGCCGGCTATCCTGCTGCGACAGGCCTTTCAAACCTTGATATGGACCGAATCCGGGAATCCATCCGCCTTTTGATTCAGGGCGACATTCCCTATGAGTTCCGGACAACGGTGGTGAAGGGGCTCCATACCGCAGAAGATTTCATCGCCATCGGGGAACTGATTCGCGGCGCCAAAACCCTCTTTTTACAGTCCTATACTGAGAAAGATACCATACTCTGCGCCCTGACGGACAAACCCTGTCCTCCCATGGAGTCCTTTACACCCGGGGAATTGGCGCAGTTTGCGGACATCTTAAAAGAGGCAGGGATTGAAGGAATTTTGCGGGGCGTATAGCATGCAACGGGAAGTTTTTGAGGATTGTATTTTTTTCAGGGTATCCTTCCCGTACCCTGGGATAGATTTTCTCCATAAAAAATCTGACTTGCAACGTATCATTATTAACAGAAACAGAAGCGCATGCAGAAACGCTTCGGAATGGAGATTATTATGGAAAGAAAATTAGCAGCAATTATTATATCGGGGGCACTTATTGTCTCTCTTTTTTTGGACGGATGTACACAAAAGCCCGGCACCGGCCCGGAAACAGAACCCACAGGTATTGCATCCGCGGGAGCATCTTCAGAGAGTCCTGCATTGGATGAGGAAACGGAAGAAGTACTGCAGAACGCCTATCTGGATTTGGCCTTCGAGCTCATAAACCGGGAAAACGAGAAAAATACCAACGTGCTGGTTTCTCCCATGAGCATTGAACTTGCCATGGCTATGGCGGCCGCCGGTGCCGAAGGAGAAACTGCGCTTCAGATGACGGATGTGCTTGGCGGCGGTGCCGAAACGGAAGCATTTCTTGCCTTTTATCAGGAAAAATCCGCCGGCCTTACCGACACCGGAGATGACTGCTTCCATGTGGCAAACTCCCTTTGGTTAAACAAGGATAAAATAGGTACTTCCGTCAGAAAAGACTATACAGACCTTTTAGATAAGACCTTTGGCGCGCAGGTATTCCGCGAGCCCTTCGATAACGGCACCGTGAAAGACATCAACAACTGGGTTAATACTAATACCAGGGAAATGATTCCGGAAATCCTTGATTCCATTCCGGACAGTGCAGCGGCCTATATTATCAATGCCCTGGCTTTTCAGGGGAAATGGGCAAATCCTTACGAATCCAATCAGGTAAAAGAAGGTACTTTTTATAATGAAAACGGAACAGAACTGCAGACAGACTTCATGTGTGAAACCCTGGATACATATTATGAACATGAACTGGCTACCGGTTTTATGAAAGAATATGAGGGTGGCGATTATGCGTTTCTTGCAATTCTGCCCAAAGAGGAGTTATCCTTTGACGAATTTGTGGCATCCTTTGACAGGGATGCTTACCAAAGCTTCTGTGACAGCGAAACCTATGACTATGAAGTGTTCACCAAGGTTCCCAAGTTTGAATATGAATTCAAAACCCAGCTGGCACCAAGCTTTCAGGAGATGGGCATAACCGATGCCTTCGACCCGGCGAAAGCAGATTTCTCCGGTATCTGCGAAGAATACAACAACGGTGCACCCATTGATTTGTACATTGATTCCATTCTTCACTCCACTTATATCCGTATGGATGAGAATGGTACCGAGGCGGCTGCCGTAACCGTGATTGAAATAAGAGATAATGCTGCTGCGCCCATGGAGGTTCCGGAAAGAAAAGAGGTCATTCTTGACCGACCGTTTTTGTATGCCATTGTGGATACAAGCGACTATACACCCATCTTTTTAGGAAGCATCAACGGGCTGTAAAAAATAAATTAAAACAAAAAGGGGAATGCTTACTATGAATCTTTTGGAAACGGAAGAGTTAATGGGACAACTTTTGGGAGGTTTTTTCAGAGAAGGCTTCATGATGCTGTTTGCCGGCGTAACAATGACGATATGGTTTACTTTTGTAGCAGTGGGAGTGATTTATATGGTCCTCTCACACCGCAAATTCAAAGCTGGCAAACCGGTCCTGCAGTATGATTATAGCCAGAAGCATTTCGATCAGGACTTTACCTTTGTCTGCGAGTCCTGTTCTTCTCAGGTTTCCACCGCGGATGCCCAGTGCCCGAAGTGCGGCACGGCCTACAGCGCCAACAAAGAATATAAAATGAAAAAGCTTGCCATGAACAAGGCATTCTTACAGTACTTAAAAGACCAGCAGGCCGGAATCGAGAAAGAGAGGGAGCAGATTAACAAAACCATCACGGTAATTGAAAGCTCCCGTACCCTGCGTCATGATGCATTCAATTTCGAACTGACCAAGCCCCCCGTTTATCAGCCGGCAGACCACTTTGATTTCACCTGCGATTATTGTAATAACCGGATTCAGGGAAAAAGCAACGATGAAACCGGATGTCCCTACTGCGGCGCCGGTTATCAGGAAAATATCGAACTGCTGGTTCGCGAGGAAGAAAAACGCCTGGAAAAGAGTCACTATGACCGATACATAGAGCTAACGGAGATTAAGAAAAAACAGAATCACAAGAATATCTGGCGTGATGCCAAAATTGAGAACAAACACAGCTTTATCATCAACTTAATGCAAAAACACGCCCGGCTTTGTACAGTGCTTTTCTTCCTATTAACAACCGCGTTGGCTTTCATCATTACCCTTTTCCTGCAGCACTATTTATTACCGGTGTAGTCACCTATACAAAATCGGTGTAAATCACCCTATGTCTTTTCGTTAAGAGTTTAGGGATCCGCCGGTTTTGGCCCGGGGCCGCCCTGCAGGAGAGTGTTCCCACAAACTTTTATAGAGAGTGAGTAGAACGCCTTGTCTGCAAGGTTTGCCCCATCGACACTGCTTGTCCCAAACTGTTTGAGAAAGCGGGCGTGGTGCACAAGGGACTTTTTGTGACGATTCTACAATTAAAGAGATATCTAACATTGGAAACGGTTTCATTGTTTTGCCGCTTCCGGGAAACTCGCTCCACCAAGAAAAAAAGGAGAACATGTTGCATCATGTTCTCCTTTTTTCTCGGCAGAGCTCAAACACCCCTCACGCGGCAAATGAAACCTTTTCCCAATGAAGATATACTAATAATTGTAAAAAAAGTCACAAAAAGTCCCTGTGCAGCTCGGCCCTTTCGAGTTTTTTGGGACAGTGTCTATGGAGCAAACCATACAGACTTTAGTCGTTCTTGCATTCGCTATCTTGTTTGTGGAACACTTTGCATGGCGGCCTCCGGGAAAACTGTTACCCCCGAAACGCTTAACGAAATGACATGCAAAAGCCCCTTTTCATTTTACTTTGCTGAAAGAGGGTGGCTTATTGGTCGGCTTCGGCCCGGGCCACAGCCTCCTCTAAGGTCATTCCTTTGAAGTCGCCGGCAGCAAAGAGTCTGCCGCTGTGTCCGTCGTTTACAAAGGCGCCTACGATAACACCGGGAAGCGCGTCCTCCGGCGCGTTTGGTGCGTTGGGACCGCCTAAGTCAGTGCGGCACCAGCCGGGGTCCGTTAAGCTGATGATTACATCGCTGCCTTCCAGCTTGGAAGCTACATCAATGGTTACCTTGTCTAAGGCTGCCTTGCTGGCAGAGTAGCCCGCCTGCTGGGGGTCAAGTGCGATTCCACTGGTGGTATTTACGATGCGGCCGAATCCCTGCTTTTGCATCAGGGGGATGAAGTGGTAACAAATCATCATGGGCGCAATGGTATTTACCAGGAAACTGTGGGTATAGTCACTTGCAGGTGTGGTTAAATAGTCGGTACGGTAAGCAATCTGAAGACCGGCATTGTTTAGAATGATATCTACCGGATGACCGGTTTTATCAATTGCCTGCAACATTTTTTCCACGGATGCCAGGTCGGAAAGTTCTGCTTCAAAAAACAAAACATCTACAGGATATTCGGCAAGAATCTGCTTAATGGAATCAAAGTGTTCCAAAGAACGGCTCTGCAGCATAAGGTTGCAGCCGCGGGCTGCCAACTCCTTGGCTGCCAAAGCGCCGATTCCCCTTGAGGCGCCGGTAATTAAGGCCCATTTGTTTGCTATGTTAATCATTGCAATTCTCTCTTTCTTTTTAAAATTCCTTTTTGATACGTTCGAATTTTTCGATTACAGCGTCGCAGTATGCATCAAACTCAGGGTCTTCCACCTGTAATTCGGGATGACTCATAACATAGTTTAAGGTCTCGCGGACACCGGTATCGAAGCGCACGGTTGCCACAAAGTCGGGCACCGCTCTTTTTAATTTGGTGTTGTCAAAGATAACGGTATTGGCCTTGTCACCGATTAAGCCGCCTTCGAAATCGAAATTGCTGGTTGCAGCAAGGAAATCCGAAGGAACATAATAAGGTTTCAAGGTTACGCCCAATGCGGTAGCGATTGACTGATAAATCTGGTTCCATGTGAGGGATTCGTCAGATGTAATCTGGAAAACCTCGCCCAGTGCATGGCTGTTCCCCATGAGGCCGACAAAAGCCTTGGCAAAGTCGCGATTGCAGGTCATGGTCCAAAGGGAAGTTCCGTCACCATGAATGATAACCGGTTTGCCCTCTAACATTCTTTTCACCACCTGCCAGCTTCCTTTTGAACCGTGTACCCCAAGGGGAACACTTCTGTTGTCGTAGGTATGACTGGGACGGATGATGGTAACCGGGAAACCTTCCTCCCGGTAAAGTTTCATCAAATAATCCTCACAGGCAATTTTGTTACGGGAGTATTCCCAGTAAGGGTTTGCCAGAGGCGTGCCCTCCGTGATATAGGGGGACGCCAACGGCTTTTGGTAAGCGGAAGCGGAGCTGATATACATAAACTGGTCTGTTTTACCCTTAAAAATACGATAATCACGCTCCAACTGTTCCGTAACAAATCCGATAAAATCGCATACGCAGTCAAAATACAAATCCTTGATTGCTTCTTTCACCTTCTCTTCATCATTGATGTCTGCCTGAATTACCTTGACATTTCCGGGCAATTCGTCGCTGCGGTTTCCGCGATTCAAAAGATATAATTCCCATTCCGGTTTGGCGGCAAGCAGATTTGTGATTGCCATACTGATGGTACCGGTTCCTCCAATAAATAAAGCTTTCATGTGCTGTAACCTCTCTGATCAATAATATGAATTATAGTGTTGCCTTGGCAGCAATACGATAGATGCTTGCTACGTCCTCTGCGGAAAGTGCTACAAAACCGCCGGTTTTGCCGTCTCCGACACCGAATTTGTCAACCAATACAGGGATATCTTCTTCTTTGGCACCTAATTCGGCAAAGTTGATGGGCATGCCGATTTCATGTAAGAAACGTCGGAATGCTCGAATTCCTTCTTTGGCGGTTGCTTCGGGATTTTCGAAGTCCATGGGGATGCCGAAGATTCTGGTTGCCATCTGTGCGAAGCGCATTACATTGTGGCTCATAACGAATTCCATCCATGCGGGCATGATTACCGCAAGACCTGCGCCATGGGCTACGTCATACAAACCGGACAATTCATGCTCAATACCGTGGCTGTTCCAATCCTGGGAACGTCCGACACCTACAATGTTGGTGTGTGCCACACAACCTGCCCACATGATGTTTGCACGGGCTTCATAGTGGTTGGGGTCTGCAATTACCCGGGGAGTTTCTTTTATCATGGTAGAGATTACCGCTTCACAAAGTCTGTCTGTAATCTCAACTTCCGGTGTGTTGGTAAAATAACGCTCGAAAACGTGCGCGATGATATCTGTTGCGCCGCATGCGGTCTGATATGCAGGCAATGTGCAGGTCAGGGCCGGATTCAAAATAGAGAATACGGGACGGATAAAAGGAGAACCTGCGCCGCGCTTCAAACCGGTAGATTCCTGGGTGATAACGGCATCGCCGCTGCCTTCGGAACCGGCCGCTGCAATGGTAAGAATGGTTCCTACGGGAAGTGCAGCCTGAATCACTGCCTTGCCGCAGTAGAAATCCCAGAAGTCACCTTCGTAGGGAACACCCATGGCAATACTCTTGGCACTGTCGATGGTGGAACCGCCGCCTACTGCCAAAATGAAATCAATGTTTTCTTCCTTACAAATCTTAATTCCTTCGTATACCATGGTATCTCTGGGGTTGGGCTTAACACCGCCGAGTTCCACAAAGGAGATACCGGCTTTTGTTAAGGATGCTTTTACACGGTCCAAAAGTCCGCTTTTGATTACGCTGCCGCCGCCGAAGTGAAGGAGCACCTTGCTTCCGCCGTGTTTTTTCACCAATGCACCTGCGTTTTCTTCCTGGTCTTTTCCGAATACAAATTCTGTAGGACTGCAAAAACTAAAATTTTCCATTTCGTAACCTCCGTAATGTTCTTTTCATTGAAATATTGATATGGCCGTTTGACGGCTCTGAACAGTTATATTATACTTTAAAAATCGAAAAACGGGCTACCCAAAAAATGTCCTAAAAATGAGGAATTGCCCATTTTTTGCGATAAAATATGAAGGAGAAAAGATTGACAATATGTGACAGGAATCGGTAAAATATAAGTGGTGTGTGAAAAGTATCACGCATGTTTAACTTTTAAGAAGAAAAGCGTGTTATAGGGAAGGAAACGTTAAGATGGCAGTATTTAATTGTAAAATGTGCGGCGGTCAGATGGAACTGGTCGGCGGAAATGTTTGTGAGTGTCTGTATTGTCATACCAAACAGACTGTGCCCGGATTTGAAGGTGATCAGGCACAAAATATGGTAAATCGTGCAAATCATTTCAGACAGCAATGTGATTTCGATAAGGCATTGGAACTTTATGAAAAGATTCTTGCGGAACATGGAGAGGATGTGGACGTATTCTGGTCTCTTGCCCTTTCCCGTTACGGAATTGAATATGTTGATGACCCGGTAACCCAGGCCAAAACTCCCACCTGTCATCGTATGCAGTATGTATCTATTTTAGAAGATTCGGATTATTTGAAGGCGATTCAGGGTGCTGCACCGGAGCAGAAAGAGGTGCTTGTAAGCGAGGCCCGCAAGATTGCCGAGATTCAGAAGGGAATTCTGGAAATTACCAGAAATGAGAGCCCTTTTGATATTTTTATCTGTTATAAAGAAACCGACGAGAACGGCGGTCGTACCCAGGACAGTGTACTGGCCCAGGATATTTACGATGCACTGACCAAGGAAGGATATCGGGTGTTCTTCTCCCGTATTACCCTGGAAGGAAAGCTCGGTGTGGCATATGAGCCGTATATTTTCTCCGCGTTAAATACCGCTAAGGTTATGATCGTAGTAGGAACCAAACCGGAGTACTTAGGAGCCACCTGGGTAAAGAATGAGTGGGGACGGTATCTGCAAATCGTCAAAAAAGATTCCGGAAAGTACATTATTCCTGCATACAAAGGAATGGATGCGTATGATTTGCCGGATGCATTATCCATCTATCAGTCTCAGGATATGTCCAAAATCGGTGCAATTCAGGATCTGGTACATGGTGTAAAGAAACTGATGGCACCTGCGAAACAGCAAACACAGGGTACCGGTGCCGGTATGAAAGATATGTCGGCAAGTCTTTTGAAACGTGCAGAAATGTTTTTGGAAGAGCGCAACTTCAGAAGCGCCGCGGAATATTGCGAAAAAGCTTTGGATATGAACCCTTCCAATGATATGGCCTATCTGTACATGCTTCTGATTGACTTAAAACTGGTAAAAAAGGAGCAGCTAAAGGGCGGATGTGTCAGATTTGATAATAATGCCAATTATCAGCGCTTCATGAAGGTTTCCGAGAATGAGGCCCTGAAGAAAGAGATTAAACATTATTGTGATAGTGTCCCTCTGAATATTCAGAATGCCAGGTTGAGAGAGAGCCATACGATTGCGCAGAACCTGATGCTGAAGACTAAGAGTGTGAGTTCGCAGAAGGAAGCGGTTCGTATTCTGGAAGGAATGATGCCTTATACCAATGTACAGGAAGATCTGGATAAGGCCAAAGCATTGCTTGCAGCCGCAAAGAAGAGAAAACTCATCGGCAGACTGATTAAATTTGCTGTGGTTCTGTGCGTGATAGGTGCCATTGTCGGAACGATTTACTGGTTTACCAAGGACTATATTCATGGATTTATTGGTATCGTTCAGGCAGAGCAGCTTTTCGAAGAAGGCAAATATGAGGAAGCCATTGCGAAATTAGAGAATGTCAAGATTATGGAAGAAAACGTGGACGGTATGATTTTGGAATGTACCGACCGTATGAATATGGAAAAAGCAAGAGAACTGGCTGATGGCGGTAATTACACTGCAGCCATGGAATTGATGCAGGGGATGACGGAGAAATACCGTGATAACGACTTCTTCCGGGAAACAGCCATGAAATGTATGGAGACTGCAGAAATTGGAGATACCGTTTACTTTGGCCAAAAGAAGTTTATGGTAAAAAATGAGACATACTCCGCAACGTCCTATTGCTTTTATGAGTGGGAAGTCTTCTATAACAGCTACGGCGAAATGCTTCTGATTAGTAAGGAAAGCTTCGGTGATTATATGTTTACGGATGTTCCCGAAGGTGAGTGGTATAGCTACAGCGTTCTGGCGGAAACCGTATTGCCTAATGTGAAGGCCGATTTAACGCAGGAAGAAATAGAAATGATTATTCCTACCGAGATCGTGGAGCCGGACGGCGTGGCATATCCGCATGAATTCTTCATTCTTTCCGTAGAAGAATATGCCGGAATTATGGGAAGCAGAATTTATAAGGTCGCTTCTCCCGAGGGAGATGGTTATGTGGATTGCTGGACAAGAAGTACCGTGACGGATGAAGAAACGGGAATGATTCGTCCTGTGGTTATGGATAAGAACGGAGCTGCCTCGGTGAAAGAACCGTCCGAGTTATATCACATCTGCCCTGCAGTCTGGGTTACCAAGCCCGGATATGAAGGCGAAGCAGCGCCGGAGGGAGAAGAGACAGAAGCAGTGGAAGGCGAGTAAGGCGCGGCAAGGCTGTTGTAATATGTGAAGAGCGGGTAACCATGAGGCTAGTGAGGCACGAAAGGCCGGGAAGGCGCGGAAAGTGAGCATGGCACGGAAGGCCGGGGACGTGTGGGACGCCGGGAATGGTCTGCATCTGCTTGAAGTGGGTATAGGAGTTTATTTTATGAAAATATACCCAATACAATAGTAATTAAATAGAGAAAATAACTTGAAAAAGGTGTCCTATGGGTACAGAGAGAAGGAATGTTTGTCTATACCCGCAGGACACCTTTTTGTTGGGTAATTTGATGAGATTTACTTTAAGAATCCGATAGCACCGCAACATAAGAAGAGGAAGAAAATTCCCCATCCAATCTGCAGAAGAAGTGTGTTCAGGCGGAATTTTGCGGAATATTCATTATTTGCTTTGGCAATTCCACCCATGCTGTTATTGTTTGTATCAATCTTTTCGCTTTTATCAATTTCTTCAGTTTTTTCAATCTTTCCGCTATTATCAATTTCAGCTCTTTTATCAGAAACAGCGGCACTTGCTGCATTCCGGTGACATAAGTGAAGGAAGTGCAGGAGGGAGACAACCCACAAAAGCAACATTCCCGACATCATGGGCCACAGAAAATCACCGTGGCTCATTTTGGTCTCTTCCGTTAAGAATCCCGCCTCTAACAGGCTGACCGCGTAACCTAAGAGGGCGATTCGTCCCATATGGTCTTTGAAGAAGAAACCGGCATCAATCAGAATCACAAACAAGGGGAATCCCATGGCAACCAGAATGGAAAGGGGGATATTGTCGGAAAACATGCTCCAGACCTCCATCCATTTGGTAAGCACCATGTGGCTTTCCTCCAGTCCGTAGCTGCCGCCCCAGACAAAGTAGGCCAGAAACTGCAGCAGGATATATAAAAGGGTAGGTACGGCAACCAAAAACATGGTTACAAGTTCTTTAAAATACACTTTGGCAGTGCCGGTCTTTTTTACCAGGCGAAGCCCCCAGCCATAAAGCATCAGGAGCCCTACGGTAGGAATGAACATCTCCGCAAAGGTAGGTTTGGCCATGCCCGAGAAAAACAGGGTGACTGCGAGCGCGACATAGGCTTTCTTCAAGCCCTTGCTCATATCAATAAAAGTTCCGACATAATTCTCATTATCCAGCTTCATAAAAATATCATAAGTGAAGACGAAGCACAGCAGCGAGAAGGGCCGCACACACATCTGTGTGGGATTATGCAGCGTATTAATGGTGAATTCTCCGGCAATATCAGCCCAGGGAATTGCGATGCGCTGAATGATGCAGAGTGCAAATGCCAGTGTGGCTGTAAGGGAAGAGGAACATTGAATCCCCCTGGTTTTGGTGAAACGGCTGATAATCCAATACAGGATGCCGAAGGATAGCAGTGTAAAGAAACAACTGGCTATGGCGGCTGCCGGTTCCACGGGAATCTTGGCAATTTTGTGAAGAATAATCACGTGAATATGCCATAAGCAGTAGGGAATGGACATCCATCCTTCCGGCAGATTCTGCGGACTTAAAAGCGGAATATAAGAATAAACGTGTCCGCAGTAGTCGGACATTTCGTTGGCAAATTCTTTGAGAACGGAATAGTACGTAAGCACTGAAAGCAAAACCGCATAAAAAGGTGCCCACATTGCGGGGATATTTTTTTGTTCCGAATGATTCATGGTAAAAGCTGTGCGCGAAGGGAAGTTATGCATTCTTCTTCGCGCTTTCCTTTCGTTAGAGTCAAGAATTAGGACTTGAAAACAGAGGTGGAAACCTCTATACTTTCAATAGGTAAGAACTGCCCGGGCGGGTAGTGAAACCTTGCTATTAATAATAGCTCATTTGGAAGTAAAAAGAAAGGGCAGAAGCGGTTTTTATGAAAAAGAAAAACGTGATCCGTATTTGTGTTGAGGTGATAGTAGTTCTCCTTTTGTTGGTTTGGGTAGCAATCCCCCTGACAACGGGAAAACTTCATTTGAAAATATATTTTGAAAAAGGTGGCGGTGAGTGTAGTTTATACTACGCAACGGCAGACCATCCCGTGATTGACGGAGCGCTCGTTGTGACAGCACCCATCGAGGAAGGCTGTGTAGATTTGATACTGGATGCCGGGCTGGCCCGGAGCTTAAGCGATATCCGCCTTGATTTACCGACGACCGGCGGAGAATATCTCATAACGCGCGTGGAACTCTCCAGTGGAGGCCTGGTGCAAAAGAACTACGATGCATCCGTATTTTTCAGTAAGGCGGCTATCGTTTCTACGAACGACATCACTTCGATGGACCCTGTAGCGCAGAAAACCTACATCCTGACCGGTGCAGATCCGTACATCGTTTTTAACACAGACCGTGTGGCTGAATTGCGCGGGGCGTTCAGTCATTACACGATGACGAAGTTTTGCGTGGCGGCATTTGTGGTTCTGGCATACCTGTTTGCAAGGAAACAACAACAATAGCGATGTTTGCCTCAATTGTAATCCAAAATTCCATACTTATGATTTTGGATACTCCTTTATAAAGTAAATATATTACTGAAGAGAAAGGTATGGATTTTCTCTTACAGATATTCAAGAGATCAGTTGGTTGGCTGATCTCTTTCAGATATTTTGGAGATCAGTTGGCTGGCTGGTCTCTTTCTGTTATCCTTAAGACACCGGCGGCAAAGAAAGGAGTCGTCCATGTCTAATTTTTTAACCTTTGAGGACCGTCGAACTATTGAAAAGGGTCTTCGTGAAAATTTGTCCTTTGGGGCAATGAATTCAGCCTAAAGGAGTGTTTTTGATAAGAAGGGCTGAATTGCAGACGGCATAATTCAGCCTAAAGGAGCTGTTTTGACAAGAAGGGCTGAATTCCGGACGGCATAATTCAGCCTAAACAAGTTGTTTTGATAAGAAGGGCTGAATTCCGGAACACCATAATTCAGCCTAAAGGAGCAATATTGATAAGAAGGGCTGAATTCCGGACGCCATGATTCAGCCTAAAGGAGCTGTTTTGATAAGAAGGGCTGAATTCCGGACGCCATGATTCAGCCTAAAGGAGTGTTTTTGATAAGAAGGGCTGAATTCCGGATGCCGTGATTCAGCCTAATTAAACATTTGGGCTGTGAAAGGATGAATATATCAATTCGGGTATTCAGCCCTGATTGGCACTTCGAAGGGAAAGGGCTGAATCTCATATGTGCACACTCGGCCTTATTCTATAAAACAAATGTGATGGGCCGAATCGAAGGCAAGCTGCGTGCAAAGAGAGGGGAAGTCTTGGTGCCGGGTCGCTCTGCAATATGGCTTTAACATTCACAATTTGTCTTTGCTCCACGCTACACTTGCCAATGCTTTGCTCGTGTTACCGTCCACGCCACTTTCCTATCCATGCACTTTCCTTTCCGCGCTATAAAATCAAAATCGAAATCCTTGAATTGATTCCCCAAAAGATAAAATAATCGGAAATTGACAAAAAAAACGGACCAAAAAACAATAGTGATGTTTGTTATGGCGGCTTAATTCGTCAAGTGAGACGAATTAAGCCGTTAAATGTCATAATAACGTACACATAAGACGAATTAAAAGGGAAAGTGGTGGTTGCGATATGAAAATTTTCGGTACAGAAAGTAATGAACAGGTGTTAAAAGAATTGGGCCAACGTCTGAAAGATACAAGAATTTCCATGTCATATACACAAAAAGAAATGGCGGATCGTGTGGCAGAGATTCGTGGGGCAGTCAGCCATTACACCATGACGAAGCTTTTCATTGCGGCTTTTTTATGGGGAGCATATCTGTTGTGGCGTGGAAAGATATTTGCAGAATAGTGAATGGAAGTAATATAGAAATATATTAATTTTTTTTGATGGACCGTCGTTTATTGATGGTCCATTTAGTTTATTTGGAAACTTTAGAGACAATGTAAGTTCTTGTCATAAAAAGGTAGAGAGATTTTTTTGTAAAAAAAGTGTTTTTTTGTGAAAATAGTTAAAAATTGACACCTCAAAATAGGCATATTTTTGAAAAAAAAGCCAAAATTGCTAAAAATACTTGTGTTTTACTTTTCACACATGCTATTCTAAAATAGATTTTTTTAAAAAAATAGAACAAATGGATGGCGTAATGGATAAGAGAAAAATGTCGAAAAAAAGTCTTTTATACATAATAGGAACGAATGGCATTTGAGGTAATTATGTTAATAATTCTATTTATCGCCATGACAAAATGTAATTCATGAGCAAAGACGATTATGGATGTAGGATAAAGGAGAACGTTATGAAAAAATTGTTTATGTTGGGAATAGCAACTATTATTATTTTTCTTAGTGTGTTAGGAATTACGGACCAAGCCTTGGCAGACGAAGAAAAAATTAAGGTTGTATTTGAAATGACAACGCCGGAGGTGTTTAAGGAAGAAGTAAGAGTAATAACAAGAAATCTTGAAACAAATAAAAAATACGCTTTTTCTATTGCTTCCGGTGCAGAATATTCCAGTTTCCTAAGAGTTCCGCCGGGAGAATACTCTTTGGAGGTAGAATTTAAGGAAGGATCCTTATATACTTCGAATGCGCAGGAGACATATTCTTTTCAGAGTGAAGGGCAGATTATTACCTTTGATATTTTTTTGCGGGAAGAAACTTCTACACCTTCTTCGGAGCCCGATGCGATAGTTGAGTCAAGTGAAGAGAAGAAGGTTACTACAGAAAATGGAGAGGCATATGTGGAAGTGAAACATCCCATTTATGTATACAACGAATTTTTGGAGCGATTTTCTTATACCGAGGGCGATAAGTTTATAAATAGTCGAAATGGATTTTTCTATAAAAATGATAGTGCAAAACGAATTTTTCTGGAAGATAATCCGGAACATACAGAAGATATGTATGAGGATATGACTGGATATGAATCTTATTTATGGAAAATGACTATTTACTGGCCTAAAGCAGAATTGAAGGATGCACCGAAATCTTTAGAGAATTATTTGGATGCTGATATTCTCGCTCTAATGAAAAAAAACTTTGTTGAAAATGACAAATCGGGATATGTGGGAATGGAAGATGCATATTATGCTCTGGAAGACGTGTGGAAATGGTATTACGACTATTACCAGAAAACAGGCGAGATTTTTGACTTTGAAGAACAGGAATGGTTTTCCATTGAAACCATAGCATTTATGCAGGAGCCTTCTCTGTGGACTGATTCGGATACCATGTTGGTAAAACTGTTTGGCACAGATCTGACCTTGGAGACATTGGAGGAAATTGAGAAAGGTCCGGGAGCTTCTTCAGAGGAAGTCAAGGAGAATTCTTCAACCGCGACGGTGGAAGAGGAACATGCTGTAACAGAAGAAAGCGACGATTCAAAAGAGGAAAAGCAAACTATATTTAGTTTAATATGTAATTGGTTTGCCGAGAATATCTTTACTACTATATTGATTATTGTGTTATGTGTAGTGTGTGTTATTCTGTTTTTCAGAAACAAAAAGAAAAATGCTTAAGTAGGGTAAATGGATGATTACAGTTAGAATCCCTAAAGAAATTCGAGAGTACAAAGAGAAGATATTTTTGGGCCTTACTGCTCGTCAATTAATAGCATCAATTCCTACTTTAGGAAAATTGAATCAATTTATAAATATGTATTAAAAATTACCGAAATCCCCTTGACAAATCCCGCGAAAAGCATTTATTATAGGTTACAGTTGAAAAAATGTGAAATGCGATGAAGGAATTATGGTGCATTCGGATGTTTCAGAAAGTCGGCGGTTGATGCGAGCCGATACAGGAAGAATGATTGCCAGTCTCACTCCCGAGCAGAATTCTCGAACCCGGTTAACGGTAAGTAAGGAATTCCGGCAAGCCCCGTTATCAAGGCTGCAAATATGATGGTATTTGTAATGAGAGACTGCGTAAGGCAGTAACAAGGGTGGTACCGCGGTAAAGTTATTATCGTCCCTAAAGCATGAGAACCATGCTTTAGGGGCTTTTTTTATGGAGGATTATGAGAAATGAGAATGATTGAAATTGCAGATTTAACAATCAGAGAAGCTTCAGAAAGAACTGAATTTCCGATGACTTTTAAAGAGAAGATGGAAGTGGCAAAGCAACTTGAGAAACGTAAGGTTGCAGTTGTTGAGCTTCCGAATGTAAATGCAAATAAAACAGATGCTTTGGTTGCCAAATCATTGGCACCGATTATCAAGGACAGCGTTTTATCCGTATGCGCAGGTCCTGATAAGGTTGAGATTGAGAAAGCATGGGAAACCGTTGCGGCAGCAGCCAAACCCCGTATTCAGATTGTGGTTCCCACATCTCCGATTCAGATGGAATATGTATCCGGTAAGAAGCCGGCTAAGATGATTGAGGCAATTGCCGAGGCGGTAGCGTATGCCAAGAGTCTTTGTGCAGATGTGGAATTTTCCGCACAGGATGCAACCAGAAGCGAGTCTGATTTCCTGATGAAAGCCTGTGAAACCGCAATCGAAAACGGAGCAACCGTAATTAACCTTTGCGATACCGCAGGCGTGATGCTTCCGTTTGAATTCGTCGAATTTGTTCAGAAGGTAAAAGGATGCGTAAAAGGAATTGAGAATGTGAAGCTTTCCGTTACCTGCTCTGATGAACTCAGTGTTGCCAATGCCAATGCTTTTGCAGTAGTAGGCGAGATTGACCAGATGAAGACTACCTTACTGGGTCACGGGGCACCGGCACTTGATACAGTGGTTCATACTTTTACTTTGAGAGGAGACTCCCTTCAGGCGAAATGTGAAATTTCTCAGGCGGAGCTTGCTACGGCACTCCGTCAGATGTCATGGCTCGGCGGAACGAAGAAGGCAATTAAGTCCCCGTTCTCCGATACAACCGGTGCACAGAAACATGAAGAAATTGAACTGGCAGCAGATGCAGATATTACAACCGTGATTAAGACCGTGAAGTCCTTAGGATACGAACTTTCCGACGACGACAATGCAAAAGTTTACAAAGAATTCAAGCGGGTTTCCGAGAAGAAGAAAGTGGGCGTGAAGGAATTAGAGGCAATCATTGCTTCCGCAGCGTTACAGGTGCCGCCAACGTATCAGCTGGTAGACTTCGTAATCAACAGCGGTAATATTATTACTCCGATGGCACAGGTAACGTTAGATAAGAACGGAACCCTTTTGAAGGGATTAAGCTCCGGCGACGGCCCCATTGAGGCAGCGCTTCTTGCGATTGAAATGGTAATCGGACATCATTATGATTTGGATGATTTCCAGATTCAGTCCATTACGGAAGGTAGTGAAGCAGTTGGTTCCGCACTTGTGAAGCTGCGTGCCAATAACAAGTTGTTTTCCGGAAACGGTGTTTCAACAGACATTATCGGCGCAAGTATCCGCGCGTACATCAATGCAATCAATAAGATTGTATACGAAGAGAACCAGAACAATTAATCTTAGAGTAAGACAGAATATTTGAAATGGAGAAAAAGCATGAAATTATCATTTAGTACAAACGGTTGGAATGATTTTGACTGGACGGACTTTTATGTGACAGCGAAGGATTTGCAGTTTGCCGGTATTGAAATTCATGATATCAAGAGAGAAGTTTTTTCCGGTAAAAACCGTCCTTTTAATACAGAGAATATCGTGGAGACAGCGCATAAGCTTGCGCAAATGCAGCTGGTGATTCCTTGTCTGGATACGACCTGCGATGTTTCGGATGAGAGTAAAATTGAAGAAAACGTGGCAGAAATTGAAGAATACATTGCACTTGCAAAGATTCTCAAATGCCCCAATATCCGTCTTCGTGCAGGGAAAACTTCTACAGATACGACAGCGAATGATCATGCGGTGATTGAGTGTATCAGAAGAACTTATCGTGAAGCGGATGATGCCGGAATTTCACTTCTGATTGAAACAGTGGGACCGTATACCGATACGAACCGTTTGCGTGATGTATTGAACGTGTTTGCACGCGATAATGTTGCAGCGCTTTGGGATATTCATCATACCGCGCGTTACGGGAATGAAACACCGGAGCAGACCATTCAGAATCTTGGCGCATATGTGAAGCATGTGCATGTGAAGGATTCCGAAATGGTGAATGGCGAATCGGCATATTGTCTGATGGGCGAAGGTACACTTCCTATTGAAGAACTGATGCGTGCGCTTCGTTCCGTTAATTTCGACGGTTTTATCTCTTTTGAATGGATTCCGTCCTGGTTGGAGGAGCTTTCAGACCCCGGTCTTGTGTTCCCGCATTTCATGAATTACATGAGCCGCTACGAGCAGGAAGCAGTTGTGGCAGGCCAGTCCCTCTATTTTAATAAAAGAGGCGACGGCAAGTTTGTCTGGAAAAAAGAAGAAATTATTGACAAAACATTCCCGCAGGTACTTGACCGTATGGTGCAGGAATTCCCGGACCAGTATGCGTTCCGTTATACAACCCTTGACTATACCAGAACCTATTCCGAGTTCCGCGATGATGTGGATGAATTTGCCCGTTCCTTAATCGCACTCGGTGTGAAATCCGGTACACACGTTGCAATCTGGGCAACCAACGTGCCTCAGTGGTATATTGCATTCTGGGCATGCTGCCGTATCGGCGCGGTTCTCGTTACAATGAATACCGCTTACAAAATCCACGAGGCGGAATATCTGCTTCGTAACTCAGATACGCATACATTGATTATGATTGACGGCTACAGAGATTCTAATTATGCACAGATTATGCAGGAACTTTGTCCGGAACTTGCAGGTAACGTACCAGGAAAGGCGTTACATTGCAAACGCCTTCCGTTTTTGCGACACATTATTAATGTATCTTCCAGACAGCCCGGCTGTCTTACCTGGGAAGATGCAATTGCACTTGCTGACAACGTGCCTATCGAGGAAGTATATCGTCGTTCCTCTCTCGTAGATAAGCACGATGTATGTAACATGCAGTACACCTCAGGAACAACAGGATTCCCGAAGGGTGTTATGCTGACACACTACAATGTAGTAAACAACGGTAAATGTATCGGTGACCGTATGGATTTATCCACAGCGGACCGCATGATGATTCAGGTGCCCATGTTCCATTGCTTCGGTATGGTACTTGCGATGACTGCATCCATGACACACGGTGTAACGCTTTCTCCGTTGCCGTATTTCTCAACCAAGCCTGCACTTGCATGTATCAATCAGGAGAGAATTACCTGTTTCCATGGTGTACCGACTATGTTTATTGCAATGCTTGAGCATGAGGATTTCGCGAAGACAGATTTCTCATACATGAGAACCGGTATTATGGCAGGAAGCCCTTGCCCGATTTCCGTCATGAGAGATGTTGTTGATAAAATGAACATGAAAGAGATTACCATCGTATACGGACAGACAGAAGCGTCACCGGGTTGTACCATGAGCAGTACGGATGATTCCTTGGAAGTTCGTGTATCAACCGTAGGTGGTCCCCTTCCCGGCATCGAGTGTAAAATCATCGATCCCGAAACGGGGGAAGAAATGCCGGACGGCGAAAACGGTGAATTCGTGGCACGCGGCTACAATATCATGAAAGGTTACTACAAGATGCCGCAGGCAACCGCAGCGGCAATTGATAAAGACGGATGGCTCCATACAGGCGACCTTGCCTGCAGAACACCGGAAGGGAACTTTAGAATCACAGGGCGTCTTAAAGACATGATTATTCGTGGTGGTGAGAATATTTATCCGAAGGAAATCGAAGAATTCATCTACACCCATGATAAGGTAAAAGACGTTCAGGTTATCGGTGTGCCCGATGAACAGCTCGGCGAAGAAATCATGGCATGCGTCATTCCGAAGGAAAATGAAACCCTTACAGAGGCAGAAATCAAGGATTACGTCCGCTCTCACATGGCAAAACATAAAGTGCCTAAATATGTGGATATCGTGGACGGATTCCCGATGAATGCTGCAGGAAAGATTCTCAAATATAAGATGCGTGAGGCAGCGGTAGAGAAATATAATCTGAAGAAAGCAGACAGTATTGAAACGGCGTAAAATGAAATTAGATTATTACGGAGGAATTCTAAATGAAAAAAATAGTAATAATTATGGTTGCAATTCTCACAAGCCTGTTTTTCATTAACTGTTCTGCGGATTCGGGAGAAACAGCTTTTGAAGAGCCTGCCAATGAGCTTGTGGGCACATGGCAAGGAGTCGGCAATGAACAAGGCTCCATAACATTCAAGTCTGACGGTACGTTCAAAGAAGATGACCTGCCCGGAGATTTGAATATGGAAGGCACCTATACCATCGATGAGATAAATAAAACGGTTTTCTGCATAGAAAACGAGTATGGTATAACATACGAGTATGCCTATACCATAACAGGCAATGAGCTGACTTTGC
Organism: Lachnospiraceae bacterium; assembly: GCA_045595325.1. Lineage (GTDB taxonomy): Bacteria > Bacillota > Clostridia > Lachnospirales > Lachnospiraceae > UBA3766. The sequence continues at coordinate 33,418 of JAZOAG010000012.1, forward strand.
AGGTGGAATACGGATTTCCGAGAACCTTTGTGAAATAATGCTGTGAATTCGGTTAATCTATTTTAGAGCAGAGATATAGTTCTTCCTACAAATAATAGAATCAGCGGTATTACAAGACTTGAAAAGCTTTGTGATGCCGCTGTTTTGGTTTATCATGCAGAAGGAATGATAACGCAGTTATTTTGCGAAAAAAACATCTCTAATTTGTGAAGAAAACAGATGCAAGGATGAAATAAATCATATATAATATAATCGTGAGTTAACACGAAATGAAAAGTAGGGAAATATAATCCGACAAAATACTGAAAGAAGAAGGGAGAACAGTAAGATGTTTAATAGAGGCGGGCGTCCCGGAAATGTAGCGAAACATATCAAAACAGCAAATAATATTGGAAAAACGGCAAGTAATATCGGAAGAACAGTAAGTAAGGCAGCCAAGGCGGCAGATACTGTTTCCGGTCTTTTTGGGGCAGGCGCTTTTACACCGCCTCCGCCACAGGTAAACCGTTATTCCCGAAACAATAATGTGAATTCTGCTTTGAAACTGGCCAATGGCGTGAGCAAGAGTTTGTTTTCTCATAATCACTCCAGAAGCAATAATTTCTCTTCCGCAATGGGAAATGCAGTTGGCGGTGCCATTGGTTCTGCAATTCTTATGGCAGTGGGAAATAAGATTGATGAGAAACATCAGGATTACTTAGACAAGAAAGAAGCAGAAAGACAGGCGGAACTGGAGGCACGTGCCGCAGCCATGCGTGCAGAGCAGGAAGCAAGAGAAGCGGAACTTCGTGCAAAGCAGGAGCAGGCCTTCCATGCCATGAACCGCAATATGCCCGGTTATACGGAAGAGTTAGGCCGCCAGTTAATGTATGCGGAAGGACTTACCGAGAAAGAGAAAGAAGAATACCCGACCCAGTGTCCCTCCTGTCACGGCGCACCGGATGGAACCAGATATTGTCCGTTCTGCGGAACGAAATTGGTATAGAAGATGTAGATTATGATTTGTGAAGAGGGAATATGTGGCACAGATTTTTGGATTTCTATTTAAAGAAGAGGATTGTGTGACGTTTGATATTGCAATGGGAGAAGTTGCAGAAAATATTAAGAGAATTAAATAAACATTTATCGCTGAAAGGGAAAATAAGCAGACTTGATAACGATTTAATACATGTGAGGGATAGTTTTGTTGTATGTATAAAGAACCGGAAGAGAGAACTTGAAAACAGAATTCAGACATTGAAGTATGAGGACCAGCAGCATCAGCGGGCTGGAAAAGAGGGTTATTAATGCGACTGAAGTCCGGGTGAAGTATAGTGTATATGATACCATAGGGCTTGAGTCGGTGACGGTATATGTAGATGATGTAGTAGAAGAGTGCATTACAGAGTTCAGTGATGACAGAAATAGTATGACCGGAGAGTTCATGTTACAGGAGCGTATGACAAGTCAGAAAGTGAGACTGGTTGTGAAGGATCTTGCAGGAAACAGCATTGATACAGCGTCGGAGGAATTTGAAAGTGCATATGAATTCAATCCTTCAGTAACGGTATCTACAAATTTCTTTGTGCGTTGGTTGGCCAATAAGGCAGTGTTCTTCGGAAGTATCGGAGGTGCTATAGTAATGCTGATTGGCGGTGTTATTATAGTCATTGGATTTACAAGAAGACGAAGCCGTTGAGGAAAGAAGAAAAAGAATCAGATTTGAAAGAAAGGGGAAAGACAGATGCGGAAAAAAGGATTCAGGTGGCTGGCTTTACTGCTCAGTGTAATCATGATACTGACGCAAGGCGATATTGTGACTGCGGCCGGGACGATTCGTGAAGCGGAAAGTACGGACAAGTATCTGGCATTAGAAGAGGACACTGTGCAGGAAGCGGTTTCTGAAGGGGAAGATGGTTGTGAAGAAACTATTCCCAAAGAGGAATCCTCGGAGGATGATGCTGTGGAAGAAACAGTTTCGGAAGAAATCTCAGAAGAGGAAGACAGTGATTCAGAAGCAAACGAAGAAGAATCCGAAGAACGTGAAAAGGAAGAGCCGAAAGAAGAGAACTCTGAAGAAAGCACTTTGGACGAAGAGGAATCTAAAGAGCAAGAAGTGGATTCAGAAGAAGAGAGTTCTACGGAAGACATAACGGAAGAAGCGAATTCTTCAGAAACAGCGAGTGAAGATATGGATAGTAAAGACAATCCCGTATTTCCCGGAATGGGGGCTGGCTATACGTTTTCGATGGCTCAAAGCGAAATGCGTGAAACCTTGCAGTTGCATGCAGAAGAACTGGATATGGTAAGGGAAGGCATCGATTATGTGTCGAACCAGATTGTCGTCATGGCTACGAATAATGAAGAAGCAGAGGCTTATGCAAAGGCTTACGGCGGAAGACTGGAAGCTTTTCGAGGGAACATGGCGCTGATTGAATTAAATGAAGGCATGATAACAAATACGGAAGAAGGAGAGGAATCTGTAAGCGTCATGGATGCGGTAAAGGCCTCCCTGAATGAAAAGAACGGTTTGCCTGCGGCCTGGCCAAATTATTACTGGCAGTATTGCGGGGAAGTGGAAGAGATTATAAGCGATGAATCCGGAGCGGAAGAAGTAGTTGCAATGTATAATGATCCGGAACTGGAAAAGTCTTCACAGGGGGACGAAAATTACCAGTGGTATCATTCCCTAATTGGAAGTAAGTATGCCTGGGATGCGGGATATACCGGCAAGGGGGTCAAAATAGGACTTATTTCAACGGGAATCCGAAGTGGGCATGAGGATGTCAGTGCAGACGGCGGAATCGGGCATTATACGGATGATTACGAGGATTATGATGGTTACGGAACCCATGATGCAGGTGTTATTGCAGCGAAGGCAGGAAACGGAAAAGGCGGTGTTGGAATCGCACCTGATGCGGAATTATTCTGTGTGAAAATGTCGAGTACAGAATCACTGGTCGGACAGGTGCCACACTATGATATTTACTGGGGAATGTTTGATGCCATTGAGGAAAATTGTGATATTATAGCATCTGGCTTCTCAGGACAATATTATACAGGTGTTATTTCCTCAATGGCGAGCTACTGCAATGAAATAGGTGCGTTGTATGTAGGCCCAGCAGTGGATGAGAACACCAAAGGATATTATAATAAATGTATGAAAGGAGATCTCTGTGTCGGAGCCCTGAATAGGGGAAAGGAAAGGAGTCAGTATTCTTCATATGGTAAAGGAATAGATTTCATGATGCCGGGAGAAGATATTTATTCTGCGTACCACGGTGTCGACAAGGATGGAGATGGGAAGGTAGATACATTAAGTACAAATGCGTATGCATCCATGAGCGGAACGGCATCGGCCAGTGTTATTATGGCAGGCTGTGCGGCGGTAGCATTACAGTACGCAAGAGAGAACAAACTGATTGATGAAACCCTGAACGGAGAGGAACGGGTAGCGGCATTTGTTGATTTCATGGAAACCGGTGCTGTGCCGGTACAGGGAGAAGGAACGGGTCTCGGTTATTTCAGTCTGACCAAAGCACTGGGTCTTAAAGAAGATACACAGAAACCGGATGCACCAATTCTCAGTATCAGAGGCGGGGTATACGAAGCGGAGAAGCTGGTGGTAAGTTTTGCTGATACTCCCAGATGCGATGTTTACTTTTCCCTTAATGGCAAAACACCATCTTACAAGAAGGGGGTTATGAAGAACGGCGAGCTTTATACGGGAGCATTTTCGATAGAAGGTGCCGGTAAGGTTACCGTCAAAGCAATTGCGGTTAATAAAGAGTCAGGGCTTGTAAGTAAACTGATGACAGAGAAGTTTGTATTAAAGCCGAAAGTGTCGTCTCTGAAACTTGCCGGGGAAGGTGGAGCTGTAACTGTTGAGAAAGGGAAAAAACTAAAAGTTGTGGCTGATATCAAGCCATCCTATGCGGCAAACAAAAAACTTAAGTGGAGTGTAGAAGGGACACCGGCGGGCATTAGTGTTAATTCTTCAGGTGTGGTAAGTGTAAAGAAAAATACAGAAGTATCCTCCTGTGTGATCCGCGCAGTGGCAACTGACGGAAGTGGTGTGGAAGGCAGTATCAGTATAAAGATTACGGAAAATACGAATCCTGTTACTTCTATAAAGATTTCTTCCAAGAAGGTATCATTGGTAAACGGTGTATCGAAGGATGTTGTGGTAGTAACAAAGCATAAAGATAAGAGTTGTGGAGGGGCAGAGCTGTTAAGCTGGACCAGTGAAGATACCTCGGTAGCAACCGTTAAAGTAATTGCTGAGGGCAAACTTAGGGTAACAGGAGTGAAGCAAGGGAAAACCCGTGTAATCGGAATGGCAAAGGACGGAAGCGGAAAGAAGGTGAGCTTTCAGGTTTCTACCGGTGTGGGAATTAGTTCCTTGAACCTTTCCGGAAGCAATGTATTAAGCGTAGGAAAGAGCACAACAATAACGGGATTGACAGTTCCCGAGAAAGTAACCAATCATAAGCTTGAATGGAGTGTTTCACCTTCCGGTGCAGGTGTCAGCGTAAAAAACGGTAAAGTGACTGCATCCAAGAAAGCAGTGAGAGGAAACTATGTCATAACTGCAAAGGCTAAAGATGGGACAGGAAAAAGTGCAAGTATTACAGTTAAGGTTACGGATGAAGTAATGGAGCGCATAACGTTAGCGGAAAAGAAAGTCAGCCTGTTTCGTTTGTCTGGGGAGATGCATGCGGTAACGTCAAAGACCATTGCAGTGAATACCGTGGGGGGAAACTCCGGTGCATGGAGTGTAAGCAGTAATAAGCCGGAATTGGTGAGCGTAAGCAAGAGTGGCGAGAACATTATTGTCAAGGCAACAGGGAAAGGGACAGGGACTGCCACTATAACGGTTAAGTCGATAGATGGAAGCAATAAGAAAGCAACTTGTAAAGTAATCGTAGACAATCCCTTGAGTAGTATCGGAATTGTTATTCCACAAGGAAGAAGTGACTGCCTTGCCCAGACCAAGACGCTGGAATTAAAGGTGGTAACAGAGTCGGCGTATGGTAAGGTTTCATCCAATGCAAAGAAATTCAAATGGGAGAGTCTGGATCCGGAACTGGCCAGTGTTACCCAGAAGGGAGTGGTTACTGCCTTAAAGAGTCGCGGAACGGCAAGAATCCGGGTAAGCAGTCTTGACGGAAGTGCAACCACTATTATACGCATTCGTTGCGTGGGATTGCTTAGAAATATGCATTATATGAATAATAAGATAACCATTGATATGGTTGGAGGAGATGCTTATGTGGGCTTTACGCCGGAAATGGAAATTATAGGAGATACGTTTGAGGATCAGGTGATTTTCATTCCCAGTGGAGACACATTGTGGTTTATTGAAAGAAATTATTGGTGTCGTGCTCTGTTTTCAACAACTAAGCGTGGTGAATATACTATTGATATTCGAATGACTGACGGAACTGATTTGGAGATGACATACTATATTAGTGTGGCTCCAGATGAATAATAGGGAATCCGGTATGTTGAAGGATGGCGTTATTCCCCGGCACTGCGTGACATGTGCCGGGAATCAATAATCGTGAAAACTGTGTTTAGTTGACGATAACTGGTGGCAGGATGAAAACAAAAAACAGGAAGCATTAAACATACTGTTGATTGAAAGCCTTCTGATAGAAGATGAGAACGGAAATGTGGGCGGATATGACCTGATGGAACATTATAAACAAACCATGCCGGGAAGTTCAAAGCGGTATGCGTTGCAGATATTGTTTCACTTAGAGCCACAAGACGGAGATGATGAGATTGTCCTAAATAACATAGACTTGAAGCGACGGCGCATGATAGGATGCTTCAGTATTTTGGAGAAGAGGCAGTATCATCTATGTCAGAGGAAGAATACCGGAGCCTGTTGAATGAATATATGGTAATGACAGACATGACAGAACTGCTGTGTGCAGGGTATGCATCCAAAGACGGAAGGGACATAGACCGCTTTAACATGGCCAAAGAATAGAAAAGTGTTTTACTACAAAATGTATCAGCGATATTTCAAGAACGCTAAAGTTTTGAAATATCGCTGATTATTTATTGATTAATATTATGTTCCAGACAGACTCTCTCTGAAGGAACAAAGTCTCCGAGCACAGCATCCGCATGCTGAATCAGCTGATCGTAGCTGTAAAAAGGAGCGGTAAAGTGTGTCAGGGAATTGGCGCATATCAGTCTGTCATTGGTTTCGTCGTAGGATTCCATCATAGGAATGGAGGCAATGAGCTCAAAAGAGGAATCCATGCACAAATCGCCGCCATCACAGTAGAAGAAGTAAGTATCATTGCTTTCTATGTACTGTACACCATATAACGTGGAAGCGGTAGAATAGTGTGTCTTTCGCAATGTACCGTCCCAGGAATCATAGATTTCCAGGCGGGAATCAGAGTGAGCGACAAAGAGATATTTGCCGTTATCCGAGAAACGGAAAGCGGATATGGAGTTGCGGGGTGCAGGAATTTCTGCCCGGTAAATGTCCTTTCCGGATTCATAGATTCTCAATGCGCCGGTTACTTCATTTAAAAGCGCATAGTGCTCACTTGTGGGTGAGAAGGAAATCTCGAACAAAGAAGTATCTTCTTCTTCGTGCGGCAAAGGAAAACTTACATCAAGGTCGTGCAGGGACTGGATGTAAACCTGATCCTCCTCATCGGTATAAGTAATATAATCATGGGTAAGGTTGGTTGTGTAACCGTCTTCACGCGCAAATGATTTCACCAAAGACCCATCCGCAATGCGATAGATGTTACAAAAATCAAAGCATTGAATGGAGAAGAACTCTGTTTCATCCCCCAAAAAGTGAGCCTCAAGGCTGGTATCGAATTCGTATTCCGCAATGACGGATTCAGATTCTAAGGAATAAAGTGTAATACGGCTGTAATCGTTTGCAGGATTTAAATCCTTAATCAGACAGGCGGAAGCACTGTTGTTAAAATAGGTAGTTCCCTCTCTGGGAAGTTCTATAGATACCTGTTCCTCTAATGTAATATCCAGGGATGTAGAGAAATGCACAACCCGGCTGATATTATGGTAGCTTGTAAAGATATTGCCGTTCACCATGTCCATGTCGGTAAGATAGCCGATGTCATGGTACCGGGTGATATCCTGCATTGTCATGATGATTCCCATGGAGGGTAAATAAGCCTGGAATGTTCCGTCCCGTTGTACGAACAAGATAATATCAGAATCATTTAACTGGACGGCAGACGCGATTCCGGAGGAAGTTTGCTCATGCTCCATAATCTCTCCCGTGGAAGGATCAAAGGTGTAGTGATCATAGAAATGATATCCGAAAAGGTAGCTGTAGGAATCGGATGCCACAGGAATCAGCGATTCCAAATATATATTGCCTTGTTCTTTGCTCCAGCGCATATCACCGGTAACACAGTCATAACAGGTAAGTTTGGAGGATTCCCCGTCGTAGTCATTGGCATAAAGGTAGAAGGAATCTCCTAAGGCTGCAACTTTGGCAGCGGTGGTTTTTTCGTAACGCTGAAGAATGGAACCATTAGAAGTATCCATAAGCTGGATGTCGTCAAATGCTATGTAAAACATACGGCTTCCGTCCGGAGAGAATGCATAATCGTAAACGGAATTATCCAACATTTCAAGGGGGGCTTCCCATAAAACGGTACCGGCAGCATCCACACAGTAAACGCCTGCGAATGTATAAACAAGAGCCTGCTCTAAAGCCTCGTTAACAATTATCTCACCGCTGGTTTCCAAAAGGACTTCAATCTGATCTCTTTCAACATCATATCTGAGCGTGTTATATTCAGTGGAATAGAGGAGGGTATTGTTATCTACAAATGCAAAATCCCTCTCGTCTTCGAGTCCGTACACCGGCGCATCGAACACTTTTAATTCTTCCTTTGTTTCCGTGTGGAAGAGAGTCAGCTTTTTGTCGGAGTTGCTGGCCAACATCAGCGTGCCGTCGGGAGAAAGGCAGAAATATTCCACGGCAGCGCCTACTTCATAGTTTGCATAAGGATAGTACTCAAGAGGACTCTTATAAATCTGCAAAGCATCCGTCAGGGCTTTTTGGGCCTGGGGCACATAAGGTGTCTCGGTATCACTTAAGGAATCGGGCATTGCCCCGCGGAGTGCATAGATGGCTTCCAGGCGACTGGCGGAACTCATCAATTCCTCAGCCTCTAAGGTCATGGAAACGGCATAAGATTTCTGCATTTCCGTATATTGTAACTGTAGCTGGTCTGCCTGGGCGGTGATTTCTTCATTCTTGGCGGTAATCACCTGATTCTGTTCAAAAATCTCATCCGCCTGGCTCTGAATCTTTAAGGATAAAACGGTGCTGACAATTCCGAATACAAGGAAAATGCAGGCAATAACGGAAACCAGCGTAAGGATCCGCTTCATCTTCTGTTCCTTGTGACGCTGTCTTAAGTCATCATAGTTTAAGTCAAACATGGGAGCAGCAAGGCGCAGTAACTCTTCGTCCATTTTTTTGAGAATTTCCCTCTTGCTGTTGCCACGGATATCTGCTGCCAGCGGTTCCACGGGAACCTGTACAACAACCTTTTCGCCCATTTCGTTATATTCTTCCCGCTCGGCGTAGCGTAACTGGGGCGGGAAAGAATCATCGGGTTCCCCTTCCGCCAGAATCGCAAAAATCCGGTCCCGGCCGTGAAATTCGATGAAGGTGTCAATTTCTTTTTTGCACCACTGGGATTCGGGCAGCCGGGGGGTACAGATTACAATCAGATAATCGGAATTACGCAATGCTTCCGTGATGGGGTCTGCCAGATTGCTGGCTAAGGGCAGTTCGTCCCTGTCACGGAACACTCTTTTAATCCGGTCTTTCTGTATTGTTTTACGTTTTTTAATCGAAGAAGGGAGACGAAAAGCTTCTAATTTCCGGTGCATATTTTCTGCAACGAATTTATCCAGTTCCGTATGTCGATAACTGATAAAAGCATCGTACTTTGTATCTTTTAAGTTCATCTGAAATCCTCCTTAATCACAAGGGTTTAAAAAGATAACATTACATATTAAAAGTATCACAGAAAAGAGGATATTTCAAAGGTTTTTAGGTATTTTGCACATTCTGATGAAATAACTTTGCATAAATTGTGCCCCGACAGTTTTAAACCCGTCGGGGCAGCCTTTTTTTCTGATATTCTGCTGTATAAAAACCTTGTACACAATTACTCTTTCAGAAGAATCTATGCCTTTTTCTTCGGAAGGAAAGAGCTTTTTTTCTTTGCAGTAATAATACGTACTTCAAAGGTCCCCTTTTGGTAAGAAAGTTTCAACGGATAGCCGTGAAGGGATAAAATGTGGTTGGCAATGGATAATCCGATACCGCTTCCGGATTTATCGCTTCGGCTTATGTCACCTGTTACAAAAGGTTCACAAAGGGTGTCGATACAATCGCTTAAATCCGCTTCGCAAAGATTCCTCATAGTGATTGCACCGACTTCCAACTGAATTTCCACCGTTGTTTCCGGTGTGGCATGGCGGAAGGCATTTACGACTAGGTTATCAAAGGCCTGGGTAAGAAGCTTACGGTCGCCGGTTAAGGTGCAGTTTCCGTTTACGGATAAGGTAAGACCGGCTTTGTTTTTTAAGTCTTCGTGGGCGGCTGTGATGTCGGAAAACAGTCCGGCTGCATCTATCTTTTCCCAATTCCTGTTTGTACGGGAATCCTCCAGCTTGGACAAGGTAAGAATGTCCTCGATGGTGTGGTTCATATAATCCACGCTGTGGTGGATTGACTCTAAATAATGCTCCCGCTTGGGATGTTCCGGATTAGACTGAAGATTTTCGGTGTAACCTTGAATGGACATCAGAGGGCTTTTTAAATCGTGTGCCATGGCATTCATCAATGTTTTGCGGTAATCTTCCATGGCGTAACGTGCTTTCAGTTGGCTGTAAGCGCTGTGGCAGATTAAGAAAACCACGATGGAAACAAATAACATTACAACCACATAGGTCAGAGGGTAAAGTACACCTAAGTTATCAAGTAAGTTGTAGTGAACGGAAGTGAGTAAAACATAAGTGGTACCGTCTATGGTAATCTCGGTGTAATTTACTCTGTCAGCCAGTTCTTTATAAGAATTGTCCCGATAAAAAACATTGCTCTCTGATGTCTGAGCCTCATCATACATATCATACAAGGAGGCTACCGCTTCCGGACTTGCGATAGGGTATAAGTTAAACGCGGTTTGAAAACCGGTGGGACGGAAGGTTTCGGAATAACCCAAAATAAGGGAGCTGAATATTCTGTGGGTATTACCGTCAATTTTGGTATATCCGCCTTCCGTGGGGGTGAAATCGATGGCAACGTAGTCTTCCGGGTTCATGCTTTCGGGACCATAATAGTCCGGTGAATAGTCCACGTATAAAGTTCCGAGAAGGAAGGTACTATCTTTGATATAGATGGTTCTGTCTCCGCCAAAGAAATCTTCTTGAAAGATGTAAAACAGGTCTTTCTCCGCTTGGAAGGAAGAAATCGGAGCATTGGCATTGACTTTTTCGTTAATAATCTCTATGTCACAGGTGTAGAAAGAATTCTCACTTTCCTCATCCAGGGGGCGTACCATTGCAAAGCCACGTCTTTTGCCGTCAGCAATAATTTCGCCGGTGTCCTTGTTGTAGATTAAGGAAGCTGTATGTCGTGCTTCTGCATTCACGGCAAGCTTAAAGGCAAGTAAATTTTTGAACTGCAAATCGTATTCCAAGGTGCCGGGAGTCAAATCTTTCGCAATCAATTCGCCCAAAGTAGTCATTGTTTCCCGCTCCGCCATAACCTGGGATTCCAATATTTCCTGTGCCCGCATGGTAGAAATCAGGTCAAAAAAGATATTGCACAAAATGATACAGATTATCATGGAAGGAATCCAGGCCGGTAAAAAGATTCCTAAGAATTTCTTCCGCTTCTGAATTTTGGGTATAAAAGTTTTTTTGTTTTTTTTCATGGGATACATCGTCCTTTCCTTTTTTAGTCGGTGAGTTTGTAGCCTTTGGTGACAATGGTCTTAATCTGCTCTCCGCACACGCCCAACGCTTTCCGAAGTTTTTTGATGTGGTTATCGACTACACGGTCATTGCCCTCGTAGTCATACCCCCAGATACGCATCAGCAGAAGTTCCCGTTCCACTACCAGCCCCTTATTCTCCATAAGATATTTCAAAAGAAGAAATTCTTTCGGAGACAAATGGAGGGCTTCCCCATTGGCAGTCACCTGAAAACGGGCAGGGTCAAGACATATGCCACCACAGCACAGCACGGAAGAAGAAATGAGTCCTTTGGAACGCTTCAGAAGAGCCATGGATTTGGCGTAAAGCGCCGATAAGGCAAAAGGCTTGGTAATGTAGTCATCCGCCCCCAGACCGTAGCCATAAAGCAAGTCTTCTTCCCCTACACGGGCAGTGATAAAGATAATGGGAACGATGCTGTTTTTACGAATCTGTCTGCAAATCTCGAATCCGTCCACCTTCGGGAGCATAATGTCCAGAAGGACCAAATCGAACTCGGTTTCATAAACCATCTCTAACGCCTTTTCGCCGTCCCGGGCGCAGCTGACGCAGAATTCGTTTTGGGACTGATCCGTGAAATAGTCGTAAATTACCTCTCTGATTTGAGAATCGTCTTCTACAAGAAGAATCTGATAAGCCATTTGTTTTCCTCTTCCTTACACAAACCTTTTATAAAGGGTTTGTTTATTATATCTGCTATGTTACGGGGCAGATGTATCCTTTGTGTATCCATTTAAAAAAACAAAAAAATTTTTTATGAGAAAAGACGTTAAAAGATTTAACGCTCAATGATGACATTTTCCCCCTTGCTTGGTTCCGTGGGCGGATTTACAGGCAGGGAAATATGGAATGTACTTCCGATGTCCGGCATACTTTTAATACGGATAAAGCCGCCGGCCATGTCCACAATACGCTTGGTAAGGGCAAGGCCTAAGCCGTTGCCGGGGGTGGAGTGGGACTTATCGCCCTGATAGAATTTCTCAAAAACATGGGAAATAGTTTCCTCGTCCATCCCGATACCGTTGTCCGTGACCGTAACGCTGACCCACACATCGTTCTTGCTGCAGCTTACATGAAGTCTGCCGCCGGGACGGGTGAATTTGATGGCGTTTGAAATCAGATTGGTCCAGACGTGGCTGAGCAGTTCCGGGTTCTGATAGTAGGTAATGGGCTCTAGGTTCATGTTAATGGTAATATCTTTACTGCTCCACTGTTCCTCGAACAGAAGCATACAGTCGCGGAGCTGCTCGTCCAGAGAGAAGGACTTTCGGTCGGATACGATGGTCTGGTTGTCAAGCTTGGTCAGGAGTAAAACGTTGGAGGACATGTTAGCCAGACGCTCTGACTCATCCATAATAATCTTGGCAAATTCCGTCTGCTGTTCGGGGGTGAGATTTCCCTGATACAGCTGTCTGGCAAAACCACGGATGGAAATGATCGGGGTTTTGAATTCATGGGAAAAGTTGTGAATGAAGTCGTTTCGAAACATCTCCGTACTGTTTAGCTCCGCCGCCATATAGTGGAAGCCGTCAACCAGGGTGGAAATCTCACTGCCTGCGTTGAAGCGGTTAATGACGTGGTCGAGCTTAATATCGAAGTTTCCCGCCGCAATGTCCCTGGTGGCTTCTGTCAGGTGCTTTAAGGGGTATAGGATTTTACGGTTGATGACGGAAGAAAAGACGGAACTGCTGACCCAGCTTAAGACCAGGGCGATGACCGCAATCTTAAAAGGGGTAATGTCCCACAGGGTTTTCAGGTCCGTCACATAAATAAGAATCAGGATGCCTCCTACCAGAATACTGGAAACACTGAGTGTAAGAATCGTAAAAAAGATAACGCGGTTGGTAAGACTTCGCTTCAGCCGCTCGGGAATTATTTTTTGCATGTTTTTCTCCTTTGGGAAAGGAGGCGACGCCGCGCCTCCCTGAAATAGGTTACCTTAATTTGTATATCATCAGCTTTGGGAATCCGTGCGGATTGCTTTGTAGCCCAATCCTCTTACCGTAACAATCCGGAAGTCGGGATGGTCTTTGAAACGTTCCCGCAGGTGATTGATATGTACATCGATGGTACGGATTTCGCTCTGGCTCTCGGAGGACCAGAACTCATCCAAAAGCTGGTTTCTGGTGATTGTTTTATTGGGGAAGGAAAGCAGCTTAAACAGAAGCTGGAATTCTTTCAATGGGAGAATCTGTTCTCCGTTGGCATCCACATAGGAATGGGAATCGTAATTGAGCTTAAAGGAGCCCATCACCAGCTCGTGGTCCGCCGCAATCTTGGCCCGTCGAAGCAGTGCCTGAATGCGCAATAACATCTCCATTTCATCCACGGGCTTTGTCATATAATCGTCAGTTCCGGTCAAAAATCCCTTGTGGATATCATCCGGCCGGTCTTTGGCGGTTACCATCAGAATGGGAATCTGGCTGCCGCTTTCCCGGAGAATTCGGGTGAATTCATATCCGTCCATACGGGGCATCATGACATCAAGGAGAATCAAATCCACATGATTTTTCTCCAAAAGGTCCAAAGCCTCCAGTCCGTCTCCGGCCCGCAATGTCTGATACCCGTTCTGGGTGAGGACGACTTCCATAAGCCGGGCTGTATTCTGATTGTCTTCCGTAATTAATATAGTAAACATAGATTTCCTCCTGCCGCAGGGCATTGTTAAAGTCAATGTATCGTATATCTTGGATTTTATCACATTTTTACCGGAAGTTGTAGGGCAAGTTTGAAGGTTGAGGGACTTAAAAAACAACGAATGCGATATAAAACACAGAAAAATACAAACAAATAATTGAAAAAATTAAAAAAATGTCGAAAAATGGGCCAAAAGTTAAAAAATACTTAATGTTTCTATGATAAACTAGTCACTGTCGGGAATAAAAGTGTGTCCGTAAAAGATTGGAACAGAGCGAAAAGCACAGTCCCCTGACAGGAAGAAAATGGAGGAAACATGAAAAAGGATATCGGATTTTTCCAGAAAATCTATTGTTTGATTTGCCGTGGAGTTTTGTACGTGGGAGTTCGTGTCATGTTCCGGCCGAGGATTCGGTACGTGAATAAGGCGGCAGTGAAAGAATATAAGAAGAAACCTGCGATTTTTATCTTTAATCATACGACACTTTACGATGGCCTTTTTGCATTTGCCATTTTAGATGATTATAAGGGAAACGTTTTGACGGCGAAGGACTGGTACGAGAAACCTCATATTAAGACCATTTTTGAAGGAAACAGAATTGTTCCCATTGACCGAAAGGGACTTGATACTTCCTGGCTGCGGGTTTGTATGAAGTTAATCAAAGAGGGAGAGAGCGTGTGCATTTTCCCGGAGGGACATCGTTCTACAAACGGTGATTTGGATGAATTCAAATCAGGTTTCACACTTTTAGCCCAGATGACAGGCGCACCTGTGATTCCGGTATTCTTATCCGGTGAATACAGCAAGTTTATCGGACCGAGAAAGAATGTACTCTTTGGAGAACCGGAGAAACTGGCGGATGCAGCAGGCAGAAATCCGGCGGATTATCTGAATGAAGAGAGTGAGCGCTTCCGCTGCATTATGCGGGATTTGGGTGCAAAGAGCAGGGCACTTTTCGGGGAAAAGGGTGCTGCGGCCACTACGGATAAGGTAAGTGTGGCGGAGTAAGGAAGCAGGGTAATATTTTTAAAGGAATGAATAAGAAAGGAGAGCCGCATAAGCGGTGAAAAACAATGAGAAACAACGAAGATTATTTTAGCGGACGAGTTTCTGCGGAGACAAAAGAGAAATTGGCATATCTGCCTACAATCTGTGATTTGCTTGAGATGATGAACCGGGAATATGCAGACTGGGATGCAATCGGCGATGACAATGTGAAGTATACATACAGCGAACTCTACAAGAGAGTCGCAAGAAGAAGAGCTTTCCTCAACAGCCTGGGAATTCAGAAGGGCGGCAAAGTTGCCGTTATGTCCAGAAACAGCGTGGATTCCATGGAATTATTCCTTGCAATTACTTCAGCAGGCTATACCATGATTATGTTACCGGTTCAGTTAGGGGCTGAAGCGTTAAAAGGTGTAACCATGAAGTTTTCCATTGAAGCCATGTTTGTTGCGGATGAGTTCATGCCGCTGACAGAGGGTGTGAATGCAAAGGTTGTTCCCCTGGCTTCTATTGCTGAGGAAGAAGCACCCATGGGAGAAGGAATTGAGAAGGGCACAGTTGCTGCCATCTATTTCACCGGCGGAACCACAGGTGCACCGAAGGGTGTTGTTCTTACACACGGCTCCCTGACCCGTGGTGCGTTAAACGGCTGCTTCCGTGATGAGAGAGTGTTCGGACATCGCTACATCGCCTTCCTTCCTTTCTCACACATTTATGGTTCAGTTGCAGGATTTTTGACCGGACTTTATACAGGCTCCTATATTTATACAAACGCTGATATGAAGAGAGCTGTCGGAATGATTCCCGTTGTGAAACCCACCTGTCTTGTAGTAGTACCGGGACTGGGTGAAATTATCCTTGGTCTTGCAACCGCAAGAGGCAAAGAGTTTGTTGCAAGTATCGAGGAAATGCTGGTAGGTGCAGCGCCCGTACCTCCTCGCATGATGAAGGCATTCCAGGAACTGGGAATCCGTATCATTTGCGGATACGGTCTTACCGAGGGTGCAAATCTCTCCAGTGCGAACTATGATTCCGCTACCAGACCGGAATCCATGGGTAAGATTTTCCCCGGTCAGGAATATAAGTTTGTAAATAAGGAACTTTGGCTTCGCGGTGACAATATCATGCTTGGCTATTACAACGATCCGGAAGCTACGGCTGCAGTAATGGAAGACGGCTGGTTAAAGACCGGAGACTTGGTAGAAGAGGACGAAGAAGGATATATTACCATCGTTGGCCGTATCAAGAACCTGATTATTTTAGGAAACGGCGAGAATGTTTCTCCTGAAGAAATCGAAGAAGTATTCTACAAAGAGAACTTCGTCAAAGACTGTCTGATTAAGGAAGATACCATGAACGGTGAAGGTGTAATCGCCATCGAGATTTATCCTTACGCACCTGAAGTGGAAGGTTTATCTCCCGAAGAGATTCAGAAAAAGGCAGAAGAAGTTGTGGCAAAGGTGAATGCAACACTTCCTACCTTCAAGCGTGTAACCAAGGTTAGCGTGCGTGACACTGACTTCAAGCGTACCGGTGCCATGAAGATTGCAAGAAACGCACAGTAATACATCTGCGTAAAAGCAAATCTGCCGGGAAGAGACGGCTTGAAGCAACATACTAAATAAAAGAAAGTGTAGAGAGAATTATGGTATACGAAAAATTGATGACTATTTTGGCAAGAGTAAAACCCAACGTGGATATTACGGGAATTACGATGGAGTCAAGACTTGTGGCGGATTTGGGAATTGACTCCCTTTCCATGATGCTGTTAGCGATTTCGGTAGAGGACGAGTTTGGAATTGAGTTTGCCGAAGAAACTAATTTTACAACCGTAAAAGAAATTTGCGATTTTGTTGCGCAAAAGAGTGGTTTAGAGGTATAATTGTCGAAAGAGCGACGTGATAAAAAGGGAGCCAAAAATAAGTGCTCCCTTTTTAAACGGCTCCTATTACAATCTGTAGGTGCAGTTGCAAGGAGGAGCAGTATGAAAATCGGTTTATTATTGGAAGGCGGCGGAATGCGTGGTATGTTTACTGCAGGTGTTCTGGATTGCCTTATGGAAGAAGGAATAAAGGTATCCTATGCCATCGGAAGCAGTTCCGGAGGTATTAATGTGATGAATTATGTTTCGGGCCAGATTGGGCGTTCCAAAGAAATGATTTTACGTCCTAAGAATGACCGGTACTGCGGGATGGAAGAAGTGCTTCGCAGCGGGCAGTTTCTGAATCTGGATAAGATGTACGGAACTTACTTTTATCGGGAAGATTTAAGATTTGATTTTGAAAGTTATTTTAATTCCGGCATTGAGGCTGAGTATGTGGTTTCCAACTGTTATACCGGAGAGGCGGAATACCTCTCGGAGACGAAGGATGAGAAGCGTCTTCTGGAAATCGGAAAGGCATCCTGTTCCCTGCCGTTTGTTGGGAAACAGAAGAAGCTGGGAGAGAGTTTATATATGGATGGAAGCATGACGGACCCCATTCCTTTGCAGCACTGCTTTGACAAGGGATGTGAGAAGGTGTTGGTTTTATCCACCAAGGGCGAGGGAATGAATCCCAGTAACCTTGGGAAGTTTAAGTTTTTTATGAGAATTCTGTATGGGAAGAAGAGTAAGCCCTTTGTGGAAGCCTGCGGCAACCGGTTAGAGAAGTATTACAGGCAGTGGGATTTCCTGGAGTCCTGTGTGGCAGAAGGCAAGGTGCTTTTGGTGAACCCTCAGGGCGGTGTGGCTATCAAGCACTTAGAAACCGACCAGGAGAAACTCAGTCTTCTTTATGATGAGGGCTATACTTATGCCAAATCCCATATGGCGGAAATTAAGAAATTTCTGGAGATTGAAGTGAAAGAAGAGGAAACAGTCTGATGCAGAAGAAGAAACTTCTGAATGTGGGCGTGGATATCGGTTCTACCACGGTCAAAATAATAATTACACAGGGGGAAGAGATTCTTTATAAGAAGTATGAACGCCACTTTTCCCAGGTACGTCATAAGACCTTGTCTTTTATCAGGGAGTGCGAGGATATTTTAAAGGGTAACGACATTCAAATCGCCATTTCCGGCTCTGCCGGTTTGGGGCTTGCGGATGCGGCGGACCTTTTATTTGTGCAGGAAGTATACGCGACCTTTGCTCTGGTAAAAGAGCGTGTGCCTGATACGGATGTGGTAATCGAATTAGGCGGCGAGGATGCCAAGATTATCTTCTTAAAAGGCGGTGTAGATGAGCGAATGAACGGAACCTGTGCCGGAGGTACAGGTGCTTTTATCGACCAGATGGCTACACTTTTGGATGTGACGCCGGATGAACTTGATGCGTTAAGCTTAGAGTGCAAGAAGGTTTATCCCATTGCGTCCCGCTGCGGCGTGTTTGCCAAGACGGATATTCAGCCTTTGATTAATCAGGGTGTCTCTAAAAGCGATATTGCGGCAAGTATTTATTATGCGGTTGTGAATCAGACCATTGCCGGTCTTGCCCAGGGTAGAAAAATTCAGGGGAAAGTGATGTTTTTAGGCGGTCCTCTCTTTTATAATAAAGGACTTCGGAATGCTTTTACGGATGTTTTAAAGTTGGATGAGGAACATGCATTGTTCCCGGACTATGCGCTTTATTCCGTGGCCATGGGCGCTGCTTTGTATTCTGCAAAGCAGGATAAGGTGCTTGGCTACGAGGAACTTTGCAATGCCATTGAGAGTACTCTTTCGGGGCAGAGTAATGTTACCAGTATGCCTGCGCTGTTCCCGGATGAAGCGGCAAAGGATGAGTTTTTTCGGCGGCATGAGAAAGAAACCGTGGAATATGCGGATGTAGCCTCTTACAGCGGTAAGGCATATTTGGGAATTGACTGTGGTTCCACCACAACCAAGCTTGCATTAATCAGTGAGAATAAAGAACTGCTCTGGTCTTACTACGATTCCAACAAGGGAAATCCCGTTGACGTGGTAAAAGAGCAGCTTATGGAGGTTTCCGCAATCTGCAAAGACAGAATTACCATTGCCGGCAGTGCGGTAACCGGATACGGTGAAGAATTGATCCGGAATGCCTTCCATATTGACAAGGGAATTGTAGAAACCATGGCGCATTTCATGGCGGCAAAGCATTTCTGCAATGATGTGGATTTCATTCTGGACATCGGTGGCCAGGATATTAAGTGTATTAAGATTAAGAATGACGCGGTGGACAGCATTATGCTAAATGAAGCCTGCTCCTCGGGGTGTGGCTCTTTTATCGAGACCTTTGCGAAGTCTTTGGGCTATGCCACTAAGGATTTTGCGGTTCTCGGTCTTGGCGCAGATGCGCCGGTAGACTTAGGGTCCCGGTGCACCGTTTTTATGAATTCCTCCATTAAGCAGGCACAGAAGGATGGTGTCAGTGTGGAGAATATTTCTGCGGGAATTTCCGTCAGCGTTATTAAGAATGCTTTGTATAAGGTAATTCGTGCCAATTCACCGGAAGAACTGGGTGAGAATATTGTTGTGCAGGGCGGTACCTTTTTGAATGATGCGGTATTGCGTGCTTTTGAGAATGAAATCGGACACAATGTAATTCGACCGAAGATTGCGGGTATTATGGGTGCTTTCGGTGCGGCAATTTATGCACACGGTGCGAAACTTGAGAAGTCGGAAACCCTGACGGGAGAGAAACTTGCAGGCTTTACCCATACTTCCAAGGCTACGGTTTGCCGGGGCTGTACCAATCACTGTTCCCTTACCGTGAATACTTTTTCTGACGGCGGCAGGTATATTTCCGGAAACCGTTGTGAACGTATGAAAGCAGACGGCGGCAAAACGGATCACTCCCTGAATATGTATGAATTTAAAAGAAACCGCCTGGCGGCATTTGAGGAATATCCGGAGAGAAAGTTTACCATCGGACTTCCTTTACAGCTTGGGATGTATGATTTGGCCCCCCTGTGGTACGGTCTTTTTACCACCCTGGGCTTTAATGTGAAGTTTTCCGGCTTCTCTGACAGAGAGTTGTATCTGAAAGGACAGGACAGCATTCCGTCGGATACGGTTTGTTACCCGGCCAAACTGATGCATGGGCATGTACATAAGCTGATAGAGGAGAAGGTAGATGCAATTTTTGCCCCCTGCCTTACATATAATGTGGAAGAGCCCGGTAGTGATAATCATTACAATTGTGCGGTGGTGGCATATTATCCTGAACTTTTGAAGGGAAATATGGATGAACTGAAGGAAGTGCGCTTCTTAGCTCCCTTTTTAAATATCAATGATGAGGCAGAGTTCGCAAGAGAACTTGATATGTATCTGCCGAAGGAATTCGGTACCTTTACGAAGAAAGAATTCCGTAATGCCATTCGTGCGGGATTTGATTTATATGAGAAATTCCGTCAGGAGAATATTGCGGAAGCAGACAGGATCATCAAAGAAGCCAGATCACAGGGCAGGAAAATCATGGTAATGGCAGGCCGTCCTTATCATATCGATCCGGAAATCGGACACGGAATTGACCTGCTGGCGGAAAGTCTGGGATTTGCGGTAATCAGTGAGGATGGCATTTCTCACCTGACTACCATGCCGAGGGTAAGGGTTCTTAATCAGTGGACCTTCCATTCGAGAATGTATGCGGCGGCGAAGTATGTAATCAGCCAGCCGGATATGGAGCTGGTGCAGCTGGTGTCTTTCGGATGCGGAATCGATGCCATTACTACGGATGAGGTCCGCAGAATTCTGGAAAGCAAAGGAAAGATTTATACCCAGATTAAGATTGATGAAATCAACAACTTAAGTGCGGTGAATATTCGTCTGCGTAGTTTGATCGGTGCGCTGGAGATGCGTAACGATAAATAGAGAAACACAGGAACGGAGAAACAAAAAGAATGTCTAAGGAAGTTCAGAAAGATATTCCGGTTTGGACCCCGGAAGATGATAAAACGGACAGGGTAGAGTTCACGGCGGAAATGAAGAAGGATTATACCATCCTGCTCCCGACCATGCTCCCCCGCCATCTCAAAATGATTGCGGCGCTTTTAAACGTGTACGGCTATAAGGCTAAAATGCTGGAAAATGAAGGACAGGAAGTTATTGATGTGGGATTGAAATATACGCACAATGATACCTGTTATCCGGCAATTCTGGTAATCGGACAGTTTATTTCTGCCTTAAACAGCGGAGAATATGATTTGGATAAAACTGCGCTTCTGTTCACCCAGACCGGTGGAGGCTGCAGAGCATCCAACTACATATCCCTTATGCGTAAGGCGTTGAAAAAGGCCGGTTACGGGCATATTCCGGTGATTTCTTTGAACTTTGTGGGATTGGAAAAAAATTCCGGATTTAAATTGAATCTATCCATGCTTCGTCGTATGATGTATGCGGTTTTGTACGGAGATGTTTTAATGTATACGGTGAATCAGACCAAGCCCTATGAAATTGAAAAGGGTGCGGCGGAGAAACTGGCTGATGAATGGACTTCGAAACTGGTGGAAAGACTTGGTAATAAAAAGAGTCTTCCCTACAAAGAAGTAAAAAAGACGTATCGCGATATTATCAAAAGCTTTGCGGAGCTTCCCATGAACCGTGTCGCAAAAGAGAAGGTTGGGGTTGTTGGTGAGATTTACGTGAAGTTTTCTCCTTTTGCAAACCGTCATTTGGAAGATTATCTCGTGGAGGAAGGTGCAGAATCCACCATGGGTGGAATGGCAGATTTTGCCCTGTTTTATTTGTACGGACGAATGATAGAATATGATATGTACCGTATCCATAAGAAGAGCGTGCACTTTATGCGCATTGCTTTTAAGATATTGAACCGGAAGCAGAATGATATTATCGAAGCATTCCGGGAAGTAAGTGATTTTGCCCCGCCCTCAGACTTCCTTCATATTGCGGAACTGGCAAGACAGTACATTGACTTGGGCGTCAAGATGGGAGAAGGATGGCTTCTGGTGGCAGAGATGGTGGAACATATCGACAGGGGGGTTAAGAGCATTGTCTGCGCCCAGCCTTTTGGATGTCTGCCGAATCACATTGTGGGTAAGGGTGTGATGAAGGTGATTAAGGACAGAAATCCGGATGTAAATATTATTGCAGTGGATTATGACGCCAGTGCAAGTGAGATCAATCAGAAGAACCGTATTAAGCTGTTGTTGGCTAACGCAAACTCAGAATTCTGACAGCGTAACGGGAAGAGGAATAGTTATTGAAGAAAGTATATGTGATTACGTGTAAAACAGGGACGATTCTGTCCCATATCATCAAATGGCTTACCGGCGAGCCCTATCCCCATTGTTCCATTTCTTTGGACAAAAGCCTGTATCGGATGTACAGCTTTGGGCGGCGGACCCCTTATGATGTGTTCAATGCGGGACTGGTACATGAGAGACCGGACAAAAATATTTTTGCCCGCTTTCCCAAAACCACCTGCTGTATATATGAGATTGATGTGACGAATGAACAGTATGTAACCATTTGGAACAATATTAAGGAATTCTGGCAGCACAAGGAGAAGTACCATTTTAACCATCCCGGTATTGTGGCTGCATGGGTGAATTTGTACCCGGATATTCCGGATTTTTATTACTGCTCCCAGTTTGTGGGCTGTATGTTAGAAAAGGCCGGCGTAAAGTATTCCGAGAAACCGTTCCGTCAGGTTCGCTCCGTGGACTTTCGGGAAAGTTCTGTTACCCGTAAGATTTATGAAGGTAATCTGCTGGAATATTGGAATTCGGTAAAACGGCCGGAGGATTAATATAGTAAGAGCAACGCGGGCCTTCGGGCCCGTTTCACTTTGTTAAGCGTTTTAGGTATCCGCATGACGAAATGAAATGGGTCCGGAGGTCCGCGGTTTTTTTCCCATATGTCGAAAAATTTTGGGATTTCCTCTTTGATTTTGCTAAAATCTGACAGCACTGCTGTGGTATTTTGGAAAAAAGGTTGGAACCGAAATGACGCAGATGGGAGGATAAATGGTATGGATGTTAAAACACCGAAAAACCGGATTCAGATTGGACAGGCAGAGAAAGGGGATAAAATCTATATAGAGGACTATGTGGTTACATATTTAAAACAATCTGTAAGCCGCGATTCACACGGAGGATTGGCGGGGCTCTTCGGAACCTGTCGCGAGGTGGACGGAGTGCGGGAATTCTACATATATGCGGCTGCCTATGCCGAAGGAAGGGAAGGAGAGGGACGCATTCCCAGAGAAAGTGTGCAGAAAATCATGCGGATGAGGGCAGAGTCCTTTGAGGACCATTTTTTCCTCGGATGGTGCGTGGTTCTGGGCACAGAGAGCGGTGCTGTGTGGGAAGAATTCTACCGGTCCAGAATGGATTCCCTTTTAGGCTTGCCGGAATTGTTATTAACCGTGGGACAGGCTGACGGGGAGATGCACTTTTATACGTATCCTACGGAAATGCCGTCCATGCAGGAGGGATATTTTATCTTTTATGAGCAAAATGACAGGATGCAGAATTTTATGGTAGATGACAGATGGAAAAGCGGGGAAGAGCGCAAACGTGAGCCGGATGAGGTGGCAAGGACCTGCAGAGAGTTCTACACGGAGCAGAAGGCAAAGAAACAGCGGGGGCGTATGGCGGCAGCGGGCTGTGTATGCCTGTTGGCTCTGATGGCGCTGGCTTTGGGCAGCAGGGTTGCCGATTTGTTTCGAAATTCTCCCGCGAAAGATGCGACACAGGAGGTGGCGCTGTTAGAGGATGCCGACGTGATGACAAACGATGGCGAGGTGCCCGCATGGGACGAAGATATAGCGATTTCGGAGGATGCCGGAGGGGTTTCGTTAGCGCAGGAAGATGCCGGGGTGACTCCGCTATCGCAGGGAGATGCCGGACAAGCTCCGTTAATGCAGGAAGATGCCGGGGTGATTCCGCTATCGCAGGAGGATGCCGGAGAGATTTCACCAGCGCAGGAAGGTACCGGAGAGATTCCGCTGTCACAGGGAGAGACCGGGCTGTCGCAGAAGGGTACCGGATTCCCCTCGGAAGATGGTGATACGGAAAATACGGATAATGAGCCCGAATCAGAGGAGGCAGGGTCTGAGAGTGCCGATAAGGAAAAGCAGAAAAAAGAGAAATCGGTTGCCGCAATGGGGGAATCCGCAGCAGTATACGTGGTGCAAAAAGGAGATACCCTGTGTGGGATTTGTATGTCTTTTTACGGAAATCTGTCTCTTTTGGAAGATGTATGTGAGCTGAATGAATTAGAGGATCCAAATAATATTTTATGTGGGCAAAAAATTCTACTCCCCAAGCAAAATTTGTGATATACTGATACTGTTACGTACATTGAAGTTCCGGACGGGTCCGTTCGGAAAGACTTTACAGATTGGAGTCAGTTGTGAAGGATAACAGTAAGAAAAAAATCAAATTCAAAACTTCACGTTCCAAAAGGAGCGCCACAAAGCCGATGGAACGTTTCAGTCCTGTTCATACAAGCAAAAAGAAGCAAAAAGAAGATTTCTGGGAGCAGTTGTCAAAGCATCATACGGAAATTTTGATTCGCGGAGCCATTTTTTTGGTTCTGGTGGTGCTGGTAATCGCTTTTTTTATCGTCAGATACCAGACGAAGGTCTATACCACTTATGAGGAAGTGGCCTCGGCGGAGGTTATGGTTGCCACGGGGAACAATACGAGAAGATTTGGAAATTCCATGCTCATTTATGGCAATGACGGTGCCAAATGCGTGAATTCCAAGGGTGAGGTTGTGTGGAATGTTACATACGAGATGCAGAATCCTGTTGTAGATATTGCAGACAGTGTTGTCGGAATTGCGGATTATAACGGAAGTAAGATTTTTATGATGAGTGAGACCGCTACACTGGGAGAGATCAGTACCGGTATGCCGATTCGCAGTTTCCGGGTATCACCAAAGGAACTTGCCATTGCGGTATTGGATGATGCCAATACCACGCCGATTTATATTTACGATAAAGCCGGCGAACAGAAGGCATTCTTCAGTACGAGTATGCGCAACAGCGGTTATCCCGTATCCCTTTGTATTTCCGACAGCGGATATTTAGTGGGAATTTCATATTTATATGTAGATAACGGTAATTTCAAGTCTAACATCGCTTTTTATAATTTTGGCGAGGTCGGACAGAATGAGACGGATAATCTCGTAAGCGGATACACCTATGCCAATGCAATTGTGCCGCAGATGGAGTTTGTGGATGATTCCGGCGTGATTGCCATTGCAGACAACCGGTTGATGTTTTATGAGGGAACGGAGAAGCCTGTCAGTGCCGGAGAAGTGATGTTGCAGGAGAATATTGTAGCAACCTTTTACGGTGATGATTATGTTGCACTGGTGCACAATAACACAGAGGGCGACAAGCGTTACCGTATCGATATCTATGATGGCAGGGGTCAGAAGAAAGATACCGTTTATTTCGACGGAGAATATAAAGAGATTTTCTTCCATGACGGACGAATCATCATCTATGATTCAGATCATTGTCTGGTGCATAAGATTGGTGGAATTGATAAGTTTGACGGGGAGTTTAACAAACCGGTACTTATGATGATGCCGACCAACGTATCTGACCGGTTTGTGCTGGTCTATTCCGACAGTATGTCTACCGTAGAACTGAAATGATTACTTCCTTATATATTAGGAAGAGAGGGTCACCGGTTTGAAGCAGGATCAGCCATGATAGTCACCGGACGGTGCCATCATGGGTTCATACGATTGCAACATATTTTAAGTGGTTTCAGAAATGTGTGCCTTGGATTGCGCTGGTGCTGCTTCTTTTCATCGGCGGTAAAATGCTGGTGGAAGGGTTCCGTAGGCTTCACCATTGCGGATTATGGTTTTGTTATGGCACTGGTATGTTGCACAATAATCGGTGGCGTCACCTTGGCAGTTTGTCTTGGGGGAATTGTGATCGGGAAAAAACTGGGAACAAAGCTCGCGGGCAAAGCAGGTATTTTGGGAGGCATTATTCTGATTCTGATTGGTGTCGAAATTTTTGTAAAAGGAGCATTCTTTTGAGACTTCTCCTGAAATTTAAAAATCTTTCAAAAAAGATGTTGACATTCTTAAAATAGAGTGTTATTATAACAAAGCTGTCGCTGTTAAAAACAAACGCAAGCGACATACAACCTTGACAAATAAACAGCAATGCAACCCTGAAAGTTCAGATAAGCAACGAGCAGTGGCAAGACAAAAGACGCGACGCAAATTGTGCTTGCACAAATTTGCGGAGGGGATTTTGGATTGATAGGGCGAACGCCCGTGACGAAATAAACGCGCCAGCGTTTATGAGTTCCACTGTGAGTGTAGAAATACACAGCAAGTTGCAAAGAGAGAATTATTCAGAGAAAGAAACCTAAACAAAGTAAAACGGAAGAAATTAGCTAGATGTTGATTTT
>JAZOAG010000013.1:0-7667 GCA_045595325.1 Lachnospiraceae bacterium
CACAAGTATTGCCACAATACTTTTAACAATTGAAAAGGTATGTACTGATTCGTTCTTATGTGCACCTTTAAAATACTCTTCAATGACCTTTTCACCATTTTTATATGCGATAATACCAAGTGTATTCGCATATTCTTTTCCCACAACTTCTCTTATTTTTTCCATCATCTTACCTCGTATATTCTTAAGATTTGGACGTCCATATAAAAGCCTAATTTAATTAGAAATTTATTTCAATAGTTTTTTTTACTTTTACAAAAAAAGATATCTAAGTTAATCAATGTCATGTAGATAAGCTTGAATTTTTGAAATTAAGGGGTAAATCTTCGGATTTGCTCCTTAAAAATATTTGGGAAATAATATATATAAAATGATGTGTTTAGTTTAGGCGTAACAATAACAGAAACAGAGAGAACACAGACAAAGAGTAAGAACGATTTAGAGCGGATTAGAGAGATTATTTTTATTACAGTAAACAGAGAGAACAGCATTTTTTAGTAGAGATATTTTAGATTAGAGAGAAAAGAGAGAATAGGAAAACTACGCACACAAGACCGATATTCCTTACATTTTCAGGAGAGTGGCCCTTTTTTGCGTGCAAAGTAAGATATTTGTTACAAAATCCAAAAAAAGAAATAGCAATTCGTATATTTGGAAATTTATATGAAACATGAGATCTGAATATACGAAATGTATACGACAAGGAGATTAGAAAAAATGGACGAACAGTATTATGACATTGAAAGAAGAAATGCAGTGAAGGAATCTGTAAGAGAGTTGAGAAGGAAATTTCTCAGATATAAGGATGCAGAGGTTGTCTATAGCATGACACATAAAAAGGAGAAGAAACGCAAGGAAAATCTGAATAAATAACAGATGAAATCTCATAGGTTATATGATACAATCAAGAGGTCGGATGTTTAGTCCGGCCTTGTAGATTGTAGTCATGAGGTATCGGATATGTATAAGAAAGAGTCTGAAAAGAAGCCATATGATAAGACGAATAAGAAAGCAGTTCTACGTTGTAGCATTTGTACCGGAGAGCAGGTGGCTGGATTTAAAGATTTGGATACGGGGCATTTTGAGGAAATTATGTTGATAAAGAATTCTAAAGACTTGGATGATTTTATGGATACATATGATGTGGCGGCGATTACCAAGGAATATTGATGCAATATTTACATGGCTACAGAGAGTGAAAATCTTGAATTTGTGTGATAAGATAAATTATGTACTGAAGAGTGTTGCTTGTTTTGTTATTTTGGTGAGAAGTATGATAGCATAAACTCCAACATTTGTATTATATATATTGAGATAGGAGAGGTGTTTTAATGATTACAAATATATATGAATATTTTAAAAATGATTTTGCGAGTATAGAAAATAAGTTGATTAGTCTTATCAAAAATAACTGGATTCTCGTTTGTGTTTGGATATGTGACAGTGATTATATTTTACCATTGCCAACCGATAACTCGGAGCAAAGATATTATGCGGGATACTATATGTATATGTTTGATAATGAAAACAAGAAAATACTTCAAATGAGAAAAGAAATTTCGCAAGAAATAACAAGTGAAGTTTCTGTTGAAGATAACAGCACTCAAGTATCATTTATTCCAGAAGATGTGTTGAAGAATATGATTTGTAACGCATTCACATCATCGAAAAAAAATGTGTTTAATCCAGATATAGATTATTGTTATGAAGACGACTTTTTTGTACAATGGACGATAGACGAAAAAGAGCCAGATAGAATGTTCTTATTGGAACCAATAGAGAATTGGACAAGTGAAGTATTTGAAAGAGAAAAAAGCGAAGAAGTACAAGAATATATACTTCATTGGGCTGATAAATATCCGCAATATAGAATTGCTCCAAGTTATGACTATGTTAAGATAGCTGAGGGGCTACAATTTCTTAGTAATGAAGGAATGGACAAAGAAGTTATTGACAGCATTTATCAAATTATTCCAAGCCTTTTTTGTGGATATGAGGACCTTTTGATGAAATATTGTAACAAGTTGAAGGAAAAGTTTGGAGCAAATTATTGCCAAGTGCTGAATACATTATATATCAATAGTATTGAACAATTCAGAGATTTATTTACTGTGGAAACAATAGAAAAGACTTTGGGATATAGATAAAAAATAGTGTTAGTATAATAATGATTTGCTTTAATAATAATTGTTCATAGCAATAATCATATGTGGGAGGAAATCCCAATATTTTGATGTTCATTTATAACGACAATTTCAGGTTTCATCTTTGTTTGAACTAAGCTGAATTATAAAAAAATGAATAAAATTTTATAATTAACGGACCTCGTATTTTCAATTTTGAGCAACTTTTTTGAAGATTGAGAGCTTAATAAAAAATGTCGGAGTTGAGAAAAAATGTATTTGATTAAAACGGTCAGAGGAGATATTACAAAACCATTAGGTGTTCAGGCAATAGTTAATGCAGCCAATAGTTCATTGCTCGGTGGCGGTGGTGTGGATGGTGCTATTCATCGAGCTGCTGGGCCAGAGTTACTGTTTGAATGTCGGTTACTTGGCGGATGCAAGACTGGACAAGCAAAACTTACAAAGGCGTATAATTTACCATGTGATTATATTATTCATACAGTAGGACCGGTGTGGAACGGTGGGAAGAAGAATGAGGAAGAATTGCTTGCAAGCTGTTACTATAATGCTATGCAGGTGGCGATGGATAATGAAATACGTACTATAGCATTTCCGTCAATTTCTACGGGGATTTACCATTTTCCGGTTGAGTTGGCGGCAAAGATTGCAGTGGCAACGGTTGCACGATTCCTCAGTGTGAATGAAGATAAGTTTGATTTGGTAGAGTGGGTGTTATTTGATGAGAACACTGAAAAAGTCTACGAAAATGAAGTTGATAAAATATATCATGATATAAAATAAAATTAGTTGTAGCCGGATGACCATAAAAACTCCGGCTGCATTTATTTGTGATATACTCTGCTTATCAAACAAATGGAGGTTATCGATTATGGATATTCCAAGCTATGAGAAAAGTTTTACACTTATTCTATTGACAAATTAACTACATTTAATCATAATTAACTTATGAGTTAGTAACTTACGAGTTAGCAAAAGAAGGGAAGAAAAATATGTTTCATTGCAGAGAAAATGAATTGTATGATTTGAACCGAAGATATAAAAAAGGGAATTTTGAGTGTATTGTTGTATATGGACGTCGTCGAGTAGGAAAAACAGCACTTATAAATGAGTTTTGTAAGGATAAGCCAACTATATTTTTGTCTGCACTTAATGCAAGTTCACAGGAGAATTTAGAAGCACTTTCAAAAGCTATTTATGAAAAAAGTTATCCGGGAGTGGAATCTGCTCCAATTTATGCATCCTTTGACGCTGCTTTTGCAGAAATTACACGTATGGCAAAAGAAGAGAGAATAGTATTTGTTATTGATGAGTATCCATATCTTGCAAAAGCAGATAAGTCTATTTCTTCAAGATTACAACATATCATTGACCATATATGGAAGGATAGTCAATTATTCCTAATTCTCTGTGGATCTTCTATGAGTTTTATGGAATATCAGGTGCTGGGATATGAGAGTCCGCTTTACGGAAGAAGAACAGGGCAGTTTAAAATTAAGGCGTTAGATTATAAAGAGATGACTGCATTTAATCCGGAATTGGATGAAGAGCAGCAGTCGCTTGTTTATGGGATTACCGGAGGAGTGCCACATTATATTAATAAGCTTGAGGTAGAAAATGATATTGATGAAGCATTAAAGAATAATTTATTTAATACTTCCAGTTATTTATTTGAAGAACCGGAAAATTTATTGAAACAGGAACTGCGTGAACCAGCCGTATATAATTCCATTATTACAGCGATTGCCGGAGGTGCGTCACGTTCTAATGAAATATCAACTAAAATGGGTATGGAATCGGCAGTATGTGCTAAATACTTAAAAGTTCTGTTAGAGCTCGGGATTATCAAAAAGGAAACTCCTATTACAGAAAAGGGTGGGAAAAGGACAATATATGCGATAGGTGATAATTTCTTCCGTTTTTGGTATAGATTTGTTCCACAGAATACATCTGCAATTAGTGCAGGGAAAATTGAGAGAATATATGATACATTAATCAAACAGCATTTCTCCGATTATATGGGACTTGTTTTTGAACAGATGTGTAGAGAATATCTGCTTCGCTACGCAGAAGATTTACCTATTATTTTATCAGATGTAGGTCAATGGTGGGGAACAGATGCAAAAGAAAAGAAAGAAGTACAGATTGATATTGTAGGAACACTGGTGGAAGGAAAAGAATACATTATCGGGTCTTGCAAATATCGTAATGAAACAATTGGTGTGGATGAGCTGGAATTGTTAAAACATTATGCAACAGTATTTGGAAAAGGGAAGAAATATCATTATTATATCTTTTCAAAAGGTGGGTTCACACAAGGATTGCAAGAGTTAGCCGGCAAAGGCGCGGTTAAACTCTTGACCTTGGCGGATTTGTATAAATAAGTATGGTTTATAAACGATTTATTGGGTATTGGGGAAATTCTATATCATTTTGATTCTGTTCTTGAAATCAATTGTGTTCATTCGTGAAACCCGAACGGTAGATTTATCGGGGAAGGTAGCAATCAATGTACGGTCAACATCCGGTGTGATGCTGACTACTTTGGACAGATTTACGATTGCTGATTTCGAAACACGATAAAAGGCTTTTTCGGGGAGCATGCTTCCAAGTGCAGAAAGTGTTTTGCCGGTCTCAAAACGACCGCTTTTCATAACAGCCATGGTTTTACGTCCTTCGGATTCAAAATAAAAGATATTTTCCAGAGGGACTTTAATCAGGCTGTTTTCTTTTTTGATAAAAATCGTATCTGCGACTGACGCAGCAGGTGCTGTGGAGTCGGAAAAGGCAGATGTTGCGGGCGTTGCAGTATCGGTACCGCAGGGACGATATTTAAGCAGATAAACTGAAATCGCAAGACGCGAGATATAGCGCTTTAAGATTGTATCATACACCTCCGGGTTATCGTAGCCCACAACTACATGGCCGATAAATTGACCACCGAATGTCATGGGCAGAACATGAAGGTTCTGCGGATGCTGTTTGGGTAAAGCGGCGGGATATAACTTTTTACTTTCAAATGAAATGGGCACGTCGCTCCAGGCATGGTCTGTCATGTAAATACAACGGGAAGTCGTTTCGCTCTCTGTAATGTTAACGGAAAGGAAGGAAGCTGATTTAATCAGATATTCTGAGTGATAAATGATTGGATGCAGTTCCTTGTAAGTCGTACAGGTATATAACTTTTCTTCGAGCTCACTGTTGTGATAGTGGATTTCGGCAGTGCGCTTTTTATCATCCTGTTCAAGATGCCAGCGGACAGCAGAAGAGAGACAGTCTCCGCAACCGCAACTCATGCCGGTAATTACACTGCTTTTCGGAAGAAGAATGGGAAGTTCTTCGCTGTCTGTAATCAGAGCATGGAGTCTGGACATTGCCTTTCGTCCGCAATATTCAGCGTTGCTCGGATATGTTGTAATGGATAAAATATTGTTTCGGGAATCCGCGCGCGCGCCAAGACCGGTAACGATAATGTCGTCGGGCACGCGAATGCCGTAGCGGTAAAGCTCTTTGATAAAGAAAAACGCAACGGTATCGTCTTGGCAGATAACCGCATCCGGTTTCTCAACCATATTGTAGGCAATGTCTTTGGCAAGGGATTCGCCGCATTCGCGCCAGTATCCTCCGTAAAGAAGATTGTCATTTGTGCAGGGAATATCATGCTCCTTGAGGGACTGTATGAAACCAAGATCATTCTTTAAGACCTGATTTGGTTCGCCACCTAAGAAATATAGTGTCTGGCAACCGTGTTTCTCTATTACATGATCGGTAAGCATCTTTGCGCCGGCCGTATTATCCGGAAGAAAGGTTTCTTTATAAACGCGTGATTCACCGATGACAACCACCGGTGCGTTGCAATTCTTGGCAAGAAGGGTTTCTACCATGTTGCCGAGAGATTTATGCGCGGAGAAAGAATTCTCAAAAAAGATAAAGCCGTCATAGCCTGAGAAATCAATCATCTGATAAATTTCTTCTTCTCTTTTGGTATGAAGTTCGTCTAACAACGGTATGGAGAACGTAACCGTCTGATAGTCGAATTTATTGGCCTGCTTCTCAACTCCGATAATGTAGTTGTCGCGATAATCTCCTGTTACATCAAGCATAATGATACAGATTTTTTTATTTGTATTCATTCGATAATACCTCGCTTTGGGATGAAATGCCTTTATGTATTTTATAGAGGATTTGATGCAGAATGTCAACCGGTTTTCTCATTTAAAGAGTGTATAAGATGTAAAAATGTGCGCATGAAATGCCCGAATGGTAAAAATGGAATTTCACGCATGTAAAAGAGCATTTCATGCGCAGAAACAAACCTCTTGCATCAAACGGCGCGCATCTTGTTTCAAAGCTATTGTGGTTTGGTGTATTTTTTTATATATTATAAAAAAAAGAATTTAATGTATTTATTTTTTTGATTCCGTAAGTTGTTTCATTCCCCTTCAACTTGCGGAATTGTTTTTTTGAATAAGGAGAAAGAAACAAATGAAGATGGGAACGTAAGGGTGCGCAGGTACTTTGGCCCGGATGCCATGGGTGGCGGTATGGGCATTGAAAAAGCATTGCGTTCGATGAATCCTATGGGGAAGACAGGATGCAGGAGCACGTCTTTAAAAACTTCGAGGGCGATAACAGGAATGCGTTCAGAGTTAAATAGGAGGAGAAGAAATAATGGGAGATATAATAAAAGATGAGGTATTTGGTGAACTTGAATACGACAAGAACGGTTTTCTCAAAACGAAGATTTTTTTAGGCATTTGGGGTGGAGATGAGGAAGAATTGGAGCTCATCATAAAATGTCAGGAAAATGAAGAAATTTTAGACATCCAGCGTATGGCTTACAAAACTTATTTGGCGGATTTACAAAGGATTTCAAAAGAAGTACCAACTCTTCTTTTAGACTATTATAAGGACCATTATGAAGATATTGAAAGAAGATGGCCTTTGGATGATGAATTGAGAATAGACGTTGTTGAAAAGATTACGTTGATAAATTTATTTGATATTAAATCATTGTTTATTGATCGTAACGGTAATTATGGTTGGTTGGTAGAGTTTATTTGGAATGAATTTCCGATTTCTGTTATTTTATCCGATGATAAGGTCAGAATTTTCGAAGGCTGGAATGTGCTAAAGGAAAACTACGCCAAGGTAAACGATGAAGCTTTTGGCGAAATGTTCTATGATTGTTCGTGGCAGAAGTCTGTGAAAATGAATTTGTATGGAGTTACCGGCAGATGGATTCATGTGGTTGCCGATGCGGACCAGGGAAAAGAAATCAACGAATCTCAAAGAAAAGCTTATTTAGAATATTTGGAAAAAGAAGAGGATTTTTTGGATGATATTCCCGACGCGGTGATTACATATTATCTGCAAAATTATGAGGATATTGAGGAATGGAACAATATTCCTCAAAAGTATAACAAGCAGAATATTACCATGTATTCAGTGATGGAACTCATTACATTCAAGGATTTATATTTTGATGAAGACGGCAGATATGGCTGGCTTTGCGATTGCCCG
>JAZOAG010000014.1:0-2365 GCA_045595325.1 Lachnospiraceae bacterium
GGCGATTGAATTCATGACGTACTTTCAAGTTACAAATACTAAACAATCCGCTGAATAATTTAGCACTCAAAAAGTAAACGATAATATTCGGACAATACAAAAATACCCTCCTGAATGTTCAGATGGTGCATTGTATCAAAAATGTAGTTTTAGCTTTATTAGCAGATTTGTAAATTCGTAGATATTTCCATTCCATTAGCAAGCTCCTCTACTTACTGCCATCTAAAATCTCCAATCTAAACTCTCAAACCTCTTGTTTCATTGACTTTAGTTGCCGGTATAACATCAATGGGGGCTTCCGAGGCATGTTGAGACGTGTGTGCTATTGTCCAAACTAAAATCGACACATCATATTGAAATAGAATTTAATACTGATGAGTGTTGCAGAACTGGAAAGTAGAATGAGTGATTTCATAAATGATGACTATAATGCCTATTTTTTCATTGAAGATGAAAAAATCTTGGGATATGCACTAATAAGGCATACTTCAACACCGCCATATTTACGTCAGTTCTATATTGAAAGGGATTTTAGACGCAAGCATCATGGAAAACAAGCATTTTATCAACTAATGGAATACATACAAGCAGATACAATTGATGTTGATGTATTACCATGGAATGAGAGAGGACACTCATTTTGGAAAAGTTGCGGATTTGATGATACATGTATTTACATAAAAATTATGTTGTGTTGACAGATGAGAGAAGTAGTGGTATCATCAAAAGCGACTGATAGGTCACTAATAAAAGCAGGAGTATTTATGCAGGTACAAAAAGATTACATCCGAACCGGAATATTGGAATCCGCATTGGAAGAATTCAGTGCGAAGGGCTTTCGTAATGCTACTATGAGTTCTATTGCAGATAGTTGTAATATTAGTAAAAGCAATCTGTATCGATATTTTTCATCAAAGGAGGATATTTGTCATGAGATTTTAGCCAAGCCCTCTTGGGAAATTAAGAATGTCTTGAAGATTCTTACCGGTACAGAACTACTTATGTTTTCAAATGATGAAATTGCACAGCACATGACGGAAGCACTTTTTCCTGTTATGCTGAAATACAGGAAAGAAATGATGATTATCATTAGTTCTGATGCCCCGGAAGAGGGTGTGGCCTTAAAGCAGATGGTTGAGAAGGAATTGATGAAGAATTTTATGGCTTTTGATCCGCAAAGAACGCCGGAAGGTTTTGCGGCATCACTGGTGAAAATGCTGATGGCAGGGATTGAAAACATCTTGGTGAATTATATATCAGAGGAGAATATGAAAGAGCAACTTAATTCTTTGTTGCGTTACCACTTAAGAGGTGTGCTTGCTTTTTCAATGCTCAGGAAAGAGTAGAATATAAAAAGGAGAATATTGTATTCTCTTTTTTTATAAAACAATAGCGACCTCGCGGTCACTATTGAAAGGCGGCAAAATGAAAGGTGCACTTATGACATTAAAAACATTCAAGAAAATTTCTGATAAAGGAAGGTAAACAGATGGAAAGACGGGAGATTGACAGGCATGAACATCAATTACATACAGACTCGTTCATTGCATCCGAATGTGTGAATACGGGCAGACAGTTTGAGGTGGATTGCGTAAAGTTCTTTGCTATTTTTTTTATGATTTGTATCCATGTTTATGAGCAATTAGGAAATTACGATTACCATACTATGATGCCTGAGGGCTTTTTCCGTAATGCGATGGAATTCCTTGGCGGTCCGATGGCAGCGCCGGTATTTATGTTTACTATGGGAATCGGAATGGTTTATACCCGTCATAAATCTCCGGGAGCGTTTATAAAGCGAGGTTGGAAATTGTTATTTATGGGATTTGCTTTGAATTTTTTCAGAGAAACGTTTCTTGAGATATTGGGGAATGTTCTGCTGGGTATGGATTACAGCTTTGAATATATTGCGGACGGTTTTCTGAATATTGACATTTTACAGTTTTCCGGAATGACCTTTTTGGTGGTAGGGTTCCTAAAGAAAGCAGGAATTGGTACAAAAAGAATGTTAATGATAGGTGTATTGATACAGGCGATTGGTATGTGGGCCACACATTTGACTTTTTCTTCTGTAATTCCCGGTAACCTATTGGGCCTTTTGTTGCCTACGGGAGAGAAAGTAGCGTTCCCTTTTTCTCTTTGGTGTCTTTATCCTCTTTTAGGAATGTTTTTTGCGGAATATCTTCAAAAAGTATGTGATAAAGACAGGTTTTATCGTATAATTCTTATTAGTGGTGTTGTAGTTGCGCTTGCTTTTACATCCTGCTTCTGTTGGATAGGTTATGACATTCGTTACATTTATGCACTGGCTGATAATTCATATTATCATCAGACCTTCATAGGTGTACTATGGATAGGGGCATTT
>JAZOAG010000015.1:0-2218 GCA_045595325.1 Lachnospiraceae bacterium
TGTCATTACAAAACATAATATTTTATTTATAAATTTATTCAAACTAACAAATCTCCTTTACGAACCATAAAACGGTAATTGTATCTCACTATAAACTTCAAATCTTCTGTTGTTTTCAGTCTCTTCGCAAGACTGAAATTTTCACATGCTCTACTAATGAAATTTATATTACTCGATTGTAAAACTTTCTGTTTTCAAATCACAATAGTATCTTCCGCTTTCTGCGATAAATCTCAAAACACAATAGTCGGGGTCAGTAACGCCGCCTTTATAGAACATCGTGTCCCCTTTGCGCCAAATCATATCTTTTGTCTTTTGGTCAGTTAACACTTCCATTTTACCTTTTAACATAACACCAGTGTACTTAATCAATCCTTTATGATAGAAGTAAATACTGGCATTCGGATTATTTATATACTGTTTTACTCTCATTGAAGAAGTGTTTGTTGAAAAATAAAACTGGCTTAATCCATCGATTTTTCTCGGTCTAAGCATTGCTTTTACATTGGGAAATCCCTCTTCGTCAACAGAACAGATAAAAGCAACTTTTTGCTTCTTGATAAATTCTGCAATTTTGTTGTTATCCATAATATTCCTCCGATAAATTCAAATAATCACCTGTGTTCCTATTCGCTTGTTTCTATCCAACATAAACCATAGCCCAGACGTGTACCTTTTGCTTGAATCGTTGGATATAGCTCTTCTCCGCCAAATACCTGAAACGGAGTCTCTATAGCAGACTCCAACAAATTGAAAACTCTTACACCAGCAGTCCCGCCAGTCTGTTCAATAAGCTGTGAATGAGGCATCAAAATCTGCTCTTTGCTCAGTCTTTTCATTTAGCAAGCTCTAAAAATACATAACCTATTGCGGTTCCCAATTTCCCTGCTGCCGTATTCCTGTAGCAGTTGCCTCTTTTTCAATCAAATCGATTTCCTGTTCTGTTAACGAAACTTCCATAGCAGTAACAAGTTTGGTAGCATGAGACGGTTTGGTAATTCCTACAATCGGCACCGCGCCTTTACTGATTGCCCAAAGAATCGGAATCTGCGAAGAATCGATTTCATATTTGTCTGCTATAAGTTTCATCACAGCAAGCAATTTTTCAATTTTTACAAATTTACTTTTCGGAAAAGCAATATTTCTCGAAGAAAGGAGTGGGAAGTGATTCTTGGCATTGTACTTACCGGATAGCGCTCCTTGTTCCAAAACCATATAGGCATAATACTTCATTCCGTTATCATTACAGTAATCAATAATCTGTTGTTGGTCATTCCTGAGAAGACTAAAATGATTCTGTACTGCCGCCAGTTTCACTCCTTCCTTCTGTAACACACTTTCAGCAATCTGAATATGTTCCAGTGAAACATTTGATATTCCGATATTTTTGATTTTACCGTCTTTTATCAAGGGAATTGCTTCCTGAAGATTCAATACAAGATTATTTGGCATATGAATCCAAAACAAATCCGCACACTCTCTTCCCAAACGTTCCATACTTTCATAAAAAGATTTTGTCAATGCACCCTTGCGATATTTCTTCGTCGGAGCAAATTTCGTAGAGATAAAAATATCTTCGTGTTCATTTATCATAGTTCCCAGAAAACTTTCACATGTTCCCATACCATAAACTGCTGCCGTATCCCAGTGTAAAAATCCCAGTTTAACTGCTTCTTCAAATGCCTCCTTTAAAATTCCCGGATTCTGTTTTTTTCCAAAAATCATAGAAGAACCATTTACTCCCGTTCCCCACGCCCAAGTGCCGATCATAATATTCTTCATGCTATATACCTCCGTATTATCTGCAAAACGTATCCCTTCTTCTCATTCGCTTCCACAACGATATCATTCCGATGGACAATGATGATATCAATAATCCGACAAGAATAATTTCTACCGCCCGGAGTTTTACCTCTATATTCATTGCAGTGACAAATGCCACCGTCCACGCTATAATCAACCACTGGATAATATAAATCACATTCAGATTCCGACTGCAAAAACAGATAAAGGTTCCTGCCTTTGTCTGCTCCATTTTACCAAGCAAAAAATGACTGATACCAAGTGCAATTAACACAAATGCCCCTATCCATAGTACACCTATGAAGGTCTGATGATAATATGAATTATCAGCCAGTGCATAAATGTAACGAATGTCATAACCTATCCAACAGAAGCAGGATGTAAAAGCAAGCGCAACTACAACACCACTAATAAG
>JAZOAG010000016.1:0-25041 GCA_045595325.1 Lachnospiraceae bacterium
GAAGATATCGTTTCTATTATGATTAAAATACCCTTTCCCAACGATGGATTATGGTTTTATGTTTACAATTATGATTTTGCAAAGGATAGGGAATTGACCAATGCAGATATTCTTGCTAAAAAAGGTATGACAGAGAAAGTATTTTTAGAAACAGCATGTGAATTACAAAGAAAAGATTTGGATAGTTTTTTTGATAATATACCTGATGAGTACAAAGAGGAGTATCTGGATGTTTTAAAAGAAGCTAATGCATTAACTACGGTTGATTCGCCCATGTACTTAGATGAAGACGGAATCTTGAATGTAGCCATTTCTTATGTTACTGGTACCGGTGAAATCAGAGAAGGTATTTTTAAGTTTGAATAATGCAAATACAAGCCCCGCGGACTATGATATGATACCACCTAAGTATATAAGGTAAAGAACCAAAATCTACTTAGGTGATCTTATTATGTGTATTCAAGGCGAATTCAAAATTTTGTAGCAAAAAAATGTGGAAACCCTGATTTTTCAAGGTTTCCACTCTTTTAAAAAAGCTGCTGACGGGAATCGGACCCGTGACCTCCGCACTACCAATGCGACGCTCTACCGACTGAGCCACAGCAGCATGACACTTTATTGTCGGCGTGTCACCGAGTGATATAATAACATACAATAAAGAGTTTTGTCAATGAAAATGTGTTATCTTTTTGAATGAAAATAAAAAAACAGTGAATGGTATTGCAGTGAGTATTTTATTCATGTTAAAATGATTTAGGAAAAAAACAAAGAAACAGAAGAGGGGAAAACAGATGTATTGTACTAATTGCGGAAATAAGATTGATAAGGACATGATGTTCTGCACTTTTTGCGGAAGCAGGGTGGAAGATGTGGCATCGCCACAGGTGGAAACCGCACAGCCGGTTATGATGAGTGAAGCACCGGTAACAAATGGAACGCCGGTAGTAAATGAGGCAACGGCAATGAATGAAGCACCGGTAGCAAATGAGGCACCGGTTGTAACTGTAGGAGCAGGAATGCAGGAATTTGATGCGTCCAAGGGATTTGATAGTTTTATAGGGCAAGGCCAGCCCGGACAGGGAAGCCAGGGAGGATTCGGAGGCCAGCCCGGCCAACCCGGCCAAGGAGGCCAGGAAGGATTCGGAGGCCAGCCAGGTCAAGGAGGCCAGGGAGGATTCGGAGGCCAGCCCGGACAGGGAGGCCAGGGAGGATTCGGAGGCCAGCCCGGACAAGGAGG
Source organism: Lachnospiraceae bacterium (assembly GCA_045595325.1). GTDB lineage: Bacteria > Bacillota > Clostridia > Lachnospirales > Lachnospiraceae > UBA3766. Next base: position 1,238 of record JAZOAG010000016.1, read on the forward strand.
TCAGGGAGGAGTCGGAGGCCAGCCAGGTCAACCCGGACAAGCCGGCGGATTTGGCGGAAACGGAAAACCTCCTAAGAAATCCGGTGGCAAGAATAAAGGATGGAAAATATTTCTAATTATTGCCCTGGTGGTTCTTTTCCTTGGTATTTGTATTTTTGGCGGATGCGGAGTCGGATGTGCCATTTTAGTAGCAGCCGAAGGCGGTGATGGTGATTATACGCCTGATATTTCAGATACGGATTACAGCTGGAGTGAAGAAGGCGATGAATATATGTCCGATTCGGAATCAGATGAGTCTGACTTTTCGTTTCATTTGGATGAAGATGGCTATGATTTTGATGTGAATATTGATGAAGATGATTTTGACTTTGACATTAACGGAAACGATTTTGATTTCGACGACAGTGATGATGATTATGATTTCAGTAATTATGAGCCTGTTGTTTATGAGACTGATTTTGAAAATGCAATTTTTCTCGGCTATTTTGAGGGAGAGGTTACTCTGGAAAAGGTTGAGAACGCAGATGAGTTGATTACGTTTTTGGCGGAAGAGGCAAAAGTAAAGTTAACTGAGGAAGATATTTCCGGAATCGAAGGTGAGATTGGTCAAAAGGGAGATGTTGAATTTTTTGCGGATGACAATGAACCTGAATTTGATTTGGTTCGTTCCTGGTACCTTGAAATGGAAATGGGTTCATACTTTGGCGCCCAGTATTGGGATTATATCGATTTTGTGCCGACCGAAGAATTTGTAGCAACAGGTAACTTCCCTCCTGCTGATATGCATCTGGGAGAAAACACCTTTTATGTTGATGTAACGAAGGAAGACAGCTTTTATGATTTTGCGTGTGATTTGTTTCACCTTTCGTATTCACACAACTGGGATGGCGTTGAAAAGGGAGAATGTTCTCTTTACTTTGACGGTGAGTTCACTAAGGACAGTGAGGATGAATATCTCGACGGTGTTATTGTGGTGGAATTTAGATATGGTGAAATGAAAGAACCTTACAGAATGCATTATACTTACCAAATGACGAATTGATGACTAACAGGAGAAACAATTTATGAAGAAACGTACATTGAATGCAATCATGCAGGGAGTAATGATTGTATTGGTCATTGCGATTATTACTGTTTCAATTAAGTTGATATTGCGGCCGGATGTGGAGGAGACACAGGCTGATGAAATGAATCCTTCAGAGGATGTTATCGTAACGGAAGAGATTCCGGAGGTTGTTTCCGAAGAAGAACCAGTGAAACAGGAAACATATACCAGAGTACGTATTCTTAAAGATAATATCAACGTACGAAGCGGTCCCGGTACGGATTATGACAGATTGGGATCAGCTTACAGCGGTTATGATTTTGAGTTTGTAGAGAATGTCGATGAAGAATGGACTAAGATTATATACGATGGAAAAGAAGCGTATATTTACTCTGAATACGTGGAGCTGGTTGAGATGTATCTGAATGTGGATGGTAAATATGTGGAAATACCGGTAAATGCGGCAGAGTACTCCGGAAATTGATTAATAACATTATAAGACAAACATAAAGAGGGTGTCCCAAAACTATGATTGATTAAGGTCGTAGAGAGGGATACCCTCTCTTATTATGTTTCAGAAAAGAGTGTACCTCTCTTATGTTTCAGGTGAGCGTAGTTTAAGTTCTTTTTCGGAGCAAAGGTTCTCATTTGCTTTTCTTTTCAGTTCATTCAGTCGGTGTGATACCTGAATTGTACGGTTTTTATCTGTATTCTTACATTCAGCCGCATATGGACAATCTTTACAGTCCTCGCACCGGTAATAATCCCGTCTGGTGTCGTATCCTGCTTCTGTTACATATTTACGGTTTCCCACATGTATCAGTTGCTTCCCATTCAGGCAGACAAAGCTGTCTGTTTCTTTGGTGTAGAGTAAGTTGTCTGTCAAATATGGATTCTCCCTGTTTTTCTTTTTCTTCTCCCAGTGAAACTTATTATATTTTACTGTGGTTATTTTAAAGCTGTGTTGAGAGCAACGATAATGAATTCAGCCCAAAGAGAAGAAATCAAGGGAAAAGGCTGAAAGCCAGAGCAGAAGATTCAGCCCAAGCAGTGGAATTCATGAAATAAGGCTGAATGGCTGGGCTTGTCGATACGGCCTAAAGGGAAGGAAATATGAGGAAGGGCTGAATTGCCGGGAGGGGGATTCAGCCTAAAGAGAAGAAATCAAGAAAAAAGGCTGAAAGCCAGAGCAGAAGATTCAGCCCAAGCAGTGAAATTCATGAAATAAGGCTGAATGTCTGGGCTTGTCAATACGGCCCAAACGGAAGGAAATATGAGAAATGGATGAATCTACTTTTGTGTGCATGAAAGTAGAACATAAAGAGAGGGTATCCCTCTCTACGACCTTAATAGTCATAGTTTTGGGACACCCTCTTTAAATAAACATAATTAAATTCAGAAATTTGTGTTTACTGATTGCCTGCAGCCGCAGCAGCAGCGCGTCTTTGCTCTAATTCCAACATCTGTTGTGTTAAGATATCGGCGTAATTAGGCTGTAAGAAGAATTCAATATTATGAGGACACATATTTGTCTGTCCGTTCTGTCCGCCGCCGGTGTTGGAACCGGACCAGAGAGCCTGATGTTCTACAAAAGGAAGCTCTGAAGTGCCGGGGATTGCAAACGGACAATTCTCGCAGGCACATAAGCCGCTGTACTCACAAATAATGCCTGAATAGTGTATATCGCAGGTTTCGGAAGGAACCGTGCCCTGTGCGAAATATTCAGAGCGGAGCGTCTGGTCACATAATCCCGGAACCGGTAATTTACCGGAACGGGAACAAACGGTTGCAGACACAATTCCATTTGGCATAGGGAATGACTTGTTAGGCAATTCCTCGTGAATTCGAGACATCACTGCACGCCAAAGGGTTTTGGATAAGTTCTTTTCTGCTGCAGCGGTAAGTTTAACGTTATTATCATAGCCGGTCCATACGGTAGCGGTATAGTAAGGGGTATATCCTGCAAACCATACGTCATTATAATCGGAGGTTGTTCCGGTTTTGCCGGCAATCGCCATCTGGGAATTGAAATTAACGGAACCACCGGTACCTTTGGTTACAACGTCCACCATGGCATCCGTGAGAAGATAAGCGGTAGTATCCTGAATAACCTGCTTGCCTTCCTGATTTGTCTTGTCAATCAGTACGTTTCCTTCACTGTCAACAATCTTGGTATAAAGGGTAGGCTTGATATATACGCCGTTGTTGGCGATAGCAGCATACGCCGCATTTAATTCCATATTTGTAACACCGTAAGTGATTCCGCCTAATGCAAGAGACTGTCCGATGTCAGACATCACACGTCCGTCGCTTTGTACTTCTCTTTCGACCAGTGTGGTAAAACCGAAATTCTGAAGATAATCAAATCCAAGCTGGGGAGTGATAACAGTTAAAGTTTTAACGGTACAAATGTTTAAGGACTGTTCGATGGAATAACGCATACTGCAAAGCCCTTTATAAGAAGAGGAACTGTACCAGTTGGAAACGGGGCGTCCGTTCGCGTAATTAAACGGGGCATCCAGCTGCATATTAGCCAGTGTCATTCCTGCTGTGTCAAGAGCCGGAGCAAAGGTAGAGAGCACCTTAAAGGTTGAACCGGGCTGACGTTTGGTATTGGTTGCACGGTTTAAGGTACGACTGGCAACTTTGGCACCGCGCCCACCTACCATGGCAACTACGTATCCGGTAGACTGATCCTGCACCGTAAGGGAAACCTGAGGCTGTATGGTCAAGTTAATGCTTTCAGCTCTGATTTCTTCGCCTTCTTCCATAATTGCTTCTTTAAATGCTTCAATGGCAGCATAGGCATCTTCTTCCGTATTATATAAAAGATTGAAGGAAGGACTGGTTTCCTGATAAAATGACTGATACATTTCCGTACTGATATTTCTCAAGTCGCCGTTCTCGTTCTCGAGCGTGAGAGCGTAGTTTAATAACCACTTCGGTCCTTCGGGATAATTCTCTTCGTTTGAAAATACTTCATTACAGATTGCCTGAATCTGTGGATCCTGGGTTGTATAGATGTTCAAACCACCGGAGTAAACCAAACGGTATGCTGTCTGGGAATCGTATCCGCAAATCTCCTGCAAATCTGTAGTAACCTGGTCTGTTAACTCGTCTATAAAATATGTATAGACAGAATTGTCATCCATTTCGCTGTTTATTAACTGGATTCGTGAGTATACATCATCGGCCATGGCTTCGTCATATTCTGCCTGGGTAATGTACCCCTGATCCAGCATGTCATTTAAAACTTTATCTCGACGTTCCGCATTCTTATCGGGATGGGAAATCGGGTTTAATCTGGAAGGGTTCTGGGTAATTCCTGCAATAACGGCACATTCCGAAAGCGTAAGCTGATATACGGGCTTGCCGAAGTAACGCATGGAAGCTGCCTGAACACCAAGGGTATTCTGGCCCAAGTTAATAGAGTTCATGTAAAGCTCAAGAATCTCTTCTTTGGAAAGCTGCTTCTCAAGTTCAATGGCAAGGTACTGTTCCTGAATCTTACGTTTTACCTTTTCCATATCGTCTTCTTCCGTTACCCAGCCTTCGAAAACGTTGTTCTTTAATAACTGCTGCGTAATGGTACTTGCGCCCTGTTTAAATTCAAATCCGTTCTGAATGCCCGTAACACCGGCACGAATAATACCCTTGATATCAATTCCGTTGTGGGTATAGAAACGTTCGTCCTCAATGGCAACGAATGCATCGGCCAGGTTCTGGGGGATTTTGTCCATGGACACGTAGCTTCGGTTAGAGTTCTGGGCTACTAACTTGGTCATTTCGTGTCCTTCGCAGTCATAAACCACAGTTGCATATCCTACGGGAACAACGTCCAGTGTGGAAATGTCCGGTGCGGAACTTAAGATTCCTTTAAACATTCCAAGACCTGCACAACAGCCTAATATACAAATCGCAATGGCACAGAAAAAGCATGCTCTTAAAAGTAATACCCAAAACATTTTTTTGATTTTGGTTTCTTTTGAATTAAGTGCTGCCTGTTTTTTCTTGACACCTTTTATTCCATAATTCATCTTGATTCCTCCTCATAGATATCACTATTATAGCAAATAAGCCGTAGTAAATAAAGTTTTTTTATTTAGTGTTCTCTATTTTTTTGGATTTATTCTTCTTTTTACATGGAATACGGCAGTGGGGAATGGTTTTTGTGGAATTAAGGGTGCTTTTTTGCTTCTTTTATGTTACAATGAGTAGGTCTTTGGATTGTAGAGATAGGAATGGAGAACGAAATGAAGGTTTTAGTAGAACCCGGAAGTGCGGAAGTGGTGGAGAAGAAGTCGCGTTTTATTGCGTCCATGGCTGCCGTTTCCACTCCCGAGGAGGCAATTGCTTTTATTGAGTCGGTAAAAAAGAAATATTGGGATGCCAGACACAATTGCAGTGCATATGTAATCGGAAAAGACGGAGAGTATACCCGTTGTAATGATGACGGGGAACCGCCGCAGACCGCAGGATTGCCTATGCTTGAGGTGCTGTTACATGCAGAAGTACGCAATATCGTTGTTGTCGTAACCCGCTATTTCGGGGGAACCCTGCTCGGGACCGGCGGATTGATACGTGCATACGGACAGACCGTGAAGGAAGCACTTGCCAATAGTGTAATTGCGGAAGAAGTAAAAGGTATTATGTTAACCATTAAAGCAGAGTATACTTTATTGGGAAAGATACAGTACATCCTTGCTCAAAATAATGTTGAGATTTTGGATACTGTTTACGAAAATGATGTTATGTTAACCGTTCGTTTTCGGGAAGAACATTTTGAACGGATTGAGAAGGAGCTGATTACGGTAACCTGCGGAAAACTTGAAGTTACCGATCGAGAAGAATGTTTCTATCTTGCCAAAGAATAGACAGCGGAAGCAGAGCGAGAAATAGAGATGAATAGTGAGGAATAGTGAGATGAGCTACGCAGATCAGGTTTTTATAAATATGTGTAAGGATATACTGGAGAACGGAACCAGTACGGAAGGAGAAAAGGTACGTCCGAAATGGGAAGACGGCACCAGTGCCTATACCATTAAACGTTTCGGCGTGGTAAACCGGTATGATTTATCCAAGGAGTTTCCATTGATTACCCTTCGTAAGACCGCATTGAAGTCTGCTACGGATGAAGTGCTTTGGATCTGGCAGCAAAAGTCCAACAATATTAATGATTTGCACAGTCACATCTGGGATGAGTGGGCGGATGAGAATGGCTCCATCGGTAAGGCGTACGGATATCAGATGGGCGTAAAACATCAGTATAAAGAAGGGATGATGGATCAGGTGGACAGGGTTCTTTATGACTTAAAGAATAATCCTTTCAGCCGCCGCATCATGACCAATATCTATGTGCATCAGGATTTGAGTGAAATGAATCTCTATCCCTGTGCATACAGTATGACTTTTAACGTAACGCAGAAGCCCGGCGAAGACAGACTTACGTTGAATGCCATTTTAAATCAGCGTTCTCAAGATGTTTTGGCTGCAAATAACTGGAATGTGGCGCAGTACGCAGTGCTTTTGCATATGTTTGCTCAGGTGTCGGATATGAATGTGGGAGAACTGGTGCATGTAATTGCAGATGCGCATATTTATGACAGACATATTCCTATTATCAGGGAGTTGATTACCAGACCGGTATATGACGCGCCGATATTCCGGCTGAATCCGGATGTGAAGGATTTCTACGCTTTTACCAGGGACGATGTCACAGTGGAAAACTATGTAACGGGGCCGCAGATTACCAATATTCCCATTGCTATTTAAGGAGGTAAGAAACATGAATTTAATTGTAGCAGTTGATGAAAACTGGGGAATCGGAAAGAACAACGAACTTCTGATTCGTATTCCGGGAGACCAGAGAATGTTTCGGCAGAAAACCACAGGAAATGTTATTGTAATCGGCAGAAAAACGCTGGATTCTTTCCCGAACGGCACACCATTGAAGGACCGGGTGAATATTGTTCTGACAGGGAAGGAAAGGGAAAGTAAAAATGGTGAAATTTACAAAAACAGTGTAGAAGAGGTGCTGGAAGAACTGAAAAAATATCCGGATAAAGAGATTTACATTGCCGGAGGAGAAAGTATTTATCGCCAGTTCCTGCCATATTGTGACACGGCATATGTAACTAAGATTGACCATAAATATGAGGCAGATGTGTGTTTTCCGAATCTTGATGAAGATAAGGAGTGGGAAATTACAGAGGAGAGCGAAGAGCAGGTTTATTTTGATATAACCTACACTTTTGTAACATACAAACGGAAATAATAAGAAATATTAAGCACGACAACACAGAAGGGGAAGTTTCTAGAAGACGACTTTGTTTCGTCCGGAGGCTTTCCCTTCATATAATTTGACATCGGCTTTGGAAATAGTAGCTTCTGTTCCGATAATCTGTGAATATTCTTCCAATCCGAAGGTCACGGTAATGTTTAAAATATGGTCCTTGTACATGAATTTTTTCTTTTCAATCTGCATGCGCAAGGATTCCAGAATGATATAAGCCTGACGGCCGTTGATTCCTTCAAAGCAAAACAGAAACTCTTCCCCACCCCAACGGGCAGCCACACCGCGCCCTTTCATTGTGGAACGAAACAGTTCGGAAAGTGTGGTTAATACATAATCACCGGTATCATGTCCGTAGCTGTCATTGATGCGTTTGAAAAAATCCACGTCGGCAATTGCAATACAAAAGGGCTTGCCGGAACGCTCATATTCATAAGCAAGAGCTGCAAGATGCTCATTCATACTGCGACGGTTCGGGAGTCTGGTAAGTGAATCCTGGGATGCGGCCTGGGCAAGGCTCTTGTTTATTCTGCGCAATTTGGTTTCTGCCTGATTATATTTGGTACAGAAAAGATAGGCTATGTAGCAGAAAATAAGTCCGTAGAAAAATGCATTGATGGTTTGTAAAAAGAAATTAATATTGTGCTTAATCTCGGGCTCATTAATCGCAAGATGTGAAAAAATAGAGAGACAAACCAGGAGACATACCATGATTTTGCTAAAACGCTGTTTGGTGTTCATGGAAGAATTGACGTTAAAAAAACTAACCATCAGGGAGACAAGGATTCCCCATTGGAAGTTAGCGTTCCAGCCACAGAACAGTGTCAGAAGAACGGAACTGAATATAATGGTAAAATGAAATATATATAGTGCCCGGCCGGTTTTGTTATCATAGGTAAGAATAAAAGCGTAACACAGAAGCACAATAAAGGCTAATAGAATTACGCTGATGGTATATAAGTAAAGATTTGCAATTAATATAGAAGAAATGACGAAAAATAACACATAAAAAACACAAAGGAGACGAAGCAGTACTGCCAATTCCTTTGTTTCGGTTTCATTGGAAACGTCTTTCAATATAAATGCTTTTATACGAGATAGTAAACGATTCACTCCAAGTCGCATCCCTTCGTTTTTTTTGATTTTAGCATATTTTATAAGAATATGCCACCCTTAAAGAGGGGAATGTAAGGGAAAACGGCGGAATGGCAGGCTTAGGAGGAAAGATTGTTAAAAAACTATCGATTGACATTTGTGTACATAGGAATATAATATAATTTCAGAATGAATTAGAAATAAAAAGCGGCGATGACCGTTAATAAGAAGGAAAAGGAAGGAACGCATTATGAATATCAGATATGAATTAACCAAAACACCGAAAACAAAACCTACAGCAGATAATCCTTTGACATTTGGTACCATTTTTACGGACCATATGTTTGTAATGGATTACAATCCTACAGAAGGCTGGCATGATGCAAGGGTTGAGCCTTATGCACCTCTTATGCTGGAACCTTCCGCAATGGTTTTCCATTACGGCCAGGAAATGTTTGAAGGTATGAAAGCATATAAGAATGAGGAAGGAAAGGTTCTTTTATTCCGTCCTGACAAGAATATTGAGAGAGCAAACAATACCAATGAGAGAATCTGTATTCCTACAATTCCCGCAGAGGACTTTTTAGAGGCGATCAAGGCGGTAGTTAAGACTGACAGTGACTGGATTCCTACCAAGCCCGGAACCTCTTTATACATCAGACCTTTTATTATTGCAACGGATCCTTTCCTTGGGGTACGTCCTTCTTCTACATATAAGTTTATTATTATTCTTTCACCGGTAGGTGCTTACTATCCTGAAGGTTTGAACCCTGTTAAAATCTGGATCGAAGATGAATACGTTCGTGCGGTTCGCGGCGGTCTTGGAGAGGCGAAAGCAGGTGCAAACTATGTTGCAAGCTTAAAGGCGCAGGTTAAGGCACATGATGAGGGATATTCCCAGGTATTGTGGTTAGACGGCGTTGAGCGTAAGTATATTGAAGAAGTAGGAGCAATGAACATCTTCTTCAAGATTAACGGAACCGTTGTTACTCCTGCATTGAACGGAAGTATTTTACCCGGTGTAACCAGAAGAAGCTGTATCGAATTATGTCAGTCCTGGGGATATAATGTAGAAGAGAGAAAGATTTCCGCAGATGAGCTCTTTGAAGCAGCACAGAACGGAACCTTGGAAGAAGTATGGGGTACCGGTACAGCGGCTGTTATTTCTCCCGTTGGTCATTTGCGTAAAGGCGATGAAGTTGTTCAGATTAAAGACGGCGGAATCGGTGAGTTAAGCCAGAAGTTATATGATACTGTTACAGGAATTCAGTTAGGTAAGATTGAAGGTCCCGAAGGTTGGGTTGTAACCGTAGAATAATGATTTGAAATACGTTTGATACAAAGAATCACTTCACTAATATGCAGTGGAGTGGTTCTTTTATATTGCTCTAAAATTCTATTACTGTTGTAATTTATCTTGCTAAAATCCTAAAGTTGTAGTAACATTACAATAGTCGGTTGATTGAGACAATTTTGAGGGTGACATTTTAATCCATACATTTTTTTATCATTTTAGAATAAAAAAGTGGAATATTGGAACGAACAGCAGAATATATTTATATTACGTGATAGAAAAAATTCTTTTGCGAATAATGAAAGCAAAGAAGGGAGAACTTATTAATGACAGATAAGGTAATTGAAAATAATCAGGTAGTGATTATGGGTGAGATTATCAGTGAATTTTCTTTTAGTCATGAGATTTACGGAGAGGGATTTTATCTGGTGGATGTACTGGTGCCAAGACTCAGTGATGCCACGGATGTGATTCCTTTAATGGTTTCAGAAAGACTGATTGATGTGAAAACGGATCAGAGAGGTGCGAAGATTTCCGCCATCGGACAGTTCCGTTCTTACAACAGGCATGAAGAACTGAAGAATAGACTGATATTATCTGTGTTTGTACGAGAGATAGAATTCATAGATGAAATAGGCGAAAGCAGCAAAACAAATCAAATATTTCTGGACGGTTACATATGTAAGGAGCCTGTATATCGTAAGACGCCCCTGGGACGTGAGATTGCAGATGTTCTGCTGGCAGTAAACAGACCTTACGGTAAGTCAGATTATATTCCCTGCATCTGTTGGGGACGAAATGCACATTATTCCGCCGAGTTTGAAGTGGGAACAAGATGTTGCGTATACGGACGAATCCAGAGCCGTGAATATATGAAAAAGATATCGGAAACAGAGGTGGAACGCAGAGTTGCCTATGAAGTTTCCGTAAGCAAGTTAGAGAAGAAAGAGGATGTTGAAACGGAAGTAATGGCACAGGCATAAAAGTAAATAAGGCTCCCGGCGAAAAGGCCAATCGGCAAGGCCGGGAGGGGAGATATTCATGGCACTGTGCGTTGACATTATCAATGCACGGTGTTATGATTATACGCAGAAATTTATTGAATTGTTAGGGAGTAAATACATATGGTAAAAGTAATAATGCACGGTTGTAATGGCAAAATGGGCCAGGTAATCACCCGATTAATTGAACAGGAAAAAGATATGGAAATTGTGGCAGGAATTGATTTGTATGACGGCATTCAGAATACATATCCTGTTTTTGCGAAGATAGATGACTGTGATGTGGAGGCAGATGTTATTATTGATTTTGCATCTTCCGTTGCGGTGGATGATTTGTTGAATTACTGCACAGCAAAGAAGGTTCCGGTAGTTCTTTGTACCACCGGACTTTCCCCGGAGCAGATTTGCAAGGTGGAAGAGGCTTCTAAGGAAGTGGCTGTACTTAAGTCTGCCAATATGTCCTTGGGAATTAACCTTCTGTTAAAGATGCTGAAAGAGGCAGCCGGTACTTTGGCACCTGCAGGTTTTAATATTGAGATTATTGAGAAACACCATAACTTAAAGAAAGATGCGCCCAGCGGTACGGCCCTTGCATTGGCGGATTCCATTAACGAGGAGCTTGATAACCGTTATGAATATATTTATGACAGAACCGGAAGACGAGAAGCACGCGGCGAGAATGAAATCGGTTTTTCTGTTGTAAGAGGCGGTACAATCGTTGGCGATCATGATGTTATTTTCGCGGGAGAGGATGAGGTAATTACCTTCAGCCATACAGCATATTCCAAAGCGATTTTTGGAAAGGGTGCTGTAACTGCCGCTAAATTCTTAAAAGGCAAAGCTGCCGGATTGTATGATATGCAGGATGTAATTGAAGCCTAACAAGGTTTCGGATAGGAGATTATGATGGAATTTCGTCCTTGTATAGATATACATAACGGTAAAGTAAAACAGATTGTTGGTAGCAGTCTGAAAGATCAGTCAGATACAGCGGTAGAAAACTTCGTTTCCGCAAAGGATGCCTCTTTTTATGCAGAACTTTATCGGGAACATGGTTTGAAGGGCGGTCATATTATTCTTTTAAATCATAAGGACAGTCCTTTTTATGAGGCAACAAGAGCGCAGGCCATGAAGGCATTGGAGGCATTTCCGGGAGGAATGCAGATCGGCGGCGGAATCAATGACGGGAATGCCGGTGCGTACATTGCTACCGGAGCCAGCCATGTAATTGTCACCTCTTATCTTTTTGAGGGTGGCGCACTGTCGAAAGAGAGAATGATTCGTCTTAGAGATGCAGTGGGGAAGGAACGGGTTGTGTTTGACCTAAGCTGCAAAAGAACGGAATCCGGTTACTGCATTATGACGGACCGCTGGCAGACGAATACGGGAGTCATACTTACGCCGGAGCTTTTAAAGGAACTGGAAGAGTACTGTGACGAATACCTGATTCATGCAGTAAATGTAGAGGGCAAAGCAGAAGGCATTGAAGAAAAGCTGGTAGAAATGCTGGGTGAATATGATGGGAATGCCGTAACATATGCCGGAGGGATTCATAATCTGAAGGATTTGGCTATGTTGGAAGAATGCGGAAAGGGAAGAGTGCATGCGACCATCGGAAGTGCGCTGGATTTGTTTGGCGGTCATCTTTCATTTGAAGAGATTGTTAAAATGTGTAAGCAATAAAGATATGTACGAAATAAAGATAGGTAAGCGATAGTACGAAATAAAAAAGAACCGGTTTCCCGGTTCTTTTTTGAATCTCTTGCATATGAACGTAATGTTCATTAATCTGTTAATACAATACTGCTTCTTTCTAAATAAAATCTTAATTTATATTTAAGAAAAGGCACATCGATAAAACTGATTAATTATAACTTGGTTACGTTTACAGCCTGGGGTCCTTTTTCGCCGTTAACAACTTCGAATTCAACAGCAGCGCCTTCTTCTAAAGACTTGAAGCCTTCCATGTTGAGTCCTGAGTAGTGTACGAAAACATCATTTCCTGATTCGTCAGAAATGAAGCCGTAACCCTTCTGATTGTTAAACCACTTAACTGTACCTTTGTTCATTGTAGATACCTCCGAAAAAATAATATAGCTGTTGTAATATTTACAACGATAATATGGTAACATATTGTACACAAAAAGTAAAGATATATTTGGTTTTTTGCAGTAATTTATACAAACAATTCTGACGATTCGGAAGGTCTTTTGACAACTTAAAAACGTAGTAAACAGTAGGAAAAAAGTTTTCTTGCATAAATAATCAAACTGTGCTACTTTAATAGGGTACTGCGTTAAATAAGTGCTATAAGAAAGAATGAGGAACAGATTATTATGAAAAAAGTAGGAGAGTTTCTGAAAGAGTTTTTTATTGACGGGTTAACCGGTATGGCCCAGGGCTTATTTGCAACCCTGATTATCGGTACCATTGTTACCCAGATTGCGTCCATGCTGATGCAGGTGACGTTTATCCCTACGGAACTGTCAAATTTTTTGTTTGTGATGGGTAAGTTTGCCATGCTTTTAACCGGTGCAGGAATCGGATGCGGTGTTGCCATTAAGTTTAAGGCAGCTCCCTTGGTTACCTTATCTGCGGCAGTAAGCGGGTTGATTGGTGCGTATGCAAAGCAGATTCTTGCAGGAACCGTTATTGTAGAGGGAATGATGAATCTTCCCACACCCGGCGAACCTTTGGGTGCATTTCTCGGTGCCATTACCGGTATTTATATCGGACGTTTGATTTCCGGCAAGACAAAATTGGATATTATCCTGACCCCTTTTGTTTGTATCGTCAGCGGTGGTACCGTGGGATTGGTGTTAGGTTCCCCCATCAGTGCTTTTATGACGAAGGTAGGAGAACTGATTGGGTTCGGAACCCAGCAGGCGCCTTTCTTAATGGGTATTATTGTAGCAGTTCTTATGGGTATTGCCCTTACATTGCCTATCAGCTCTGCGGCAATCGGTGTTATTTTAAATCTTTCCGGTATTGCAGCCGGTGCAGCTACTGTCGGATGTTGTGCTAACATGGTTGGATTTGCTGTTGCAAGTTTTCGTGATAATAAGTGGAACGGTCTTTTTGCACAAGGGATCGGAACCAGTATGTTACAGATGGGCAATATCGTGAAGAAGCCTATTATCTGGCTGCCGGCCATTGTGGCAAGTATTATTACCGGACCTTTGGCGACCATGCTATTTCATTTTGAGAACAATGCAACCGGTTCCGGTATGGGAACCGCAGGTCTTGTAGGACCTATCAATGCATATAATACGATGGTACAGAACGGAACCAACCCCCTCTGGGCGCTGGTTGAAATTCTGCTGTTATGCTTTATTCTTCCCGGTCTGATTGCCTGGGGTACTTCTGAAATCATGCGTAAGTGTAAATTGATTAAAGACGGAGATATGAAGCTGGATTAAGCGCTTTTCGGTTCTTTTACATAGGGAATGTGATAAAAAAGCATACAAAAAAGCAAATTTATTATTGACATATTAAATGTGAGTGATATAATTGCAATAGATTTTTGGATAGGAGAACAAACATGATTAAGAGTGTAAATTACTTTTTTGCATACTTTTACTTTTACTTTATTAACAAGTTTAATAAGGTTTCTCTGTCGTGCAAATAAGTGATTACCATTGTGTTTATGTAAGTAATTACCTGCGTTTCAGAGAAACGCAGGTTTTTTTAATTCTATATTAGATAACAAGTAAGAAAGAAGGACAATGAAATGATTATTGTATTAAAACAGAACCCCAATCAGGCGCAGTACGAACATTTACAGCAGTGGTTAAAGGAGATGAACTTAGAAGTTCATGTTTCGGAAGGTAAGCATTCCACTATTTTAGGTCTTGTTGGAGATACCTCCATTGTGGATATCGATCTTGTGAATGCAATGGATATTGTTGAGAATGTGAAACGCATCCAGGAACCTTATAAAGCTGCAAATCGTAAGTTCCATCCCTTTGACACGGAGGTTTGTGTAGGGGAAGCCAAAATCGGTGCAGGAAGCTTTGCCATGATTGCAGGTCCCTGTTCCGTTGAAACAGAAGAGCAGATTGTAGGAATAGCCAAGGAAGTAAAGGAATACGGCGCAACAATGCTTCGCGGTGGTGCGTTCAAACCCAGAACTTCTCCCTATGCATTTCAGGGATTGGGCGGTGACGGAATTGAACTTCTCCTGCTTGCAAAGAAAGAGACCGGACTTCCCATTGTGACAGAGATTATGGATTTATCCCAGCTTGATTTGTTCGAAGAAGTGGACGTAATCCAGGTTGGTGCAAGAAATATGCAGAATTTCCAGTTGCTTAAGGAACTGGGCAAGACGAATAAGCCGATTCTTTTGAAACGCGGTCTTTCCAGTACCATTCAGGAGTTCTTAATGAGCGCAGAATATATTATGGCAGGCGGAAACGAAAACGTAATCCTTTGTGAGCGCGGTATTCGTACCTTTGAAACCGCGACAAGAAACACCTTGGATATTTCCGCTATTCCCGTGTTGAAAGAGAAAACGCATCTGCCTATTATCATTGATCCTTCTCATTCAACAGGTTATTCCAAGTATGTCAAGTCCATGTGTTATGCATCTACCGCAGCCGGTGCGGACGGTTTGATTATTGAGGTACATAACAATCCCGCCAAGGCATGGTGTGACGGACAGCAGTCCATTACTCCGGAGGCATTCAAAGAGATTAATCATGGCGTACAGAAGATCAGAGAGGACATTATTGATTTATGGTAAAAACAATTGGAGTGGCAGGTCTCGGATTGATTGGCGGCTGTATGGCCAAAACAATCAAAGCGAAAACGGACTGCAGGATTTACGGACTGGAGATAAGAGGGGAGATTTGTCAGACCGCACTTGCTGAAAATGTGATAGATGCGGTACTGACAAAGGATAATATGGCGGATTGTGATTTGCTTATCGTTGCCCTTTATCCGGGTGCCTGCATCTCTTTTGTAAAAGAATACATTCCATTCATGAGGAAGGGATGTATCATAGTGGATTGCGGCGGTATCAAAACCGACGTGTGTGAGAGCTTATCATCCTATTGTAATGAAAACGGAGTGTTTTTTATCGGCGGACATCCTATGGCAGGCATTGAGAAGTCGGGATATGAATATTCTTTTGTTGGTCTTTTTGACAATGCTACCATGATTCTTTGTAAAGATGAATATACCGATGCGACAGCTTTTGAAACGATGAAGAAGTTCTTTAGAGACCTGGGATTCGGAGCCATCCGAGAGACGGATTACAAAGAGCATGATGAAGTAATTGCCTTTACTTCACAGATGGCTCATTTGGTGTCCAGCGCATATATCAAAAGTCCTACCTGTGAAAGCCGCTACGGTTTCTCGGCAGGCAGTTTTAAGGATTTAACCCGTGTGGCATATTTAAATGAAGATATGTGGACGGAGTTATTTTTAAAGAACAGAGAACCGTTATTAAAAGAAGTCAATCTTTTTATTGATGAGGTAATCAAATATCGGGATGCCTTGGAAAAGGGAGACAGAGATAGTTTACATAACTTGTTAAAAGAAGGACGCATCAAAAAAGATGCCGATAACAGAAAAGAGGTAGAGTATGGTGCAGACAGTTCCGGTGGAAACAAGCACAAAAAATTATAATGTGATAATTGGTGCAGACCTTAATTACGGGGAAGAGATACTGAAAGTATACGGACCTTGTAAGGTTATGCTGGTAAGCGATGATCGTGTGTTCTCTTTATACGGAGAGAAGTGCAGGAAAGAGTTAACAG
Source organism: Lachnospiraceae bacterium (assembly GCA_045595325.1). Lineage (GTDB taxonomy): Bacteria > Bacillota > Clostridia > Lachnospirales > Lachnospiraceae > UBA3766. The sequence goes on from JAZOAG010000016.1 coordinate 17,724, forward strand.
AGAAGGGGTTTGAAGTAGTTTCTTTTGTTTTTCCTAACGGAGAGATTTCCAAAACACCGGAAACTGCACTGAAATTGTATCGAAACGCCGCAGAGGCAGGGATTTCAAGAAGTGATTTGTTTGTGGCATTAGGTGGCGGTGTAACCGGCGACTTAACAGGATTTGTTGCGGCAACCTTTTTAAGAGGCGTGCGATTCATTCAGCTTCCCACCACAATTCTTGCGGCAGTGGATTCTTCCGTAGGAGGAAAGACCGCAGTAGACCTGCCTGAGGGAAAGAACCTGGTGGGAGCCTTTTATCAGCCGGAACTTGTAGTGTGTGATACGGATACATTCCAAACACTTACCCCTGAGATTTATGCAGACGGTATGGCAGAAGCTATTAAATACGGAATGATATGGGATGAGGAATTGTTTGAATTGTTCGAACAAAAAAGCATCGATATCAATGAGATTTGCGCCCGCTGCGTTGCCATAAAGGCAAAAGTAGTAGGGGAAGATGAGTTTGATTTAGGACTTCGCAAAATCCTTAATTTCGGACATACCATTGGGCATGCGATTGAGAAATTGAGCAATTATCAGATTTCTCACGGCAGTGCAGTGGCAATCGGAATGGTGATGATTACAAGAAGCGCCGAAGTCATGCAAACCGGCGCACCGGGAGAGATGACAGCGCGTTTGATAAATACGCTGAAATCATATAATCTTCCTACTTCCTGTGAATATGAGGCAGAAGCCATAGTGGCTTTGGCGAAATCGGATAAAAAGAGAGAAGGGGCAGTAATCAGTGCAATTCTTCCTCAAAGAATAGGCGAAGTTAAGATTTGCGACATGCGTATGGACGAATGGAATTCTTATGTAAAAAAAGGAGTTTAAGATGGTCGTTACCCTACAGACGAAAAGAATAAGAGGCGGGCAGATGGAAGCAATTTCCTCTAAATCTTATGTTCACAGATATTTGTTTGCAGCCATGTTGGCGGGAAGTCAGACACAACTTAAGAGCAATATTTTATCTGTGGATATGTTGGCTACCATAGGCTGTATCCGGGCATTGAAAGAGGAAATCCCCTGTTTTGACTGTAAAGAAAGCGGTTCTACCGCAAGATTTCTTTTGCCGGTGGCGGCGGCCCTGAAAGAGGAGTTTACCATGGTGGGGTGCGGAAATCTTCCAAACCGTCCGTTTGCCCCCATTTGCAATGCCATGCGGGAAAACGGAGTGGAAGTTTCCGGTGATTTCCTTCCTATCCATGTAAAAGGAAGATTAAAAAGCGGAACATATCGGCTTCCCGGCAATGTTTCCTCACAATATATTACGGGACTGCTCTTTGCGCTTCCCATCCTTGACGGGGACAGCGAAGTAAGGTTAACCACAAAGCTGGAATCAAAGGCATATATTGATATTACGCTTGCGGTGTTGCATCGTTTCGGTATAAGGATAGAGGAGAGGGAGCAGGGGTATTTTATTCCGGGAAATCAGAGTTACCGCTCGCCCGGTGTCTTACAGGCAGAAGGTGACTGGTCCAATGCAGCATTTTACTTATGTATGGGAGCATTGGGAGACGGAATTACCATGACCGGACTTGATGTGAAGGACTGGCAGGGCGATAAGGCCGTACTTGATATTCTGAGAGAATTCGGCGCGGCGGTTAGCACGGAGGGTGATTCTGTTACGGTACAGCCCGGTGTTTTGAATGGAATCAGGAGAGATGTTTCGGAAATCCCGGATTTGGTTCCGGTATTATGTGTGGTGGCAGGTTTTGCGGAAGGTGTAACCTGTTTTACACATGCGGAACGATTGAGAATGAAGGAAAGCGACCGTATTGAGACGACGAAAGCTCTTCTGGCGCCGTTTGGGATTTCGCTAACGGCGGAAGAAGCGTGTGACGGAAGCGTAACTTTATATATAGAAGCAAAAGAAAATCTTTCCGATTTGGAAGGTGAGATATTGGTGGATGGTTCTAATGACCATAGAATTGTTATGTCAGGCGCAACTATTGCACTGGCATCGGGAAAGAGGGTAAGAATTTCCGACGCGCAGGCTGTGAATAAATCTTATCCGGGATTCTTTGAGGATTATGGCAGGCTTTTTGCCGATGCGGATGTTTTGATTGAATAGAGAAAAGGAGAAGAGTATGGCATCACAATTTGGAGACAGAATTAAAGTGCAGATTTTCGGCCAATCCCATTCCAAAGCGCTTGGGGTTGTGATAGACGGAATTCCTGCAGGAAAGAAGCTTGATTTGGTGCGTATACAGCAGTTTTTGGATCGTCGTGCCGGTGGTAAAAATGCATACTCCACCAAACGAAAGGAAGCAGATACGCCGGATATTTTAAGCGGTTTGATTGATGGGGTGACCTGCGGAGCGCCTTTATGTGCGGTATTTGCCAATGCGAATATGCGTCCTAAGGATTATTCCGGAACAGAAGCGCTCTTACGTCCTTCCCATGCGGATTTTACCGCGTGGGAAAAATATAAGGGATTTCAGGATAAAAGCGGCGGCGGACAATTCTCCGGCCGGCTCACCCTTCCTCTTTGCTTTGCGGGAGCGGTTTGCATGCAGCTTCTCGAGCAGGAAGGGATTTCGGTCTTTTCCCATATTTTAGCCATCGGAGATGTGAAAGAAAAACCTTTTGATGCCGTGAATGTGAAGCCGTTCTTTTATGAGAAGGATGAATTCCCGGTTTGCGATAAGGAGATTGGAGAAAAGATGATTTCCTACATGGAGGCAGTGGCAGAAGAAGGCGATTCCGTGGGAGGAATTGTGGAATGTGCCGTTACAGGGATTCCCGTAGGGCTCGGAGAACCGATTTATGATAATGTGGAAAGTGTTTTATCCCATGTTTTGTTTGGTGTTCCGGCGGTGAAAGGTGTAGAGTTCGGAATGGGATTTGAAGGCGTTCTGAAGAAGGGCAGTCAGATGAATGATTCCTTTTATGTGGATGCCTCTTCCGGAAAGATTGCAACGAAAACCAATCATTCCGGGGGGATTCAAGGAGGAATTACCAACGGTATGCCCATTGTTTTCAGGGTTGCACTGAAACCGACACCGTCTATTTATAAAGAGCAGAATACAGTGGATTATAAGAAGATGGAGGATGGTGTTCTTCAGATAGAAGGACGTCATGACCCCTGTATTGTACCCCGCGCACTTCCCTGTGTGGAGGCTGCTGCGGCAGTGTGTATGTATGATTTGCTTCTGCAGAGAAAATAAAAATGAATGATAAGGAGAATTACCATGGAACTAAAAGAATTGAGAAATAGAATTGATGAAATTGATACACAGATGGCGGAGCTTTTCAAACAGCGTCTGGAAGTGGCAACAGAGGTTGCGAAGGTTAAAAAAGAACAGAATCTTCCGATTCTGAACACTTCAAGAGAGCGTGAAATTATCACCAGGCTTACAGAAGGCGAGAATGATGAAGTGGCAGGGTACATTAAAATTCTTTACACAAGCATTTTTGACTTATCCAGAGCACATCAGGCAGATTGCATGAAGAAAAATTCCGTCATCGGTGATCGTATTGCGGAAGCTTTGCAGGAAACGCCTAAGTTATTTCCGAAGAGTGCAACCGTTGCATGTCAGGGAATTGAAGGTGCAAATTCCACCATTGCATGTGAGAAATTATTTGCAAGACCTTCCATTCTTTATTTCAACAGCTTTGAGGGCGTTGTTTCCGCAGTAGAAAAGGGGTTATGCCAGTACGGTATTCTTCCTATTGAGAACAGTCTTCATGGCTCAGTAATGGAAAATTATGATTTGATGAACAAGCATAGTTTTTATATTGTAAACAGTGTTAAGATTAAGATTAATCATTATCTTCTTGCAAAGCCCGGTGTGAAGAAAGAGGATATTAAGAAGGTATATTCTCACGAACAAGCCATCGGACAGTGCAGTGAACTGTTAAAGGCCATGAACGTGGAGGTGATTCCCTGCGAGAATACTGCGATTGCAGCAAAGAAAGTTTCCGAAAGTGATGATAAGAGTGTGGCAGCAATCTCTTCCAGACAGTGTGCAGAACTTTATGATCTTGCCATTGTGGAGGATAATGCCCAGAATAACGAGAACAATTATACTAAATTTGTCTGCATTTCCAAGAAGTTAGAGATTTATCCCGGTTCCAGAAAGATAAGTCTTATGATTAACCTTCCTCATAAGCCCGGTTCATTGTATGAATTGATGGCGAAATTTACGGCGCTTGGTATCAACTTAACAAAGTTAGAGAGCCGTCCTATTCCTAATAAAGATTTTGAATTCAGTTTCTATTTTGATTTAGATGTTTCCGTATATGATAATGCTGTATTTAATTTGTTCTCACAGCTGGAAAATACAGTAGAGAAATTCGAATTCATGGGTTGTTACCTGGAGAATTAATGCATTAAGAGGATTGTTGATTTGACTTGAACGGTTGGAGTTTCCGGAAAGGAGAATAGAGTGGAGTACGGATTAATCGGGGAGAAACTGGGGCACAGTTTTTCACCCGCAATTCATGGTATGTTCGGCAATTCGGAATATGTGTTAAAAGAGATTCCGAGAGAGGATATTCATACCTTTATGGAACAAAAAAAGTTTCGTGGGATTAACGTAACCATTCCCTATAAGCAGGATGTGATGGAGCACTGTGTCTGTGACGAAGTCTGCCTTGCCATCGGTAGTGCCAATACGGTGGTAAACAGGGATGGGACGCTTTATGCATATAATACGGATTATCTTGGATTTCAGTATATGACCCGCAGGGCCGGAATTTCCTTTTCCGGAAAGAAGGTTGTAATTTTGGGAAGCGGAGGTACTGCCAAAACAGCCGTGTATGCGGTGAAAAAGGCCGGTGCAGCAAAAGTTATTCTTTTAAGTCGCCGTAAGGAATCGTTAATAGGAGTATTTCCGGATTGTGAGGTGGCGGATTATTCACAACAGGAGATTTTCGCGGATGCAGAAGTTTTGGTGAATACAACACCGGTGGGAATGTATCCGAAAAATGGAGAAATTCCAGTGGAATTGTCTCTTTTTACCCGAGTTGAAGCCATTGTGGATGTAATTTATAATCCTATGAGAACCGCTCTTTTGTTAGAAGGGATGAAGCGCGGAATTACCGTAACCGACGGACTCCCCATGCTGGTGGCTCAGGCGTGGTATGCCAATTGCCATTTTCACGGCACGGAAAGCATGCCGGATGCAGAAGAGAGAATAGAGAAAGTAATCAGTGCCCTTCGCAGGCAGGTTTGTTCCATTGCATTGGTGGGAATGCCCGGCAGCGGAAAAACGACTGTAGGCACAATACTGGCAGAAAAACTGGGGCGTATCTTTTATGATTCGGATGAGGTTTTCTTAGAAAAATACGGTATGGCTGCAGGCGAGTATATCACTGCTTACGGAGAAGCGGAATTTCGTGAAAAAGAGAGCGAAGTGATTGAAGAACAGACTGCCGGAACCGGTATTGTATTATCCACCGGAGGCGGGAGCATTTTGCGTGAAAAAAACCGGACATTGCTTCACCAGAACGGTTTCGTGATTTACCTCGACCGCCCGGTTAATTATCTTGCCAGAGAAGAAAGACCTTTATCATCAGGCGATGATGCCATAAAGCGCCTTTTTGATGAGAGACAACCATTGTATGAGGAAACCGCAGACTTACGGATTGCAGTGACGGAAGGAAACGCAGAGGCTGCGGTTGATAAGATTATTGATTTTTGGAAAGCTGTTTCCATTTAAAACGGCAGAACGGAGTGCTATATGAATATTCTTGTGATAAACGGACCAAATTTAAATTTATTGGGAATTCGTGAAAAAGATATTTACGGAACAAAAGATTATAATGCTTTGATTGATTTCTGTAAGGAGAGTGCAGCATCACTTGGGGTTTCTGTTTCTTTTTTTCAGTCTAATCACGAAGGTGCAATTGTGGATGTCATTCAGGAAGCAATGGGAGTGTATGACGGCATTGTGATTAACCCCGCGGCATACACTCATACAAGTGTGGCAATTCCGGATGCGGTAAAGGCAGTTTCCATTCCTACCGTAGAAGTTCATATTTCAGATGTTGACAGAAGAGAAGAATTCCGTAAAATATCTTATATACGGCAAGCTTGTATCGATTCCTTTTACGGATACGGCTTCGACGGATACAGAATGGCGATGGAGGTCTTAGTCAAACATCATGAAAGCAACGATACAGGGAAATAAGAAGATTTTCTTCGGATTTGCACTTGTTACTATGGTGGCATTAGCCGGCTGCATTATTTGTCTTGCATTATATAGCGAAAGCAGACAGAGAATTGATGAATGTGAGCGTGAAATCGTGCAGCTTCAGAAGGACAATGCAGTAATGCAGAATCAGCTGGAGCGTGAACGTATTGAACATGAGCAGCAGGTTTCATTGTTAAGCAATGAGGTGGTATCTTCCATTGTGGAAGAAGAGGAAGAGAATGCCAGAAAGGTGCCGGCAGGACTGCCATTCGACGGAAGAGCGGTAATCGAAGAAGAACCTGCTACTGCGGAAGAGCAGGAGTTTCCTGCGGTTCTTTTCTCCGTAAAAGAAGATACTTTGATTGTATCCTCCGGAGATGGTGTTGTGGAGGGTGTTTATGAAGATGCGACTTATGGTTACAAGGTAGTGATTGATCACGGAAACGGATATCAGTCATTGTACTTTTATAATGCGAAGCCTAAGGTGAAAGAAGGAACGGAAGTAAACCGTCAGACACTGTTGTTTGAGGTTTCCCGGAATCAGGAAGAATTTCTTTATGCAATTTTGTTGGAGGAAGAATACTTAAATCCCATGTTGCTTATGGAAATCAGCGGTTAATTCTTTGGTGTTACATATTCTTTGGTATTACATATTGATTGGTGTTACGGAAAGATACGATGAAAAGGGGGTGTCCCAAAAGTCATGAAATGACTTAAGGGTTATCCTCTTTTTTGTTATTTTCGGAAATTCAGCCTACCTTCATGAATTCAAAAGAACAGGCTGAACTTCATGTGTATGAATTCAGCCGGGGCAGTGGAATTCATGAAATCAGGCTGAAAGCCCGGGGGTGTCGATACGGCCTAAATGGAAGAAAATATGAGAAAGGGCTGAAAGCCGAAGCGAAAGATTCAGCCCAAATGGAAGAAAATATGAGGAAGGGCTGAAAGTCGGAGCAGAAGATTCAGCCCAAGCAGTGGAATTCATGAAATCAGGCTGAAAGCCCGGGGGTGTCGATACGGCCCAAAGAGAAGAAAATATGAGGAAGGGCTGAAAGCCGGAGCGAAAGATTCAGCCCAAGCAGTGGAATTCATGAAATCAGGCTGAAAGCCCGGGGGTGTCGATACGGCCCAAAGGGA
>JAZOAG010000017.1:0-22983 GCA_045595325.1 Lachnospiraceae bacterium
TTAAGGTAATATTAAGCTGAGCCATTTACAAATCCTCCTTGGTATTTTAGTTTTTGTGGTGATTATTATTATACCTTAAGGGATGAGCGAATGGCTCATTTTTTATTTAATTGTAATTTACACCATTATACGGACGTGGCCGAACGCAGGAGCGGAAGATTCAGCCCAAGCAGTGGAATTCATGAAATCAGGCTGAAAGCCCGGGGGTGTCGATACGGCCTAAATGGAAGAAAACAAGAGAAAGGGCTGAATACCAGCCCCCAGGATTCAGCCTAAGCAGTGGAATTCATGAAATAAGGCTGAAAGCCCGGGGGTGTCGATACGGCCCAAATGGAAGAAAACAAGAGGAAGGGCTGAAAGCCGGAGCGGAGGATTCAGCCTAAGCAGTGGAATTCATGAAATAAGGCTGAATGCCCGGGCTTGTCGATACGGCCCAAAGAGAAGAAAACAAGAGAAAGGGCTGAATACCAAGCCCCAGGAATCGGCCTAAACAGGCAATTATGTAAGAAAAGGCTGAATACCAGCCCCCATGATTCAGCCCAAACAGTGAAATTCATGAAATATGTTAATCAGCACCACCGGCTTAGCCGGCGGTGCTGATTAAATTCATAGGATTATGAGTATTGTAATGCAAAAGCCGGATATCAGGAATTCTTATGGCTGTTTGCGAATCAATTCATGTAAAGATTTCATTAACTGTACATATTCATCGTATTCTGCAGAAGTAAGACCTTTTTGTGAATACAAGCCTCGTTCCGTAAGGTGAACAAAACGCTCGAATTCCTGCGCATGAGGTGATTCTGCCGGCATAAGTTTTTCTAACCGGGACAAATCAGAAGCATTTAAGCGTTTGCGGTCCTGTTTGGGCAGTCGTTTATATGTTTCATATAAGTCGATTAGTTTACATAATTCATCCGGCAACGGATTGTCAGGATAATCCGGATAGACTCTTTGCAAAGGCTTGTTGGTGGTAAATTTCTTCTTTAACAGTGCACTTAACGTGTTGAAATGTTTATAAATTGGTTCATTATACTGTCCGGCATTGATACATTTCTTCAGACGTATTTGTTCCCGCAAAGAAACGAATAATCCATAGCCGCCGGCAACAAGAACCAGTATGCCTACAAAGATTGCAAGCGGAAGTGCAACAGTCTTGGCTGCACTCGGAATAAATAATTTGCCAAAGGTTGCCAGCGTGTTGTTACCGGAGCTTTCACCGGATTCCGGTAACTGTGCAATGTTGAAATTGATATCAAATAGTCCGGCAAATAATCCGCCTACATCGGGAATTCCCATGCTATCATCTTCGGATGCAGGTGTAACCTCTACCGGGACAAAACCATATCCTTCAAGATAAACTTCCACCCAGGCATGGGCGTAGGAGTCATCTACCAAAACTTCAATTACACCCTGTTCGTCCAGAGAAGTGGGGCCTGCATACCATTCGTCCAAAGAGTCATAAGGAACGGCAGTACCTTCTGCAATCAGTGTTACGGGAATACAATAGCCTTCCACGTATCTGGCAGGAATCCCCTTGGCACGAAGCATCATGGTTGCTGCGGATGCAAAGTGTGCGCAAAAGCCTTTTTTCTGGTCATTTAGGAAGTAGTAAATAAATTCCTCGTTGGCAGGGGTAGAACCGGGAGCCATGGTATACTCGAATTCCCTCATGAAATGGGTGTATATCTCGCTGGCAGCATACAGACGGTAGTTATTAATGTCCTCCTTAGACGGCGTGTCCGATGAGGGATAATACGCATCGGAAATCCTTCCGATATCGTGCTCAAGCATGTAATACAATAAAAAGATATGTAAATCAGTGGGGATATCGGTACATCTGCTGTTGATGTATATTTCATACTCTTCCTCTAACTCCTCGTCAGAAAGAAGCATGTTATGGCTGTCATAAGGAGAGTAGTTGATTGTCATGGTGCTGTCTAAAGGAAAACTCGTTTTGCCGTTTGCGGAATAATAGGGAAATAAAACATCTTTTTCTGCCAAATCATGATTTGTAATTTCCATCTTTCCCGTGGCATAGGTATCCGGCATATAGAGAGTATCGTAATAATAAATTTCCTCATCGGATAAATACAATTCTTTGACATTCTCTTCCGGGGTGTCGGAATAACTGTGTTCATACCATTGATTGGAAATATAATAACTTCCGGTAAAAGCCTTGAGATATACGGTGTCGTAATTATATGGTACGAATCTGACTGTTAAGTCTGTCTGGAAATCAGGACGGACACTGCTTACACCACCCAGACGTCCGCCGCCAAGACCACCAACATTGTCGTAGCGGTCAAAGAGTCCGCCAACACCGCTTTCGACATAGATTTTAACCATATTGTCAATCTCGGTTCTGAAAACATTCGGCTTTGTAAGGGGCTTCTCGGCATAGTAAAGAGGAGAGAAGCACAGACCGATTGCAAATACCGACACAAGCGAGAAGAGGAGTGTATACAAAGAACCTTTGGCACTGCTTTGATAGCTGTAATAAATCTTGTTCTTTTTACGAAATCTTAAAAATTCCTTGGTGTGCCTTCCTTTGACCTGCATTCGGAAATGCTTCGATGCCTGTTGAATCGCCACACATACGTAAATGGAAATGAGAATCAGCACGCAATGAAGAGGCGGTTTCTCATAGATAAAGAATGCAATTTCCAGGAACGGAAACGTAATCAGCACGGTTTCCAAAAGGTTCATGTAACCGGAAATGGTGACATTCAGCAAAAGCGCAAGGAAAGTTCCGATGAAGAACAGCGCCACGGTAACTGTTTCGTAACGGGAGGAATAGAATTCCTGACCTTGTCGCAGACCTAACAACTTATAGAAATCGGAATAGTGTTCGTAGATTACGTTAGTAATGGCCTGATAACCACTGTTCGCATATAGATACAGACGAACCAATTGCCATGTAAACACAACAAGAATGGAAATATAGCCGGCATAAAAGAGAATCTTATTTAAATACAGAAAAGCAACTGACATCGAAATGACAAATAAGAAACCGATAATCAGCGGCCGGTTAAAAGGAAGGTCAAAGGCATCCATCAGACCGAAAATGGTGGCGTAGGATGCCAGAAATACCATGATACCGCGGAGAAAGCATATAAAAGCACGCTTATGTCCGGCAGTGTCGTGGATGTCGCCTACATAAACGTTATTGTCTTTCAAATCTCTTTTGCGGAAAAACTGTTCTAAAAAGTGGGGCATAAAATCACCTCTGTATCGTTTAGCTGCAGGAAATATATTCTATGTTCTTTCCGAAAATGTGCAGCATGGAATGTCCAAGACTCATGGAAGCAAAAAAGGCTTCTTTGGCAAGATCCCTCTCATCATAAAGCGGGAGATAATAAAAGCGGATGAAAGAATCCATGAAATCATCCTTGGAAGTAATCAATATATTCTGGAATTCGCAAAGGGTGTGATTGTATAAGCACAATTCAAAGCGAACTTCTTCTTCGATGAGTTGTTCCAGTAAGGTACGCAGACAGCCGGCAGTTTCCGTAATGTTATCCCGGGTCATTTCCGGAAGGATAACCAGAGAAAGAACGCTGGTGTTTGCCATTTCTTTTACAAATAAATCGTCCAGCTTGGCGCTGAGCTTCCAGTGAACACGCTGTAATCTGTCGCCGGGACGGTATTCCCTGATTTCTTTGATATCGGTAGAAGGCATACCGTGAGGTGCATCCTCAACCTCTTCTTCACCCTCCGCAGACGCGGTCTGTTCCGGTATCGTAGCCTTTATTTTGAGAGGCAAGACCGGTATCTGGGCAACTTTGTTAAGCGGTACGGTAATGGTGAAAAAGTGAAGATAATCACTTACCTGAACATGCTTAAAATCCAGAGAGAGAAGCCCGGGAATGGTAGTCTCCAGCGGGATTTCAAAGACATTTTTTTGTCTGGCATGAAGGGGAACCGATAAAAGCTGTTCGTTAGAATTGGGCGTAAAGAGATTCTCCGCTTTGAAAGATACCGTACAGTTAAACAATGAAAATACGGAATCGTTCTTTCCTTCCAGACAAAAGATTACGGGGTTCCCCAATTCCACATAAGGGGTTTGGCCATAGGCCTGAAATGAAATCTTCTTAATGGCATGGAAAAAGACCATTGAGGTGAAAAAGGGCACCGCAATGAAGGGCAGAATGACCAGCAGGAGAAAAGGCTGCTCCAATATGATAAATACTGCAAGAAGGGCAATCACGCCCAAAAAATATAGAATAATAGAAATCAGATTTTTCTTCATAAAGCCGTATTCCTCTAGGTTGTCTGAAATAGAGCTTCACCTTTGCCGGGTGAAGCGGAAATTGAAAGTGTTCGTTATTTCGGCATGCGCACACTTGCGAATACGTCCCGGAGAGCCAGGTCTACGGTGAGACCGCCGGCTTTGGCTTTGGTAGATAAAATAATACGGTGGTTCGCAACATGCTTGAAAACTTCACGGAAATCTTCCGGTGCGACAAAATCTTTGCCGGTAAGATAAGCATGTGCCTTCGCCATCTTCAGTAAAGCAATGCTTCCACGAGGGCTTAATCCCAAAAGGAAAATCTCAGGGTCTCTGGTAGCCTCCGTCAAAGCTACGGCATATTCATACATGGCGTCGGAAACATGAATGTTTTCGCATTCTTCCTGCATGGTAATAATCTCTTCCTTATTGATGATGGACTCTAACTCCCTAATGACTTTATGGGAATCACCTTTGAGAATGTTAACTGCACTGTAATGGTCGGGGTATCCCATGGAAAGACGAATCATAAAACGGTCCAGCTGGGATTCCGGAAGCTTCTGTGTACCGGAAGCACCAATGGGGTTCTGGGTTGCAATAACAAGAAAAGGGGTAGGCAGATCTCTGGTTACACCATCTACCGTAACATGTCCTTCCTCCATAACCTCCAAAAGGGCAGACTGCGTCTTGGGGGATGTTCTGTTAATCTCATCCGCCAGAAACAGGTTGGTATGTACACCGCCTTCGTAGAAGCGGAATGTTCCGGACTCTTTATCATACATGTTAAATCCGGTCAAATCACTTGGCAATACGTCGGGGGTAAACTGAATTCTTTTGTAATCCAGATTCATTACCTTTGCAAGGGCGGTTACCAGGGTGGTTTTACCTACGCCGGGAATGTCTTCCAACAGAATATGTCCCTTGGCCAGGAGGGCGCAAAGTACGCTGTCAATTACGTCATCCTTCCCGTGAATTGCTTTCTTAATACTGTCTTTCATTTGAAAAATCGCTTCTGACATAAATTTCCTCTCCAATCTGGCTGAATTTCAATTATAGTTTACTATTTTTTGCATTTATGTGCAACTTTTTTATAGGGAAATGTTACCTTGAAAGAGTTGTGAAGAAAGTGCATATATGTTATAATTTTTAAAAGTATGTATGAAAAAAGGAGGCCGTAAATGAAGCATTTAAATAATAAAAATGCAACCAACAGATTGATTTTTGCCGGCGTCCTTATTTTTGTGCTTTGTTTGAGTGCCTTGCTGGTACACATTATTGATGTACATGAGATCTTTTTTGAACATTCCAAGGATGCAATTATAAATCATATGGAAACCGGAATGAGTCTTATGAATGAAGAAATCTCCGATTTAAATGACATGAGTCTGCTTTGTGAAACTGCTCTGGCGGAACGGGAAGAAGGACAGAGTATCGGTCATGTTTTGGCTGAGCTGCAGGCCGTGTACACCGATTACGAATTCTTTTATCTTTCAGAGAGTGGTGTGTTTCATTCTCCCACAATTACAATTGAAAATCTGACGCCCTCGGAACTTCTGGGTGAAATCTATAGCTTTGAGTATAAAGACCATTTTATTTGTTTAAACGGAACCGGCCTGGATGAAAACGGGAAGGAGATTTCAAAGTGGCTTGGTGTGCGTGAGACTGCATTTGATGATGAGATGGGATATCTTTTGATTAATCATTCCATGGAAGATATTTTCGAGGAAGAGTATTTCGGATACCTGACGGAAATAGGATGTTGCTGTATTATTAATGAGGACGGAACGCTTCTGGAGTACAGCTCAGGCTTTGAGGATATGTTAGGCTTAAGCGATAATCTTTTTTCTGTACTTACGGAGTTTGGAGGGAACAAGCGGGATGTAAGGACAACAATCAGGGAAATGCGTAATGATCTGTCCCAGGAAGAATCGGACAGTTTATCTTTCAGCATTTCCGGCGGTAAGGATTGTTTTGTTGTTTACAGCAAGATTAAGGGTACCAGAGACTGCTTTTTTGTGGCGGTGTTCGATGATGTGGTGTTAGAACCTATGATTCAGGATGTTTTGATTCGCACTTTTGTGGTGGGAGTTGTTGTTTTTGTCCTGATGGTTGTTGTTCTTTTTATCACCTGGAATCGGGATATTCAAGCCAGCGGTTTGATTGAATCATTAGCGTATTCGGATCCTGTTACAGGCGGTAAGAACATGAATTATTTCAAGCGTAATTCATGGGAGATTATTAAGGAAAACCGCGAAACTCCATTCCTGGTATATCGATTTGACATTGTACGTTTCCGCTATATCAATGAATCTTATGGACATGTTAAGGCGGACGGCGTTTTACGTGCCTGTATTCAGGAATTTGACCGCATCTACGGAAAGAACGAGTTATGCGTCAGAGTCAATTCGGATCAGTTCCTTGCGCTGGTTGTGAATGATATGGAAGTGAACGAGCGTTACCAGACGTATTTGAAGGCCGTAGGCGAGAAGGCAAGGGAATGCGGCGTTAAGTATCCGATACGTTTCCGTTTGGGAATTTATCAGGTACATAAGGATGATGAAGATATTGATATTATTATTGATCATGCAAATGTGGCACGTAAGTCCATGACCGGTAAGGAGAAGGTTTTGGAAGCATTTTATTCGGATGTTATCGTTTCCGGCATGAAAAAAATCAATGATATTGAATCAATCATGCAACCTGCGCTTGCACAGGGCGAGTTCCGGATTTATCTGCAGCCGAAGTGGAATATTGCAGAGAATCGTGTTGCAGGCGCGGAAGCCCTGGCACGATGGGTGCGCAAGGATGGAACGGTTATTTATCCTTCCGATTTTATCCCTGTCTTTGAGAATAATGGTTTCATTGAGAAGCTGGATGTATATATGCTGGAGCGTCTTTGTATGAATATGCAGGAAATCATGGAAGAAGGGAAGTACAGGCAGATTCCTATTTCAGTGAATCAGTCAAGACTTCTGATTATGAATCCTGATTATGTCAAGCATGTGGAAAAGATGGTTAACCGTTACCAGATTCCTTTGGAAAATCTTGAGATTGAGATTACCGAGACCGTATTCTTTGATGAAAAAGAGAAGATGATTGAGGTGGTGAATCAACTTAAAAATATCGGGATTGTCCTTGCCATGGATGACTTCGGTTCCGGATTTTCATCGCTTAATATTCTAAAGGATGTTCCCTTTGATGTGTTAAAAATCGATCGGGAATTCTTCAGTGAAACAAATACCTCCGAGACGAGTATTCTAATCTTAGAGAAGATTGTAGAGATGGCCAAGGGACTCGGTATTGAGGTGGTTTGTGAAGGTGTGGAGACAAAGGAACAGGTTGAAGTACTGCGTAATATCGGTTGTGAGAGAGTACAGGGATATTTTTACGGCAGACCCATTCCTTTTGATGAGTTTATGGAGAAATATTGTATTATATAGGACGGTGAAGAAATGAATTTCCAGAAGGAGATGGAGATTCTTCTTGCAAAGGAAGAAATTTGCGGAAAGAAATTATTTTTACATAGCTGTTGCGCACCCTGCAGCAGTTATGTGTTGGAATATCTGAAGAATTATTTTGAAATTACGGTTTTTTATTTTAATCCCAATATTTCGGAAGAGCCGGAATATCGCAAAAGGGTGGAAGAACAGATTAAGTTAATTGAGGCATTTAACCGTGATTTGGCCGGTTTCCCCATTCACGTGGAAGAAGGAGACTACGAGCCGTCACAATTTTTTTGCGCCGTAAAGGGATATGAGACTTGCCAAGAAGGGGGAGAACGTTGTAAAATATGTTTTCAGTTACGTTTGGAAGAAACGGCAAGAAGAGGTGAGGCAGGTGGATTTGATTATTTTGCCACGACACTGACGTTAAGCCCTCTTAAAAAAGCCCCCCTGATCAATGAAATTGGGGAAGCGGCGGCGCAAGGGAAGAAGATTACATATCTTGCTTCCGATTTCAAGAAAAAGAACGGATATAAGAGAAGCATTGAACTGTCGAAGGAGTATGAGCTTTACAGGCAGGACTATTGCGGATGCATATTCTCCAAAAGAGATAGAAAGGATAAGGAGTAAAGTTATGAAGAAGTTTTTGGATATTTTATCTGAAGAAGTAGGCAACGCATTTGAGCAGGCCGGCTACGGCAAGGAATTGGGAAAGGTAACCATTTCAAACCGTCCCGATCTTTGCGAGTATCAGTGTAACGGTGCAATGGCAGGTGCGAAGCTTTATCATAAAGCGCCCATGGTGATTGCCGGGGACGTTGTTGCCAAGCTGGAAGGAAGCACGGTGTTCTCCAAAGTGGAGTTTGTGGCACCCGGATTTTTGAATCTGAATGTCAGCGCTTCCCTTTTGCAGGAATATTTAAATAATATGTCCGGTTTGGAGAAATTCGGCGTGGATATGCCGGAGAATCCCAGCCGTAT
This sequence comes from Lachnospiraceae bacterium, assembly GCA_045595325.1. Lineage (GTDB taxonomy): Bacteria > Bacillota > Clostridia > Lachnospirales > Lachnospiraceae > UBA3766. The sequence goes on from JAZOAG010000017.1 coordinate 8,653, forward strand.
TATGATTGACTACGGCGGCCCTAATGTGGCGAAACCTCTTCATGTTGGTCACCTGCGTTCTGCGGTTATCGGTGAGAGTGTGAAGCGTATTGCTCGTTTCATGGGCCATGAGGTGATTGGCGATATTCATATGGGAGACTGGGGGCTTCAGATGGGCCTCATTATCGCTGAACTGAAGGTTCGTAATCCGGAATTGGTGTACTTTGACGAGACTTTTGCGGGAGAATATCCGGCGGAAGCTCCTTTTACCATTTCCGAGTTAGAGGAGATTTATCCTACCGCCAGTGGTAAATCCAAAGAAGATGCTGCGTTTAAAGAAGAGGCGATGGCTTGTACCTTTAAGTTACAGAGCGGAAATCGCGGATACCGTGCATTGTGGAAGCACATTATGGATGTTTCCGTAGCGGATTTGCACAAGAATTACAGCAATCTGAATGTGGAGTTCGACCTTTGGAAGGGCGAATCCGATGTGCATGATGTGATTCCCGGTATGGTTGCATATATGAAGGAGAATGGGTATGCGCATGAGAGCGAGGGTGCCCTGGTTGTAGATGTTAAGGAGGAAACAGATACCAAGGAGATTCCTCCCTGCATGATTCTTAAATCAGATGGAGCTTCCCTTTACAATACAACAGATCTGGCGACGATTCAGGAGCGTATGAAAGAGTATAATCCGGATGAGATTATTTATGTTGTGGATAAGCGTCAGGATTTGTATTTTGAGCAGGTGTTCCGTTGTGCACGGAAGACGAAGCTGGTAGGAGATGATACAAAGTTGAAGTTCTTAGGCTTCGGTACCATGAACGGCAAAGACGGAAAGCCTTTTAAAACACGTCAGGGCGGCGTAATGCGTCTTGAAAATCTTATTGCAGACATTAACGAGGAGATGCTTAAGAAGATTCTCAGCGGTCGTGAGATGAGTAGGGAAGAAGCAGAAGAGACAGCCAAAATCGTTGCACTTTCTGCGTTGAAATACGGTGATTTGTCGAATCAGGCCAGCAAGGATTACATTTTTGATATTGATCGTTTCACTTCTTTTGAAGGAGATACAGGTCCTTATCTTCTCTACACTGTTGTTCGAATCAAGTCTATCCTTAAGCGTTACGAAGAAACAGTGGGAGCGAATGCATCAGACGGCCTTTCCTGTCGGGAATATCAGAATGATTCCGAGAAAAACTTAATGATGCAGCTAGCATTGTTTAACAGCATGATGGAAGGCGCCTATGCAGAGATTGCACCGCACAGAGTATGTGCATACTTATATGATCTTGCCAATGCATTCAATACATTCTACCATGAGACCAAGATTTTAAGCGAAGAGGATGCAGAGAAGAAAGCCGGCTGGATTGCACTTCTTGCATTGACACGGAATGTAGCGGAGACCTGTATGGATTTATTGGGTTTCAGTGCACCGGAGCGCATGTAAAACAGGCATAACGGCAGTGAAAAACAAAAGGCTTCAAAAATATATTTAAAAATATAAAAAAGTGCTTGACACTTAGATATATTTTTTGTATATTAATAAGGCAGTCGCGAAAAATATGGAATCTTAGCTCAGCTGGGAGAGCATCTGCCTTACAAGCAGAGGGTCATAGGTTCGAGCCCTATAGGTTCCACTTGAAAATCGCGACTGCACATATGGCGAGATAGCTCAGTTGGCTAGAGCATACGGTTCATACCCGTAGTGTCGAGGGTTCGAATCCCCCTCTCGCTACGATGAGAAAGAGAATCCAAACGGATTCTCTTTTTTTTTCTATTCGGAAAGACTGTCTGCATTTTGTTTGATATTGTTTTTTTATTATATTGTGATTAGTAAGAAAATTGTGTATAATTTCACTATCTATGGGCATTAAAGTAATAAAAATGGAATCGGTGAATTGTATGGGTGATAAAAAAAGAGCATTGATAGCCATGAGCGGAGGGGTAGACTCTTCGGTGGCGGTGTATTTGATGCAAAAGGCCGGATATGATTGCGTTGGCGCAACGATGCGATTATATGAAGTGCAACAGAATAATGATGCCAAGACCGTGGCAAAGCATTTTGGCATTCCTTTCCACGCCTATGACTATAGGGAGGATTTTAAAGATGAAGTAATCTGTCGTTTTATCAATACCTATATCGAAGGCGGAACGCCGAACCCCTGCGTGGAATGTAACCGCTATATGAAGTTTGGCCGTTTTATGGATAAGATGCGTGAAGAGAACTGTGATTGCGTGGTTACAGGGCATTATGCCCGCGTGGAGTACGATACGATTCGTGGTCAGTACGTGTTAAAAAAAGGTCTGGATGAACGGAAAGACCAGAGTTATGTTTTATATAATTTAACGAAAGACCAGCTTGCACATTGTAAGTTTCCGTTGGGAGAATACAGCAAAGAAGAGATTCGTGAAATTGCGGATACGCTTGGCCTTTCAAATGCGAACAAAAAGGACAGCCAGGATATTTGTTTTGTACCGGACGGAGATTATGCTTCTTTTATCGAGACGTATACGGGACAGTCTTTTGCGGAAGGGAATTTCGTGAACCGTGAAGGAAAGGTGCTTGGCAGACATAAAGGCATGATTCGCTACACCATAGGACAGCGCAAGGGACTTGGACTTGCCCTGCAGGAGCCGATGTATGTGTACGAGAAGCGAATGGATACCAATGAGGTGGTTTTGTGCCGCAACGAAGAGTTATTCAGTTCGGATTTGCTGGCTGCGGATGTTAACTGGATAATTGCACCCGAGAACGGAAAAGCTATCCATTGTAAGGCGAAAGCACGCTACAAACAGAAGGAAGCTGATGCAGTGGTGGAATGTCTTTCGGACAACCGTGTCAAAGTGTCTTTTATCGAGCCGCAACGAGGCATTACGAGAGGTCAGTCAGTGGTCTTTTATGATGGCGATACAGTGCTTGGAGGTGGAAGGATTTTATGAGTAAGATTGTAAAAAGTGCAATTGATATAGTGGGAAATACTCCGCTTGTACAGATTGACAGATATAAGGCAGCGGCAGGTGTAGGTGAGGTTACCCTGCTTGCCAAAATGGAGTATTTAAATCCTGCCGGAAGTATTAAAGACAGAGTGGCCCTGTCTATGATTGAGGATGCGGAAACGAAGGGGATTCTGAAACCCGGCGCAACCATTATTGAACCAACCAGCGGAAATACCGGAATCGGTCTTGCAGCAGTGACGGCAATCAAAGGATACAAAACTATTTTGACATTGCCCGATACCATGAGTGTGGAGCGAAGAAATCTTCTGAGTGCGTACGGAGCGCAGTTGGTGCTTACGGAAGGGGCCAAAGGAATGGCCGGTGCAGTGGCAGCGGCAGAAGAATTAGAAAAAAGTATTCCCGGAGCGGTGATTCTGGGTCAGTTTGAAAATCCGGCAAATGCAGAAGCCCACAGAAAAACTACAGGACCTGAGATCTGGGAACAGACAGAGGGTAAGGTAGATATTTTTGTAGCAGGAGTGGGAACCGGCGGAACCCTTACCGGTGTCGGCGAGTATTTGAAAGAAAAGAATCCGGATGTTCGGATTGTAGCGGTGGAGCCTGCAGACAGCCCTCTTTTATCCGGGGGTGAAGCGGGACCGCATAAGTTACAGGGAATCGGTGCGAATTTTGTGCCGAAAGTGCTTAATACAGAGATTTACGATGAAATCATCTGCATTGAAGATAAAGATGCTTTTGCGGAAGGAAAGCGGTTTGCGGTAACGGAAGGAATGCTTGTGGGAATCACATCGGGCGCTGCGCTAAAGGCGGCGGGGATTCTTGCTTCAAGAGAAGAGAATCGTGGCAAAGTGATTGTGGCCCTGCTCCCGGATTCGGGAGACCGTTATTTGTCTACGCCGATGTTTGCGCAGGAGGAAAACGAATGAGTGAAAGATTCAGCCGGACCGAGATGCTTCTCGGGGAGAAGGCCATGAATAGATTAGCGAATGCCCATGTGGCAGTGTTTGGCGTTGGCGGTGTAGGCGGTTATACGGCGGAAGCACTGGTTAGAAGCGGTATCGGAAGAATTACGCTGGTGGACAGTGATACTGTGGCGGAAAGTAATATTAACCGTCAGATTATTGCCACGACCAAAACAATCGGCAGATACAAAACTGAGGTAATGAAAGAGCGTGCGCTGGAAATCAATCCGGATATTAAGATAGAAGAACATCGTATCTTTTATCTGCCGGAAACTGCGGAGCAGTTTGATTTTACGCAATACGATTATGTGGTGGATGCGGTGGATACCGTAACAGCCAAGCTTTCCCTGGTGGAAGCAGCAAACAGGGCAGAAGTTCCCATTATCAGCTGTATGGGAGCCGGGAATAAATTAAACCCCGGCGCTTTTGAAATTACGGATATTTACAAAACTTCCGTATGTCCTCTGGCGAAGGTGATGCGGCGTGAGTTAAAACAGCGTGGAATTAAGAAACTGAAAGTGTTGTATTCCACGGAAGAGGCGATAAAACCGCAAACACCAAAGGAAGATTATAACGAAGAAACAACGGATGAAAAAAAGGTTGACATAACAAAAGAAAGCCGGCGGCGTTCTACACCGGGGTCTGTCGCTTTTGTGCCTTCGGTGGCAGGACTTATGATTGCCGGAGAAGTGATTCGGGATTTGACAAAAGAATAAAATACAGAAGAATAAAATGCAAAATAACAAAATGTAAAATAGTAAAATGCAAAATAACAAAGGCAGATTAGTATTCAGGATTACAATAAAAGAGATTGCAGCAGGAGGAATGGTATGAGAATAGGGATGGGTTATGATGTACACCGCTTGGTGGAAGGAAGAGATTTGATTATGGGCGGAGTACAGATTCCTCACGAGAAAGGTTTGCTTGGACATTCCGATGCGGATGTGCTTGTGCATGCCATTATGGATGCGTTACTCGGGGCGGCAGCACTCGGTGATATCGGCAAGCATTTTCCGGATACGGCGGAAGAGTACAAGGGTGCCGACAGCATGAAGTTACTTGCCCGTGTGAAAGAACTTCTGGATGAGAATTTATATTTTATTGAGAATATTGATGCCACAATTATTGCACAGGCACCTAAAATGCGTCCCTTTATTGATACCATGAGACAGAATATTGCGGATGTATGTGAGATAGATATTTCACAGGTGAATGTGAAGGCAACCACGGAAGAAGGACTTGGTTTTACCGGTGCGAAGGAAGGTATCAGCGCACAGGCCATCTGTCTTCTGACGGGACCGGAAGAAATGCGTGGAATTCCCTACGGGAACTGCGAAAGCTGCGGCGGTTGCAAAGGAAAGGAGAACGAAAGAAGTGGAAGTTAAGATTTTGGCAGGGGAAGATGTGATTGCACTTCGTCCTCTTTGGGAAGAAGTATTTAGTGAAGATACGAAGGAATTTACGGATTACTATTTCAAATACAAGGCACAGAATAATATTGCGTTTGTACAGGCAAAGGATTCCGAAGCGGTCAGCATGGTACATTTGACACCATATATGACAGGAAAAGGGGAAGAGGTCTGTTATGTGGTTGGTGTGGCAACCAAGGAGGAATATCGTCGTCAGGGGCTGATGGAGGAACTTCTGAAAGAAGCTTTTCTGTGTATGCAGAGTGAGCAGGAGTCTTTTACATTTTTGATGCCGGCAAATCCGGCAATTTATGAGCCTTATGATTTTACTTATATTTATGATAAGCCCAAGTGGGAGCTTAACGGCAAACGTCTGAATGAGAAACTTCTGGACGAAGCCAGCCTGGCAGTGGATGATGAACGTGCCTGTTTTACATTGCTTGTGAAGGATTTGGGACTTCTTACCGTCAGAACTGTACGGGATAAGGATTTGGCCAGAGCAGCCCGCTTTGCCAATGATTATCTGAAAGAGCATTTCGACTGCTATATGCAAAGAAGTGACGCATATTATTATGTGGCAAAGAAGGAATTACAGGCGCAGAACGGAAATCTCTTCTTTATTGAAAAGGATGGTATTGTGTTAGGGTTGTTTTCCTATCTGAAAGAGAACGGCAAAGCAGAATTCCAGGAAGTTCTTTTGGAGGATTCTCTAAAGGAGTGGGATCTTTTTACATTGAAGGAAACGAAACCTGCGATTATGGGACGCATTATTGATGTTAAGAAGATGCTTTCCACATGGGAATCAGAGCGTGAATTTGTGGTTGCTCTGCGTATCAGGGATGAACGATTATACGGAAATGATGGCATTTATATGTTACATTGCGGGCCCATGGGCGGAAAGATTACTCCGGTTAAAATTGCGGATGCGGATAAAACCAATGCGGCCGGGGAGTGTTGTCATGCGGAATGTGAAGTGAACATTGCGGATCTGACCGCATTCTGTTTCGGTTATAAACCGGCAAAAGATTGTTTTAAAGTCTATGCCAAGTCCAAAGCAGAGGAGTTGTGGGAGAGATTTGATGCCCTGAAAAGATATGAAAGAGTGTGCATCAACGAGATTGTTTAACGGAGAAAATGCATGGGAATTATCAAACTAATTCGAAATGAAATAGCAGTCATCAAGGAGCGCGACCCGGCGATTCATTCCTCTATGGAGGTTTTGCTGTATCCGGGATTTAAGGCCATGCTCCATTACAGACTGGCACATAAATTATATGAACATAAAATGTTCTTTCTTGCCCGCTATGTTTCGCAACGGGCGGTACGTAAAACAGGGATTGAGATTCATCCCGGCGCCCGAATCGGGGAAGGATTTTTTATTGACCACGGCACCGGAGTTATTATTGGTGAAACTACTATTATCGGGAATAATGTGACTTTATATCAGGGTGTAACCCTGGGTGGTACCGGTAAAGAGCATGGGAAAAGACATCCCACCATTCAGGATAATGTTATGATCAGCGCCGGTGCAAAGGTGCTTGGTTCTTTTACCGTAGGAGAAAATTCCAAAATCGGTGCAGGTAGCGTAGTGTTGGCGGAAGTTCCGCCGAACTGTACCGTTGTGGGTGTGCCCGGGCGGATTGTTAAGCGGGATAACGTGGCAATTCCGAGAGAATCCATGGATCAGGTACATTTGCCTGACCCCGTGAAAGAGGATATCAATGCCTTGCAACGGGCGAATTCTGAATTAACCAATCGTCTTTTGGCCTTGGAAGAAGAAATGCGACAAATGAAAAATAAGTCTTAAGACCTGCAAAAAAAATATAATCTTCGGATTGCTATTTGAATTATTTTATTTTAAAATAGCACTAGTGCGGTGTAAATGTTGATCCTCGCCGCAGGATTTGCAGGATTGTGAAAGAAAGAAAAGGGAGCTTTGTGATTATGAAAATTTACAACACATTAAGTAAACAGAAAGAAGAGTTTGTTCCGATAGAGGAAGGAAAGGTACGTATGTATGTATGCGGCCCTACGGTTTATAATCTGATTCATATCGGCAATGCACGCCCCATGATTGTGTTCGATACCGTCAGAAGATATATGGAATACAAGGGATTGGAAGTGAATTATGTATCTAACTTTACTGATGTGGATGATAAGATTATTAAGGCGGCAATTGCAGAAGGTGTAGATGCCACTGTGATTTCAGAACGTTACATTGAAGAGTGTAAGAAAGATATGAAGGCGCTGAATGTGAAGGAAGCCACAAAGCATCCTAAGGCTACAGAAGAGATTCAGGGTATGCTTGATATGATTAAGACCCTGATAGACAAAGGTCACGCTTATGTGGGAGAGGACGGAACCGTATATTTTAAGACAAGAAGTTTCCAAGAGTACGGAAAGCTTTCTCACAAGAATCTGGATGATTTGCAGGGCGGAAACCGTTCCCTGCTTGTAAGCGGAGAAGACCAGAAGCAGGATCCGCTGGATTTCGTATTATGGAAGCCCAAGAAAGAAGGCGAACCCGCATGGTGTTCTCCCTGGTGTGAGGGCCGTCCCGGCTGGCATATTGAATGTTCTGTTATGAGCAAGAAATATCTCGGAGAAGAAATCGATATTCATGCCGGCGGAGAGGATTTGGTATTCCCCCACCATGAGAATGAGATTGCGCAGAGTGAAGCGGCAAATGGTAAGATTTTTGCACGTTACTGGATGCATAATGCATTTTTGAATATTGATAATAAGAAGATGAGCAAATCTCTTGGGAATTTCTTTACCGTAAGGGATATTGCAAAGAATTATGATTTACAGGTACTTCGTTTCTTTATGCTTTCGGCGCATTACAGAAGCCAGTTAAACTTCAGCGCTGATTTGATGGAAGCGGCAAAGAATGCGTTGGAGAGAATTCTTACGGCTGCGGAGCGTATGCAGGGATTTGTGGCATCTGCTTCCAAAGAGGTACTTACCGAAGAAGAAACCCAGCTCAGTGCTGAGGTGAAGACTTACATTGATAAGTTTGAAGCAGCCATGGAAGATGATTTCAATACCGCGGATGCTATTTCTGCACTTTTTGAGTTGGTTAAATTTGCCAACACCAATGTAAATGCGAAAAGCAGTGCTGCTTTTGTAAAAGAAGTATATGCAGCATTTACGTTGATGGCTGATGTTTTGGGTATTATTTTGGAACAGAAAAAGGAAGTTCTTGATGAAGAAGTAGAAGCTATGATTCAGGCTCGTCAGGATGCCAGAAAGGCCAAGGATTTCGCGAAGGCGGACGAAATTAGAAATCAGCTTTTGGAAATGGGCATCGTTTTGGAAGATACTCGTGAGGGTGTGAAATGGAAGAGAGCATAATGCAGTCTGATACGGCGGACAGAATCAGGGAACGCTTTGATTTGTCCAAGAGGGATATTAAGACCTATTCTCCTCTGACGCTGGCTTTTATGGGGGATTGCGTTTTTGATTTATTTATCAGAACCATGTTGACCGCCGGCGGAAATCGGGGGGTTAACGGATTACACAAAGACAAAAGCAATCTGGTAAATGCCAAAGCACAGTCTGCCATGGCCGATTTGATTGCGGATATTCTTACCGCGGAAGAGACGGATGTTTACAAACGTGGCCGGAATGCAAAGACGGCTTCTCATGCCAAGAATGCAGACTTAAGTGACTACCATAAAGCGACGGGATTCGAGGCGCTTTTGGGATATTTATATCTTGACGGTCGGGAAGAACGTGTGCATGAGATTATGGAATATGCCGTAAAAGAATACCGAAAGAGCGGAAAGAAAGAATAATCCGATTGTGTCAGGGTGATGAAAGAAAGAGAGATTTTATGGGATACAGAGAGTTTACCATTGAAGGAAGAAATGCGGTAATGGAGGCGTTTCGTTCCGGGAAATGTATTGATAAGTTATTTGTTCTTGACGGATGTCAGGATGGTCCTGTGTTAAGTATCAAAAGAGAAGCCAAGAAGCAGGATACCCTGATACGTTACGTGGACAAGGAGCGATTGGATCAGTTGTCCGAAACCGGCAAGCATCAGGGGGTAATTGCCTATGCAGCCGCATATGAGTATGCAGAGGTTGAGGATATTATGGCAGCGGCAAAAGAAAAGGGTGAAGATGCTTTCATCTGGCTTCTGGATAATATTGAAGACCCCCATAATCTGGGCGCCATGATTCGTACGGCACATCTTGCCGGAGCGCATGGTGTAATTATCCCGAAGAACCGTGCGGTGGGATTGACAGCAACCGTGGCAAGAACTTCGGCAGGGGCACTTAATTATATTCCCGTTGCAAAGGTAACCAATCTTGCCAAAACCATTGAGGACTTAAAGAAAGAAGGTCTTTGGTTTGTTTGTGCGGATATGGACGGCACTGTGATGTATGATTTAAATCTGACAGGACCCATCGGACTTGTAATCGGTTCGGAAGGGGAAGGTGTTGGTCGTCTGGTGAAAGAAAAGTGTGATTTCATTGCGTCCATTCCCATGAAAGGACAGATTGATTCCCTGAATGCATCTGTTGCTGCAGGTATTCTGGGATACGAGATTGTAAGACAGCGCATGTGTAAGAAGTAAGAAATATTAAGGTCGAAACCGGGAGAGGCTTATTTACGTGGAAAAATACAGCGATTATACGGATGAGGAATTAATTGAACTTTACCACGACGGAGAAGAAGGCGTGGTAGAATATTTAATGGAGAAGTATAAGAATCTTGTGCGAAGCAAGGCTACAACCATGTTTATTTTAGGCGGCGACACCCAGGATTTGATTCAGGAAGGTATGATCGGGCTTTTTAAGGCCATTCGTGATTACGATGCGGGACGTGATACCTGCTTTTTTACCTTTGCACAGCTTTGTGTTTCCCGAAATATCTATACTGCCGTACAAAAATCCGGCAGAAAAAAACATGCTCCCTTAAATTATTATGTTTCCATATATTCCTCGGAGGACGGGGATGGCGGAGAACTTGATTTCGGAAGTGTAAAAAATAATCCGGAAGATATTCTCATTGGCAAAGAAAATATGGAGCAGTTAGAGCAGGCCATCGGGGAAGAACTGAGTGGTTTTGAACGTCAGGTTATTGAATTGCGGATTACCGGAATGGGGTATGATGAAATTTCAAGGATTCTGGGAAGAGACGGGAAGGCAGTTGATAATGCACTCCACAGGATTAAGTCTAAGCTTAGAAGGTATGTGAATGCAGAATAGAGGAGATGGAAGTTTCCTTGTTCGATATATGTTATGTAAACCATAATGAGGAGGAAGAAAAAATGATACGAGTTGGAATCATGGGATATGGCAATTTAGGAAGAGGGATTGAATCCGCCATTCGTCAGAACGACGACATGGAACTGGTTGCCGTTTTTACAAGAAGAGAACCATCTGATGTTAAGATTCAGACAGAAGGTGTGAAGGTTTACAAAGTTGAGGAAGCTAAGAATCTGACCGATGCGATTGACGTTTTGATTCTTTGTGGCGGAAGTGCAACCGATTTACCGGTTCAGACCGTGGAGTTTGCTAAATATTTCAACGTGATTGACAGTTTTGATACTCATGCAAGAATTCCGGAGCATTTTGCAAATGTAGATGCTGCGGCAAAAGAATCCGGCAAAGTGGCTATGATTTCCTGTGGTTGGGATCCGGGAATGTTCTCTATCAATCGTTTGTATGCAAGTGCAGTTTTGCCGGAAGGAAAGGATTATACTTTCTGGGGCAAGGGTGTTAGCCAGGGTCATTCGGATGCAATCAGACGAATTGAGGGCGTGTTGGATGCAAAGCAGTATACAATCCCTGTAGATTCTGCGCTTGAGGCTGTAAGAAACTGCGAGAATCCTGAGCTAACCACAAGAGAGAAACATACCAGAGAGTGTTTCGTTGTAGCAGAAGAGGGGGCAGATCTGGCTCGTATTGAGAATGAAATCAAGTCGATGCCTAATTACTTCGCAGATTATGATACAACAGTTCATTTCATTAGTCTCGAAGAGTTAAAGCGTGACCACAGCGGTATCCCTCACGGTGGATTTGTAATCCGCAGCGGAAAGACCGGCTGGAATAAAAATAACAATCATGTAATTGAGTATAGCTTGAAGTTAGATTCCAATCCGGAATTCACGTCTTCTGTTATTGTCGCTTATGCGAGAGCAACATATCGCATGTATAGCGAAGGTGCGGTAGGATGCAAGACTGTTTTTGATGTAGCGCCTGCATATTTGAGCCCATTAAGTGGTGAAGAATTAAGAAAGAGTATGTTATAGAATGTCAGAGGAAGAAAGAGCATTGTCTTTAGAGACCGGGAATGACATCATTGTGCCTGAAAAGGCAGATGAGAATAGTAATAAGAATAAAAATAAAAATGAAAATAAATATGGGCACACGGTATTAGTGTGCCTTTTTTTCATTCTGACAGGAGCCGTGATTCTGACAGGTGTCCTTTTATCCCGTCAGCGTGGGATTTTTGCGGAATACAATGCAAAAGAGGAGAAAAGAGCAAGGATTGTTCTGGATGATGTGGTTCATGTAAGTCAGATGCGTAATTATAATCGTAAGGATATCCTGGTTTGTGATGAGTTTATGGTAGAACAGATGTATTCGGGAAGTGAAACCAGAGGATTTCACCGATTTTTTTATACTGCACCGGATCAATCCTCTTATCCGATAGAATGGCACGGAGTCCGCAAAATGTGCACGTATTTGTCTGAAGATGATAAGATGCTTACTTTCACGGATGAGAATGCAGATTTTTTATTACGCATTTCTGCAAAGAAATCCGGAGGGATTAGGAAAGACAATCCGGGAAATAAGCAAAAGAATTGGTGGTTGCGTCAAATCAAAGGTGATTTTACATATCCTGAGAATGGCTATTTTGCCGTGGAGTCTGCAAAGACGCTGTGCACTGCCGTGATAGAAGTGGCTTCCGAAAGATACAGTGGTTTTTATAAGTTGGAATATCATTTGGATGCGGATGTGACATTTGTGTTTTTATATCTGGAAGAGATATCAATCTATGATAAAGCCCGGGCGAAGGGAACCATCGAATCCATGAATGCGTTGGAAGAGGAGCTGAGGCTTAAAAGAGACGAGTGCAGAATAGAGATTGATGCAGAGGATAAGCGTCTTTTTAAGGAAGATGTGTTGCAGGGATCCTTCTTTGATATTGCCTCCTGCGTGTGGGAAAATGATTCGGTGAATACGGAAATTTGTGCCACTGCGGATACCCGGATTCTCTTCGGTCAGGAAGAGATGGATTTGCCGGTAATTGTGCAGGATACCGTTGCCCCGAGGGCTGTGGAGAAAGAGAGACTCTTGTTTGAAGGCGATGTGCCGGATGCAGAGTGGTTCGAAGGAATGAACTGTCTGACGGATGCTTCCGGTCCGGTAAAGGTTAATTCTGTGAAGCTTAAGGAGTCTGTTTTAACACCGGATGCCAATGAGACTTTGCTTTATGAAGTGGAGGCGGAAGATTCTGCCGGAAACGTGGCAAATTGTGAGTTTTCATTTAAAGTGGTTTCATACGGAGATTTGCCCATCTGGTTTGCTTTTCTTGACCAGACCGATGAAACGGTGATGGAGCGGGTGAGAAATGGTGAGTTAAAAGAATTGGAAGAGGAGTATTTCGCGAATTCCTATTATTCGTCCGATTCTTTGGATTTGAAAGCGGCGGAGAGTGGATACAAAAAGGCTGTCTGCCATCATATAGATGTTGAAGTGGAGTCAGAAGAGTGGTACGGTGCTGCGTTGGCAGCCTTTTATGAAGGGTTGGACACGCTTCCGGAAAATATGTTACAGGAGTATGGAGAACAAAACTGGGGTTTTTATCTTTGCGACGAACCTTTGATATTAGATGAGCTTGAATGCGCCGGAATTACACATTATTCCGAAGAACTGATTGAGATTACTCTTAACTGTATGTATGGTTACAGAGACATCTTATCTACTACGATGCATGAAGCGGGGCATTTTATCGATTGGAATCTTGGCTTTGAGAGTGTGGGAAATGATGTGCTGATGGAACAGATGAAAAACGTGTGTCTGCTGGAGGAATACGGAATGGACCCGGAGCGGATGAATGATTATTATGATGAAGAGCAGGATGTGTTATATCACAACTATACAGAGGGCGGTTACCGATACTATTCCTTTACCTCCTCATCAGAGTTCTTTGCGGATTCTGTATATTACTATTGTGAATTTCCGGAAGAGATGCAACGGGAGTGTCCCGAGATATATACGTATATAAAGGAGTGTCTGGAGTAGAACGGATGCGACTGTATCCGCAAGGACTTGAAGGTTACAGAGAGGACTACAACATACTATTCACAGACAAACATGGAGGAAAACAAAATGAAAAAGAAATCAATAATAATTGCAATAATAATTATCTTACTATTATGTGTAATAGGTGGTGCTATTTGGTTTATCAGTACTAAAAAAGCACCAGCTGATGTAGCGGGTAATGATGTAGTAACAACTGAGGTTCCTACAGAAGCTTCTATTTCTGAACCTACAGAAGCTCCTACTCTTGAACCTACAGAAGCTCCTATTCCCGAACCTACAGAAGCTCCTATTCCTGAATCTACAGAAGAACCTACATCTACTTCGACGCCGGAGCTTCCTCTGCAACTGGAGTTAAAGGATACGGATCATCCTCGGATTATGGAGATATTGGATCTTTGCGGAATATATACGGACAGTGTAAACAATGAAGGAAGTTATTCCTATCAAATTCCGCAGTTTCGTGCAGATTCTGATAGCGCAAAGAGTTTGAATCAAAGGATAGTAGATGATATTTTGCCATATGTAGAAGGTGAGGTTGATTTGATGTTAATGGGTTGTTCTTTGGTGCATTATGGTATTCATTATGAAATAACGGAATACGAAGATATCGTTTCTATTATGATTAAAATACCCTTTCCCAACGATGGATTATGGTTTTATGTTTACAATTATGATTTTGCAAAGGATAGGGAATTGACCAATGCAGATATTCTTGCTAAAAAAGGTATGACAGAGAAAGTA
>JAZOAG010000018.1:0-35786 GCA_045595325.1 Lachnospiraceae bacterium
GGGCGTTCGCCCTATCAATCCAAAATCCCCTCCGCAAATTTGTGCAAGCACAATTTGCGTCGCGTCTTTTGTCTTGGCACTGCTCACTGCTTATCTGAACTTTCAGGGTTGCATTGCTGTTTATTTGTCAAGGTTGTGTGTTGTTGTTCTGTCGAACCGCAACGTGATTATGTTACCACACGTTTCTGCTCTTGTCAACAACTTTTTTAATTTTCTTTCACCGCTGTTTTTCGCGGTGGAATTTCATTATATTATTATCCCTCTATATTGTCAATATGATTTTTCAAATTTATTTTAATTTTTTTATATCCTTTTTTGTCACGGCAAAACTTCGCATTCCTTGGCAAGCCGTCTTATTAAATCGATGGCCAGTATAGTCTTTTAAAATCTCTTTCTTCTATATAATTAATTGTCACCGCCACTCCCCAAATTATCAAAATTGTTTCGCTACCACATTGACAGAACTCCCTTTCTTTTGTAAAATTCCTTTATACGTATCTGGAGAGTTCTGCGAAAGCAGACGCCGAAGGTGTAAGATTGTGAAACTACTCCCTTCCTATATAATATGGAAGTGTGATTTCACAAATCGATCTCTCAGGCAAAAGGACAGAGGTATTATTCATAACAGGAAACAACTCATTTGATTTCTTTTCCTTTCTGTATAATTGCTTTGGCTTTTTGCGAAGTTGATATTTCAGAAAGGATTTTTTATTTGTATGAACGCTTTAAGTAATTTTATGGCAATGGTGGAAGAGGTCAACGGATTTATTAATGACTTCGTATGGGTCAAAATCGGCCTGATTCTCCTAATCGGTACCGGCATTCTTATGACGATAATCACTGATTTCTTTCAAATCACCCACTTGCCTCACTGGGTTAAAAAGACCATCGGAGGAGTTTTTCAGAAAGACTCCCATAATAAAAAGGAAGCGGGAAGTGTCTCCCAGTTCCAGGCCATGTGTACAGCCCTTGCAGCTACCATCGGTACGGGAAACATTGCCGGTGTTTCTGCCGCAATCGTAATCGGCGGACCCGGAGCGGTATTCTGGATGTGGATTGCAGCCTTCTTCGGTATGATGACGAACTTTTCCGAAAATGTACTGGGTATCTTCTTCCGAAGAAGAAACGAAGACGGAGAATGGTCCGGCGGTGCCATGTATTACTTGCAGGATGGTCTTGCCAAAGCGCATGGCTATGAGCGTATCGGCCGTGGCTTAGCAATCCTGTTTTCCATCTTTGCGGTTCTTGCATCTTTTGGAATCGGTAACATGGGACAGGTTAACAAAATCACCCTCAACTTAAATTCCGCATTTTTCTCTAATGTGAAAAGCCCCCTTTTATTCGGTTCAATTCCGTTAATCCCTCTCTGTATCGGCATGGTTTTAATGATTCTTGGCGGTCTGATTATTCTGGGCGGCTTAAAGCGAATTGCAAATGTAGCCGAGAAGGTCGTTCCTTTTATGGCGAGTGCATATGTCATCGGCGCATTGATTATTATCCTTTTTAACTTTGACAGCATTATTCCTGCGCTTCTTTCCATCTTCCGCTTTGCCTTCGGTGTAAAAGCGGTAGGTGGTGCTGCAACCGGTATCCTGATCAAAACAGTTATCACACAGGGTTGCAAGCGTGGTGTATTCTCCAACGAAGCAGGCCTTGGTTCTTCCGTTATGGTTCACTGCAATTCCAATGTAAAAGAACCTGTAAAACAGGGACTCTGGGGTATCTTCGAAGTATTTGCAGACACAATGGTAGTTTGTACCATCACAGCGCTTACAATCCTCACCTCCGGATTCATTGATTTGGAAACCGGTCTGGCGCTGGAAGGCGTTGATGACGCAACGCTGGTAGCACAGGCTTTTGGTAACGTATTCGGAACTGCAGGAGAGATGTTCGTCGCAGTTTCCCTTCTGCTCTTCGCTTTCACCACCGTGTTGGGTTGGTCTCACTACGGCGCCAAAGCAGTGGAATACTTATTCGGCAGATTCGGTATTGCAGCTTCCAATATCTACCGCATGCTCTTTGTATTTATGATTGTATCCGGCTCCCTGATGACTTCTACACTGGCATGGGACATTTCCGATACTTTTAACGGACTGATGATGATTCCCAACTTAATCGGTGTCATCTCCTTATCTCCCATCGTTGTACGCATTACCCGCAACTATGTGGAACGTAAGATTATAGGCAGGGATATTGCTCCCCTCTTATCCTATGATGAAGAAATTCAGGCTGAGATGGCGCAGGCCGTAAAAGAAGGCAAAGAATAAAACCAATTCCTATGAACAGAGAATGTGCTTCGCACATTCTCTGCGCGCGAGCGGTATTGCGAAGCAATAATATTCCATGCCGCGAACTGCGCATCTCCACGGAGTGTTTTAAGTTCATAGGACTTTCCTATGAACTTAAAAAAGAGTTCGCCGAAGCGAACTCTTTTTTATTACATAAATAATCCCTGAAAACTAAAATCCGTAGGAAGGGGGATGGTAAACATATACACCACTGCCATCAGTAGTACCACTGCGCTTAAAATACAAATTCCCATCTTTACGGCAGGCTGTCTGGTTACGACGGTAACAGCTGCCAAAAACAATACAACGGCACATATTACGGACGCTAATGCAAACTTATCACTGTGTTTGCCGTCACGCTCTGCCTGCAATATATCTTTCTTTGCCTGATCATATCCCGAATCGGCTTCGGCAAAATAAGAATCCTCATATCCTTCCATATCAAAGGGAGAGACTGCCTGAGACTGTGCCAGTGCCCAGTCAACGGCTACCGCAAACTCTTCTGAAACTTCAGTCTTCTTAATCTGTTTAAATTTCCATTCACTCTTCTCGTAGGCCGCCTGATCTTCCGTAAGTTCGGCATACTCCATATCCAGGCGAAGCTCATTTAATTGATTCCACACCTCCATGTCATGATTCAACCGGAGTGTCGCTTCATTCCATTTTGCATTGCTCTCTTCTGCTGCCGCTTCGGCACTGCCAAGACGCATAGCCTGATTTCTCTCATGCATGTTGCTAAGCAGCATGGCCCAAATCATAGCCAACAGCGTAACACTGAGAATAGAAATAACAGCAATCTCAAACCAAAGCACATTTTTCTTCTCAGTACCGGCCAAGGGCTCCACACTTACAGAAGACTCCGTGCCTGTCAAATTATCCATGTCTTTTAATATCTCCTTATCTGTCATAATTTCCTCATCTGTCGCCTGCATATTATAAGCGCTTTAAAAGCTCCTCTCTCTGCGCCTCGAAGCCGGGCTTTCCAAGAAGTGCAAACATATTCTTCTTGTAGCTTTCTACACCGGGCTGGTTAAAAGGATTTACACCTAAAATGTATCCGCTTACACCGCAAGCAAACTCGAAGAAGTAGAAAAGTTCTCCCAAATAGAACTCATTTACTTCGGGAATATTGATTAAGAAGTTAGGCACCTGTCCGTCGGTATGTGCCAAAATGGTTCCGTTCATTGCGCTCTTGTTTACGAAATCAACGGTCTTTCCTGTCAAATAGTTCAATCCGTCCAAATCAACAGGCTCTTCCTCGATGAAAAGCTCTTCTCTGGAAGTTTCGATATTAATAACGGTTTCAAAAATATTTCTGGAGCCGTCCTGAATAAACTGACCCATGGAATGTAAGTCTGTGGTCAAATCCACACTTGCGGGGAAAATACCCTTCTGATCCTTTCCTTCGCTCTCGCCGTAAAGCTGCTTCCACCATTCGGAAACAAAATGTACACCGGGCTCATAATTTGCAAGAATCTCAATCTGTTTGCCCTTACGTAAAAGAATATTACGGACTGCCGCATACTGTAACGCATCGTTCTCCTCAAAAGATGCATTTAATGCTCTCTCCCGTCCGCTTCTTGCACCTTCCATCAACCGGTCAATATCCGCACCGCTTACTGCGATAGGTAAAAGACCTACTGCGGTAAGAACAGAGAAACGTCCGCCGACATCATCGGGAACTACGAAGGTTTCGTATCCTTCCTCGGTTGCAAGGCCTTTCAAAGAGCCTCTTGCCTTATCGGTGGTTGCATAAATTCTCTCTGCCGCACCCTTTTTACCGTATTTTTCTTCTGCCATCTTTTTAAGAACGCGGAATGCGATTGCAGGCTCAGTTGTGGTGCCGGACTTGGAAATCATATTAATGGAGAAATCTCTGTCTCCGATTACCTGGATTAAATGTTTCAAATAGGTAGAGCTGATGGAATTTCCCACGAAATAGATTTCGGGAGTCTTGCGGATACTCTTATCCACGATATTATAAAAGCTGTGTCTTAAAAACTCAATTGCAGCTCTGGCGCCAAGGTAAGAACCACCGATACCAACTACAAGTAAAACATCAGAATCGCTCTGAATCTTTGCTGCCGCCTTCTTGATACGGGCAAACTCTTCCTTATCATAATCCACGGGAAGATCAATCCAGCCAAGGAAGTCATTTCCGGCTCCGGTTTTGGAAACCAGTACATCCTTTGCGTCCAATGCAATCTTCTTCATTAACTCCACTTCACCTTCACTGATAAAAGGAGCGGCTTTTGAATAATCAAATGCAACTTTCTTCATACTTCTTCACCATAGCGTATCCCTGTTTTCAGCCGATACCTATTTTTCCTTTCGTTGTTTTTGCCAAAGGCCGTTTTGGTCTTATTTCTCTGTATTCAAATTCCCGGCCGGATGCTCCGGTTCCGAGTACATACAGCTAAGTCAATCTTAGCAAAAACACCCTTGCTTTTCAAGACAGAAATTCCCTTATCAAATCCTGTAGTTCCTGATTTCTTGGTTTTTTTATTGTTTTATTTACTTGATTTGTTTTTACTCTCCGTCTGGTCTCTTTTCCCCCGGCCAATCTCCACCCGGAGGCACGATTTCGCCTGATGAGAACCGGCACTTCTTTCTGTTCTTCTTCTGCGGATTCCCTGATAAAAGAAGAAACAAAGAGAGATAGATACACTGCCACAAAAGATGCCATATAGAAAGGAAACGTCTCAAACACAAATCCCCCCGTGGCTACCCGGTAAAAGGCCCCCGCTCCAAAGCTGAATACACTGCCCCAAAGGAAGATTCCTCCCATACGCCATGCTCTCTCGCTCATGGTTAATTTATTTCGAATTTCGAAACCGGACTGACGCCCGGACATCCTCCCTCCCTGTCTATCCGCTCCGTTGCACCGAAACCCGGGCACACTGCTGATGATTCTGCATACAATACTGATAACAAACAAAAAAACTCCAAGCCTGATAAAAATATCAATTTCCATCAAATTCATGGTTAATACACCTCCTTTTCGGTTATCTTAAGTATGCACTCCGTGGTTTTTTTTAATCAGATTTTCCCGATAAACCCTGTATTGTTTTCCGTGGAACCTTTATTCTAAAAAGTATGGCATTTTACGGGGATTTTATGATATAATCCTTTTATGATTATTTTGACACGAAATTGACAGGATGCAGACCGGGCTTTGCCCTGTCGGATTGGAGTGAACGATGAGATATAAAACAAACGGTGTCTGTTCAGGCTACATCGATATCGAGCTTGACGGTGACATTATTAAGAGCGTTACTTTTACAGGCGGATGCCATGGCAATCTCCAGGGCATTTCCAGACTTGTGGAAGGTATGAATAAAGAAGAGGCAATTTCCAGACTGAAGGGAATTCGTTGTGGCTTTAAGTCCACATCCTGCCCGGACCAGTTAGCCCAGGCATTAGAATCAATGTAAGGAGACGAGGCAGTATGAAGCGAATTGTTCTGACCGGGGGCGGCACGGCAGGTCATGTAACCCCTAACATAGCACTCTTACCCAAACTGGAAGAATTAGGATACGAAGTATTCTATATCGGTTCCATGGACGGTATCGAAAAGAAGCTGATTACGGATTTTGACATTCCTTATTACGGTGTAGCGACAGGAAAGTTAAGACGTTATCTTGATGTAAAGAATTTTTCCGATCCCTTCCGTGTAATAAAGGGATACGGGCAGGCTCGCAAGATTCTTAAGGAATTAAAGCCGGATGTGGTTTTCTCGAAGGGTGGTTTTGTTTCCGTTCCCGTAGTGCGTGCAGCGGCTTCCCTAAAGATTCCCTGCATCATTCATGAGTCTGACATGACTCCGGGACTGGCAAACAAGTTGTGTATTCCCGTGGCAAGTAAAGTGTGTTGCAATTTTCCCGAAACCATGCAGAACCTTCCAAAAGACAAGGCAGTACTTACCGGTTCTCCCATCCGTGATGAACTCATGAAAGGAGATAAGGCAGCAGCTTTGAATCTTTGTAATTTCACCACCTCTCTCCCGATTATCATGGTAATCGGCGGAAGCAGCGGCAGTGTTGCCATTAACAAAGCGGTTCGAAGTGCCCTTCCTAAGCTTCTGGAGGATTTTCAGGTAGTTCATATTTGCGGAACAGACCGGGTCGATAACCTTTTATTGAATCAGAAGGGTTATGCCCAATTTGAATACTTAAAAAGTGAATTAAAGGACATTCTTGCAATGGCTGATATTGTAATCTCCCGCGCAGGAGCCAACGCAATCTGCGAACTTCTCGCCTTAAAGAAACCGAATCTTTTAATTCCTCTTCCGGCAAAGAGCAGTCGTGGCGACCAGCTTCTGAATGCAGCTTCATTTGAAGCTCAGGGATATTCCATCGTACTGAATGAAGATGATCTTTGTGACAGTACTTTGGTGGATAAAGTTTATGAATTGTATTTCAACCGTAAGCAGTACGAAGAAAGCATGGCCCAAAGCTCGCAACTGAATGCGGTAGACAAAATCATCCACTTAATCGAGGATGCGGTTATTAACAGACCTTAAATCACAATATGTGACATCAAAAGGATAATTTATTCCATGAACAAACATAATTCAAATTCTAAACTGCCCGAATCTTCGGGCAGTTTGCATCATAAATCAAAAACATTTCATTTGGTATGCTGCGGCATTTTTCCCATTCTGATTGCGCTGTGCGCTTACATACAAATTCCTTTTATCATCCCTATTACCCTACAAACCTTCGCCATCTATTTCATGTTGCTTCTGTTGGGCGGGAAAAAAGGTTGTATCTGCATTGGAATCTATTTACTGTTGGGAGCAATGGGAATTCCTGTCTTTTCCGGTTTTCGCGGTGGAATTGGTTTTCTATTAAGCAATACCGGCGGTTATCTGATTGGATTTCTATTAATCGGATTTGTTTATTTGATTTTTGAAAAAATCAACCGGGAGAAATATGCGTTTCGCGTTGTGTCCCTGATTTTGGGACAAATCCTATGTTATGGATTCGGTACCCTTTGGTTTGCACTATTTTACGGAAACAACACCGGCGGCACGGGGATTGTATCCATCCTTTCATTCTGTGTCCTTCCCTTTCTGCTTCCGGATCTTATCAAACTTCTGTTATCACTCTTTCTATATTCTGCCCTTTCCAAACGCGGAATCTCCATGATGTAATGCTTTTATAAAAGAATACCTGATTTTATACATGATAAAAGGAGCCGGCTCTTTCGAGCCGACTCCTCTTTTATTTGGTGCCCCGTGGGGCAATTAAGCAACTATTTAGAATAAATCAAACAGTTTCTGAAGGAATTCAGGTAATACAACTGTCTTCTGCTTAATTGTGAACTTAGCGGTCTTTGTTCCGCCGTATTCACCAATACCCTTGATGGTTACAGAAGCCTTGCCCTTAGCATTATTATTCTCGTATCCAACGATTTCATAATCCTGACCTAAAACAAGAGTTTCTTTACCAACCTTAACGGTGATATCATCTGCATCAAGAGTTACAGGCATACCAACGTAAGTCTGAGATGTAACTTTAACTTTCGCCTTAGCTACATTTGCCTTAACGATGAGGTATTCTCCTGAAACAGTATCAAGGTATGCACCCTTACCTGTTACAGTAACAACAACCTTTGTACCTGTAGGTAATACATCCTTAGCATCGATTGTTTCACCAGCCTTACGAGCAACATCTTCCTTACCATTCTTTACAGTTGTATCAGCTGCATAGGTGAAAGCGATGTTCTTGTCGTAATCTTTACCAGCGGATAATTTCTTTCCGTCAGTATCAACGATAGTAACTTTAGACTTAAAGCCGTTCTTCTTTGTTGTGTATGCTACATCATCAAGGATGAGATCACAATCGGAAATAGCCTTAGCGTTAATAAGGAATGTTACGCTGTCAGCGGTTCCCTTGAAGTTTCCTTTACCCTTAACGGTTAAGGAAGGAAGTTTCTTAGCATCAGCTGCTGCAACTGCCTTATTGTTCTTGTAAGATACAGTAAAGTCTTTGCCCATCTCTAATGCTACTCCGTTATAAGTAACGGTAGGAACAGGCTTAACGCCACCCTTTACGAAAGGATAAGAAGCATCAGCTGCAACTGCAAAGCCTTCTAATCCGGCAATGTTAAGTGCATTAATCTTGAATGTCTTCTTAACTGTTCCTGTGTATCCGCCGATACCGGTGAATACTACGGTTGCCTTACCGGCGTCGATGTTATTGGTATATTCAACAGTATAATCTGTATCTGCTACCAATACCTTATCGCCTACAGTAAGTTTAGCATCTGCTACGATCTGAGAACCGGTGTAGTCATAAGCCTTCTCGATTCCTGCAATCTTAGCTGTCTTTAATGCTGTACCATTGATCTTGAAGGTTGCTGTCTTCTCGCCAACATATCCGCTTCCGGCAATTGCCTTAACGGTAACGGTAGCTGTACCAACTGCAATGTTATCACTATACTCTACGGTGTAGTGTTTATCCTTCTCCAATGTATCCTTGCCAACCTTAACAACTACATCAGGTGTAATTGCTGCACCGGTGTAAGCCTGAGCAGCAATCTTAGAGATCTTAGCTTTGCTCATTAAGGTGTCATTTGTGATAGCAAGTTTGATTTCTCTTGTGCCTGTAAAGTTGCCCTTAGCTGTAACCTTGATTACATATTCGCCGACTTCTTTATAAGCGCCTTCGCCTTCTGTAGGATATTCTACAGTAAAGTCTGTCTTGTTCTTTAACTTCTTACCATTGTAATTAATAACAGGTACGGGCTTCTGCTCTTTCTTGTTATATACTACAGTGATATCTGCTGCATCAACATCTTCTGCTGCGATGTCTTTTGCAACGATGTTAAACTTAACGGTTTCTTTCTTAGTGAAGTTACCCTTACCGGTTACTGTCACGATTGCTTCGCCAACCTTAACATTGTTAGAATACTTAACAGTATAATCTTTGCCTTCTTCTAACTTAGCTGTACCATTGTATACAGCGATTTCAGGCTTAATTGCGCTGCCTGTGTAAACCTGATCTTCGATCTTGTCTACGCTCATATCGAAGTTAGCTTCTAATGCTGCAACACCGAATACTGCAGGTGAAGACCAGCCGTTACCGCTAGCATCGAACCAGCTTGCTGTACCTGTACGTGTACCACCCTTACCATCGTTGATCTGGAATTCGATACCGATTTCCTGACCTGCTGCAGGAGTAATGTCAGTCCACTTAAATGCTGCTTCTACAACATAACCATCTTCGGTAATTCTTGCTGCAGAAATAACATTGTCAGCTGTACACTTAGGTCCGTTAAAGGACTGAACGTTTTCGTAAGAAATTCTGTACTGCTTGTCATCATCCTGATAGCTGTCTGCTTTCGCATTGTTCTCATCGATGAATACTTCAAGAGAGTCAACCTCATGAACCTGAGTACTTGTGTTATCTAACTCAGCATCTTTGACTTCACCGTATACATATAAGTATTCGTTATCCCAAAGAGCTTTCACTGTTGCAGATGCTTCTGCACCAAGAACGATTGTTAAAGGAATAGCATCAACCTTGCTCCAGGATGCATCTTCTTCACCATCAATTACTACACTACCATACTGGATAGATGCGTAAGGTTTGATGATTGCTTCTGCATAGTACTGGCTTGTGGTAGCCTGGCTACCCTTCTTATCGTTAAATACGGATACCTTATCGTTATCAGCAACTGCGATATCGAAAGAGAATGTCTTTCCGGAAACAATGTTTTCCATCGGGATGTTGATAATTGTTGAGTATCCTGCTTCAGTAGAAGTA
Organism: Lachnospiraceae bacterium; assembly: GCA_045595325.1. Classification (GTDB taxonomy): domain Bacteria; phylum Bacillota; class Clostridia; order Lachnospirales; family Lachnospiraceae; genus UBA3766. The sequence continues at coordinate 10,061 of JAZOAG010000018.1, forward strand.
ACACCTTCTGCTGTACGGTCTACGGTAACTTTCTTGTAGTCACCTTCTGACTTGCTGCCTGCCTCATCAAGGTAAACAGTAATAGTGTCTTTCTCTTTGTCGTCTGTAGCATCAACTACATCAACTTTGAAAGTAAGACCATCTGCAGTCCACATAGGAACAACAGTACCTACACCGGCAAGATCATAAGAAATACCCTTGCCGAAGTCACCTTCTACAGTCTGCTGCATAACAGTTACAGACTGAATGAAAGGATCTAAATCATCTACATATTCATCAAAGAATGCATAGAATGCGGGTTTTGCTTTTGCAACATAATCTTCAATGTAGAATAACAAAGGAGCATGTGCACCACCTGTAGAACCACCGCCTACAGTACCCTGACTCTGTAACCAGGATCTTTCATCTACAAGACCCCACATGGTGATACCACCAACAGAACCGGGCTTCTCAGCTTCAGTTGCTCTGTAAACATCAAAGATTTCTTTGAATCTCCATGCCTGCTTAGCATGCTCAGATGCAAGGGATGCTGCAGAACCGTCATAGGTGCTGCTTCTCTTAACGTCAAACTCAGTCATTTCAACAACGCCGCCTTCGCCTAAAGCTGCAAGGTACTTGTCGATTGCTGACTTAATCTGATTTGCAGTAGGATCGCCAAAGTTGTGGTGAGCCTGCATACCTACACCATCAATTCTTGTAGGATTCTCTGCATCATTTTCATGACTTGTAATTTCTGCTACTAATGCTGCGATACCGCTGGCCTTAGGCTCATTACTGTCATTGTAATCGTTGTAGTACAATCTGATATGCTCAGGAGCATATTTGTTTGCATAACGGAAAGCATTGATGATGTACTCATTGCTCTCATCTCCGTATACTGCTGCCCAGCTTGAACTATCAGCAGCCTTACGAGGCTTTCCGGTGGAATCGCTCATTGCTTCGTTTACGATATCCCAGCCGTAGAACATATCTGCAGCTGATGTACCATCTTCAAACTTGTATTCATTGTAGTGTGTTAAAACACCCTTAATGTAATGCTCAAGACGAGCGTTCATAACTTCAGGAGTTACGTAATCCTTATTCACATCATAATCTTCATGGAAGAACCATTCAGGAGTCTGTGAATGCCATACAAGAACGTGACCTCTGATCTTGAAGTTAATATCATCTTCCTTGTCAAGGTCGTTCCAACCCTTAATCTGTGCTAACATTCTGTCAGCAACAGCAAAGTTGTAAACAAGTTCGCCATTCTCATCTAATGTCGGTGTTGAACCGAGTGTGATGTCAGGCTTCATTTCGTTCTCGAAGGTAATTGCATTGAAGTGCTTCTTTGCAAGTTCCTGGAGATAATCGAAAGTAATAGTTCCGCTACCAAGACATGTTCCGGCAATTGCATCATCACCGAATGCATCTGTAATAGCATCTTTCCAGTTAGGAATATCTGTTTCAATTGTTGTCTGAGGCTTAAATACCTCTGTCATGCTTACGCCGGTTACGTAGTAATCACCCTTTACGCATTCACCCTTTGTAAGATCGCCGTATTCGGTACCCTGCTCGATAATACGGATAACTACCTGCTTAATGGTACCATCATGTGTAACATCAAATGTTCCTGAATACTTTGTCCATTCACCAACTGTTAAAGTCTGGCTTAAGGTTCCGCTAAGCTGTGTTGAATAGCTTGCGCCAAGGTATACAGCACCATCCTGCTCTGTTACGATGTAAGGAGCAAATTCAACTACTCTCTGAGCATCGGGAGCATCTTTGTAATCATCGGAAAGCTTAGCCCAGAATTCTACCTTGTAAGAAGGCTTTCTGTTTAAATCACCACCGGCTTCGATTGCTGCGGTAATATCCTGTGCAAAGAATTCCTGTCTTGCATCCTGAGTTCCGTCTTCAGAAACCCAAGTAGCATCTCTGTCGATTACAGCGTATGTATTAACATCATCAAAAATGGCTGCTTCTGCAGTTTCTTTCTTAATAGTAGCCTTCTGAAGACCCATGCTCCATGCAGAAAGATCATCTTCTGCAAAGTTAGGGTTGATGATAATATTGTCACCGTATGTAATCTCAGGAGCACTTCCACCTTTCTTGTATGTGAAAGTGATACCGGAAAGTTCAATAGTATCCTCTGTAAGGTCACCATTGAAGCATGTCATAATTGCTACATAACCTAATCCACTCTGGAATTCCTCAGGAATAACCTGTACGGGATTTCCGTAGATTGCGTTATCTGTAACACCTGAACCCCACTTATCCGCTTCAAAAGTATCTTTCTTAAATACCTTGAATGCGAAGTTTCCGGCATTAGAGGATGTTACATTGAAAGTAACCTTCTCAATGTTTACATCAGCAAGTTCTTCCGGAATAGGAATGAACAAAGATGTATAGTTTGAGGATCCTGTAATAGCTACAGAACCATCTGCATTCTCTACGATTGTCAAACCGCTGTCTGCGGGATAATCAAGTTCTGCAAATGTGTAGGTCTTTTCTACAGGCTTAATAGGTGTGCAGTCAAAAGTAATACCTGCAATATCAATAGTATCTTCTGTAAGATCACCATTGAAGCATGTCATTACTGCTACATATCCCAAACCATTCTGGAATTCTGCAGGAATAACCTGTACAGGATTTCCATAGATTGCGTTATCTGTAACACCTGAACCCCACTTATCTGCTTCAAAAGTATCTTTCATAAATACCTTGAATGCAAAGTTTCCTGCGTTAGAGGATGTTACGTTGAAAGTAATCTTCTGGATTTCTCTTTCTGCAACTTCTTCAGGAATGGGAACAAACAAAGAAGTATAGTTAGATGCACCTGTGATAGATACAGAACCATCTTCTTTCTCTGCAATGGTTAATCCGCTATCAGACGGATAATCAAGATCGGTGAATTTGTAAGAAATACTATCTACATCATCCACCTCTGAAGCATCGCCTTCTGCGGTAAGCTCAGCAACTGCTCCAGCACCGGCTTCGTCAGATTCAACAACCTGTTCGATAACCGGCTCTACTTCGCCGACTTCAATAATGTCATCACCGAGCTCTGTTGCGCTAACACTAAGTGTGTTAAAGCCAACGCTGCTGAAGACTGTTACTGCTGCCAGGAAGCAAGCTAAAAATCTCGTTAGTCTTTTCATTTCTAACCTCCCTATATTATTTTTTGATTCTTCGGGCCACTGCAAAAACCCTACGAACCATCGACATTTGTAATTTCCGAATAGGCTTGTACGACCATCCGAAAACACCCGTCTCCTTGTTACATTATAAAACAAAATATACAACAAAGCAAGAAAATTGAATCTCATTTTTATAGAAAAACACATGAAAAGTAAATGCCCATTTCCTCCTTCTCTTTATTTTTGTTTATTTGTTTTATTTCATCCCTCTCCATTTTGTCTATTTTTACCAAAAAAATAACAAAAAAGGACTCATTTCGCTTGTGAAACTAGTCCTTTTATACAAATGTATGATATAAAAATAGGCATTTTGTAATTTTAAAACAAATGATATCTGTTCTACAATTCCGCGGAATCAAGAATCACCGTAAAAGGCCCATCATTTACCAAAGATACCTTCATGTCCGCGCCGAAAACTCCGCACTCCACCGTCTTTCCGCTTTGGCGGCACTGCTTAACAATATACTCATAAAGCTGATTTGCCGCCTCCGGTCCTGCTGCTCTTGTAAAAGAAGGACGGTTCCCCTTTTTACAATCTGCATAGAGAGTAAACTGGGACACCAGGAGAAGCTCTCCTCCCACGTCATCCAAGGAAAGATTCATTTTTCCGGCCTCGTCGGCAAAAATACGCATGCCAAGAAGCTTTTTTACCAGCTTGTCTGCTTCCCTTTCGGTATCGCCTTCGCAGATACCGATTAGCACCAGAAATCCGGTTCCTATTTCTCCAACTGTTTTACCTTCTACTTCTACTTTGGCTTCTGTTACACGTTGTATTATAAATCTCATTGTTTTATCTCCGGTTCGTTTTTATCAGTTTTCAAGACAACCATAACAAGTAATGTCAATTACTCCCTCGCTAACCTGAATGCCACTGTCTAACATACTTAACGCGGGACTGTATTTACATACCTCCCCGTTTGCTTTTTGCATGGTAATAATCAGATTCGGCATAATCTCGCTTACATTGCCCCGCATAAGAATCGGCTTTTCACCGGTTCCTTCATAAAGAAGTTCACCTTCTTTGAGTGTATAATCACTCTCATCCATAACTGCCTCGCTGACGCTTATCGTAATGTCGTCTGCAGAAGGAACTATCAAATACCATTCGCCGCCTTCCGCAAGAACCTGCTCATCCGCTGAAATCTCACTTAAGAACGGATATTCTTCCGTATATCCGAGCATGTCCATGTTTTGCATAAGTTCAGCATATTCCATAGGCCAATAACCCAAAAATGCAACACCGCAAAAAGCATCTTCGCCTATTTTTTCACGGACAGCATCCAATGCATCAGAGTCATTTGTTTCCACACCTGCATATTGAGCCAAAGGAATCAACTCCAGGTAAATCGCTTCTTCAATAATTTCTTCCTCTTTGGCAAATAAATCATCCACAAGCATATCTGTTTCTTCGGATTCGTCCACATTCCAGGACCCCGTTGTATTATAATAAACCGCGATATCCTCCAAATCGCCGTTTCTCTCATGTGTAAAATAGCATTCTGCACACTGCAGGGAATCTGCATTCTCCGGAAAATCATATAATGCAGTGCCGTGATACATGGCGCCGCCGCTTCCCGAATTAAAAAACTGTCCTTCTTTGGTCCAATAGTAGCTGTTTCTTGCGCTACCCTCCAACACGCACACTACTTCACCATCGACATAAGTATAAACACTATAAAGATTTCTTCCGTAAACTTCTTTATCCCCGGGAACATCAATATACGCAATGATAAGTTCCGGTACTTTGTCCTTATTGAGGGAACCAATCATATAACCAACCTGACCGAGTGCTTTGCCGCCTTCTGATTGATATGCAATCTCAGCCAAACCAATCATGCCTTCCATTTCAAAAAGATCATATTCGTCCGGATTCTCCAGTGCATTACAGATTTCATCCAGTTTCTCTGCATAAATAGCCTGTCCGTCATACGTAATCTCTTCTTCCAAAGATTCCTCCTCCAAACTTTCCTGTTCCGTTGAAGAATTCATGACCGGCTCTGTTGTCGCTCCTTCAGTAGTGACAGGAACCTCCGGTTTCGTGCAGGCAGTTAAGCCCAGTAAAAGGACTAACATCAGACTTGCTATTCTCATTTCTTTACTCTTTTTCATTCTCGGTCTCCTCTCAACAAGTTCCTTCTTTTTTAATCTCTTATCTTCGTACATAAAATTATCTCCCACTTCCTTTTTGAGATTTCATATTTCGCATAATCTTCATTATTATACTACATGCTTTTGTATTTTTCTATCATTACTAACTATTTCCAGTTCCCGCAATCTTCCTTACAAAATATTTCTTTCTTATTTCCAATTCTCTTCAAAATCCCTTATAGTAAAAAGGAGAGGCCTCAAACCTCTCCCTTAAAAAAAAGCATTGAAAAAACCCAGTGTTTTCAATGCTTTCAACGTTGGTGAGGTGACTCGAACACCCGATCTTTCGCTTAGGAGGCGACTGCACTATCCACTGTGCTACACCAACATTTATGAAAAGTTTGCTAATAAGACAAACGATTCAACGTATAAAAATTTGCCTTTTTGTGGTAAAAGTGCAATCCACTAAGGTATTTTAACTTTATTTTCGTCCGGTGTCAACGAAAAGAATATCCCTATTTTATAATAGGAAGAGCTTCCTCGGGATAATTAATATACCCCTGCATCCAGATGGTACCCTTGAAACGTCGTCCCACCATAGGTTCGCCGTATAAATCCTCCTCGTTGATACACACATCAAAAAGCAGATCGTTGCAGTTTAAGGTAAGAATATAGCACTCTTCCAGTGTCATGGAATTCACAACTTTTCTGCAATCCATGATTTGTCCAAGCACGGAATACTGGTCGCATTCCACGCCGTAAGGCATAAAGTAGGTATCTACCAGAGAATAAATATCCTCCTGATGAATCTTGTGAGAAATAATGGAATAGGTATCCATATCTTCCAGGGTCAGACTTTCAATGGCTGCCTCATCACCTCTTCTTGCCTTCTCAATAAGGCGGTTTCGATTTTTCATGATGCGACGCGCCTGCGCCTCATCCTCGTACCGCTTTTCAATCGGCAACATAATGCTGCCGTGACAGGAAAGTGCCGAAAGCGTCAATGTGGTTGGAGTATCGGAAAGTCTTTCGCTGTTCCGCAGTTTTAAGAAGGAAATCATGTTCTGCAGATAAAAAATCAGGGAAACCCCTACTTTCAAATCGTCGCAGACCCCTGCGTAGGATTCCTTCTCCGCATGGCGCTCCACGGTAATATCCTGCGTAGAGCTTATGATGTTCGAATTTAAAAAGGGAAAATAATAATCATAGTGCATAACGTCATTCTCGTCAAAAACACCTCTGACGCAGATTCCGATATCCTCGGCGAAATACCGGCAATATTCCGCCAAAAGTTCCTTGTCATCTAAAGAAGTATAACTTTTCTGCTGTGCTGTCTGCATTACTTCCATAATCAATTCATACAACTCATTTCTGCTTTTTTCTTTGCTAAAACCTATGGCCCGCAAATATTTATGCATGTATTTCACCTCCTTTTACGTTACAAAGCGCCCGTACAGACTGCAACACAAATCATTTGTATCGCAATACCGGCCGGGCGCATCTGGTTCATTCTTCGTTTATTTAATCTCAGCCTTGCCACCCATGTAAGGACGCAAAACTTCCGGAATACGAATGGTGCCTTCTGCTGTCAGATTGTTCTCTAAGAATGCAATCAACATACGGGGAGGAGCAACCACGGTATTGTTTAAGGTATGGGCAAAATACTTGCCATCCTTACCGTTTACACGAATTTTTAACCTTCTGGCCTGCGCGTCACCTAAATTAGAGCAGCTTCCCACCTCAAAGTACTTCTTCTGTCTGGGAGACCAAGCTTCTACGTCAAAGGACTTCACCTTTAAGTCAGCTAAATCACCGGAGCAGCACTCCAAAGTACGAACGGGAATATCAAGAGAACGGAATAAATCTACGGTATTCTTCCAAAGCTTCTCAAACCACTCTGCGCTCTCTTCCGGCTTACAAACTACAACCATCTCCTGCTTCTCGAACTGGTGAATACGATATACACCACGTTCCTCAATACCATGAGCACCTTTCTCCTTACGGAAGCAAGGGGAGTAGCTGGTTAAGGTATAAGGAAGTTCCTCTTCGGGAACGATTTTATCGATAAATTTACCAATCATGGAATGCTCACTGGTACCGATTAAGTACAAATCTTCACCCTCAATCTTGTACATCATGGCTTCCATTTCAGCAAAACTCATAACGCCGGTAACTACGTTGCTTCGAATCATAAAAGGAGGCACGCAGTAAGTAAACCCTCTGTCAATCATGAAATCTCTTGCATAACTGATCACTGCAGAATGCAAACGGGCAATATCACCCATAAGATAGTAGAAACCGTTTCCTGCAACATCTCTTGCCGCATCCAAATCGATTCCTTTGAATTTCTCCATAATCTCAGTGTGATATGGAATATCAAAATCGGGAACCAAAGGTTCGCCGTACTTGGTTACTTCCACGTTCTCGGAATCGTCTTTACCGATGGGAACACTGGGGTCAATAATATTAGGAATTACCATCATAATTGCGGTAATCTTTTCTTCCAATTCCTTCTGTTTCGCATCAAGTTCTTCAATACGGGCACCATCTGCAGCAATCTGTTTCTTTACTTCCTCTGCTTCTTCCTTCTTGCCCTGTGCCATCAAAGCACCAATCTGCTTGGAGGTTTTGTTACGGTTTGCTTTCAGCTCATCAACCTCACCCTGGGTCTTTCTTTTTAAGGCATCTAACTCAATTACCTCATCTACCATAGGCAGTTTACTGTCCTGAAATTTCTTCCGGATATTCTCTTTTACTACTTCAGGATTCTCTCTTAAAAATTTAATGTCAATCATTTCCTTTTAACCTCTCTCCATTTGTTTGTGCTTCTTTATCCCGGTAATGGTCTCTCTTATTAATTTCTGACCATAACCTTTCTTAGTATACAACTTATTTTACCTTTTGAAAAGTGAAATTCTTATCTTCCGTTTACCATAGCGTGTTCCAAAGTCTTCTGTTCCTCGCCGCTTAATTCGATTTCGCTGATTCCGTTTTTGATTCGTTTGGAATAGGAGTAGCAGCCGTCTACGTTATGAACGGAGTTGATAATAAATCCGGTGTTGGTCTCATCCAGCAAGGCTACACAGTAGCTGAGCTTACCGCCCATCTCCTTAAATGCATCATACTTCGCAAGCGCCATCTTCTGGAAGGAGCCCTTCTGCTTCCGGTACAAATCCTTGATTGCCTTGCTGTTGGCATCTGCCTGCTCTTTAAAAACATCATGTTCCGCACAAAGTGCCATAATATGTTCTTCCAGACTGGCTGCCTTCTTTCCCATCATGAATTTGTTATATTTCTCTTTTAATTTCCTGTTCTGAACCATTAATAAAACTACTAATGTAATTAAAACTATCTGTATCACCAAAAGTGCAATGATAAAATAGCCAATGTCTAACTGGCCAAGGCCCATTGCTTCAAAAAGTGCACTTCCCATTTACTTCACCGTTCCTTCTATTTTTTCAGCAAATCAACCAGGCGATCCAACTCTTCATGTGAGAAGAATTCTATTTCAATTTTTCCGGCACCATTCTCTTTGCCTGTAATACGAACTTTCGTACTCAGATTTTCCTTGAGAATCTCTTCAATCTGCTGATAGATTGCATCTAACTGCTTCTCTTTATTATCCTTGTTTATCTTAGTCTTACCCAAATTTTTAACAAGTTTCTCGATATCTCTTACAGAAAGCTTCTCATCAAAAACCTTCTGGGCAAGAATGTACTGCTGTTCTGCATCCTCAACTGCAAGCAATGCTCTGGCATGTCCGGTGGTAATCATCTCATCAATCACCATCTGCTGTACCTCATCACAAAGTTTCAACAGACGAAGTGAGTTGGTTACTGCAGTACGGCTCTTGGAAACACGTTCCGCAATTTCATCCTGCTTTAAATTGAATTCTGTAATCAATCTCTTATATGCCTGCGCTTCTTCAATGGGATTTAAATTCTCACGCTGAATATTCTCAATCAGCGCAATCTCCACGATTTCCTGTTCTGTGAAATTCTTGATAATAACAGGAACTTCTTTCAATCCGGCAATGTTAGATGCTCTCCATCTTCTCTCACCTGCAATAATCTCATAGTAATCCTTTCGGTCCTGTACCAGAATAGGCTGTAACAATCCTACCTGTTTGATGGACTCAGCCAAATCCTGCAATGCATCTTCATCGAAATGTTTTCTGGGCTGATCTCTGTTAGGTTCCACTTTAGAAATCTTAACCTTCACTACTTCGCCGTCATATTTCACCGGTGCAACATTTTCTTTTACTCCGCCACCGGGAATTAATGCATCAAGTCCTTTGCCGATGCGGGCCTTTTTTTCTGTTGTTTTCTTTCCACCGTCTTTTGCAACTTTATTTAATGCCATCTTTTCTACCCCTTTAATTTTTTATTCTATCCGGCTATCTGTTTACAGAGATTAATTCCTGTGCCAATTCTAAGTAACTGATTGCACCCGCTGAACGGGGATCATAACTTGTAATGGGTCTTCCGAAACTGGGAGCCTCTGCAAGACGAATATTTCTGGGAATCATTGTATTAAATATTCTCTCTTCTAAATTCTCTCTTACATTTTCAACTACTTCTGCAGACAGATTTGTTCTGGAATCGTACATGGTAAAAACCACACCTTCCATTTCCAAATCCGGATTCAATCTTGTTTTTACAAGATTTACTGTATAGATTAACTGGCTTAAACCTTCCAAAGCATAGTACTCACACTGAATGGGAACCAGTACACTATCCGCTGCAGTCATCGCATTTACCGTTAACATACTAAGAGAAGGAGGGCAATCGATAATGATGAAATCATATTTATCCTTCACCCAGTCGATTTCATTCTTTAATATGTATTCCTTCTTGTCCATATCAATCAATTCAATTTCCGCCGCTGCAAGATTTACATTGGTGGGAATCACTGATAAATTCGGTAAAACCTCCTGAATAATACACTCCTGAATACTGCATTCCCCTAACATCAATTCATATACTGTATTATCTAAATCATTCTTCTCGATACCGAAACCACTGGTTGCATTGCCCTGAGGGTCAATGTCAATCATTAATACTTTCTTTCCTTTTTCTGCAAGAGCAGCTGATAAATTAATAGAAGTTGTTGTCTTACCAACGCCTCCCTTTTGGTTTGCAATTGCTATAACTTTTCCCATTTTGTTCCTCACTTTTTTACTGTATTTCTATTCTCTCTTTTATCGTACCTTGTGATTATATCACTAAAAGATTCTTTTATCTATATAAAAAATGATTTTTTACTCGCCGTTTTTTTCTGTTTTTTCTTCCTTTTTTGAATATTATTCTATCTAAAAACTATATCTTGTGGCTGAATTATTCGGTTTATTATCTTATTCTTCTTTCCTGTTATGTTTCACGTGAAATAAAAGAAAATGTTTCACGGAAATAAGTACAATATCTTGGGTTGTATGTTTCACGTGAAACATTATATCTTGTGTCAGTATGTTTTTTATTAAAAATGTTTCACGTGAAACATTTAAGATAACAGGATAGTAAGACAATACTAGATATAGATTAGTAAACAAATTAACATTTGAAAGACATACTTATATGCTTATAGTCAAAACAAAAAGTAGGTGAATAATAGATTCTGAAAGATTAATCTGTTATATGTATTTCAAATCTAATCAGTTATCGGAATTTCCAATTTAATCTGCGTACCGGAATTTCTTTCGCTTACAATTCTATGCTGTCCCGACATAATTTCCAGTCTCTTTAATGCTGTAGAATATCCCTTAAGAGAAGCATCTTTTATAACTTCCTCCGGAAGAAAACCTTTCCCATTATCCTTTACAATGACATGATAGAATTCTTCAGACTTACTCATCGAAAGTTCTATACTCTTACAACCGGAATGTTTCGCTGCATTCCAAACGTATTCCTTAATAACCAGATAGAGTAATACTTCCTTATCAAAAGAATTGAAAACAATATCATCGGAAATACGGTATTTCAAATCAATATCAGGATATGCATTCTTAATATCACTAATCAAACCGACTATTCTTTCTTTCCAGTTTAATTGGGTATTCATAGGTTTCAATATAAAAATAGTATCCGCAAGACTCCCTCTTATCTTTTCAATAGATTTCTGCAAATTACCAATCTCCATCTTTGCACGAACAGGATCTGAATTTATATAATCACAAATAAGATTCACATCATGAAGTAAATACGATAAGGTATCATCAGAAATTCGTTTAACAGATTCGCAGGCAATATTCCGTTCCGTCATATCCAGTTCATAACGTGAAATACTCTTATCCTTATTCATCTGTTTCGTATCTTTTATTAAGGAAGAAAGAAGATTCATTTGTTCATCCAATGTATGAACATCTGAAGTAAGACGCTCCGATGTTTGCTTTGCATGAAGAAGCTTCTTCTTTAATTTCTCAAGTTCTTCGGTCTTTTCATTAAGAAGATTCTCATCAATCACATACTTAGATACATCAGAAGCAGAGTAAGAATTTTTACCGACAACACCTCTGGGAGAAAATACAAAGGAATCCTTCTGTGTTTCATTCTGCATATATGTAACATATTCTTCCAACTCTTCACAGGATAATTTAAGAGATTCATAATGTTCAGTTTCCCTCATACAATTCTCCCGGGAATTGATATACATCTCTTTTACAGATTGATAAAGAAGTTCCAATTCTTCACATGTGTAACTCTTTCCCATACTAAATACCCCTTTTGTATTATATTTGTAGTTTATATATAACAACATCTAATCCACGTTTACTATAAAACTTCCAAAGAACAAAACAAAAAACAACCCCGTCTATAAAGGTTCTTTGGAAGGAAGACCCGCCTTACGAGGATACTTTTTGGCAGTCTTTTCCGTTTTAATAATGGGAAGCAGACTTCTGTAAATATCTGAATTCGGCAAAAGAAAAGAAATAGGCTCGCCTGCCTTGCCGCCAAGCAAATGAATAGCCGAAGAAGCAGCACTTAGTTCCTCTGACAGTTTTTCAGATTTATATGATACAAAGGTACCGCCAATTTTAACAAAAGGAAGACAATATTCCGTCAAAGTAGAAAGATTGGCAACTGCTCTGGAAACCGCGAAATCATAATGTTCACGATGAGACGCATTACGTGCCAAGTCCTCTGCTCTGGAATGAATATTTGTTACATTTGAAAGACCAAGCTCCTCTTTCACTGTATCTAAGAATTTGATTCTCTTATTCAGGGAATCCATTAAAACAAACTCTGCCTTAGGGAAAAGAATCGCCAAAGGAATTCCGGGAAAACCGGCACCGGTTCCTACATCGATCATAGTAAAAGAACAATTTTCGAAATCAGACGTATTCCCTGCTTTCAGATAATTTACAAAAGAAAGACTGTCAATAAAATGCTTTTTCATAACCTCATCAAACTCCGTAATGGCAGTCAGGTTCATAAAAGAATTCCACTCCACCAAAAGCTCATAAAAACGGAGAAACTGTTCATCCTGCTTGGTACTTAATTTAATATCAAAAGCATCTAAGTCATTATGAAACTGTTCTAAATTATAATCCTGATTTATCTTATCCATCTATTTAACCTCAAAAAACAAACAACTCTGAATTACGAAAAAAATCTACACAATAAGAAAAAGAATTACTTAAAATCCTCATCCAATTCTAATAGAAAAATTACCTGCGCTTTAACTGTTCCAGATAAATCAGAAGCACAGAAACATCCGCCGGAGAAACCCCACTGATTCTTGATGCCTGTCCGATAGAAATAGGACGAAACATTTTTAACTTTTGTCTTGCTTCCAGACGCAGACTGGATACATCATCGTAATCAATATCTGCAGGAATCAGACGTTTTTCTGTCTTTTTAAACTGTTCCACCTGACGCATCTGGCGCTCAATATAACCTTCATACTTAATATTGATAAGAACCTGCTCCACAACCTCTGCAGGAAGAATAGGTCTTTCTTTGTCTAAGACTGCAAGCAGTTCATAATTAAGCTCCGGCCTACAAATTAATTCCGCCATAGTGGCAGCGGTACGCAGAAGTGCAGAGTTATTCTTCTCCAAAAAAGCCTGTACTTCTTTATTGGCACCTACCTTGGTTTCCTTCAGACGGGCAACCTCGGCATCAATCATCTCCTGCTTTTTACAAACGTGGGCATACTGCTCCTCAGAAATAAGACCTACCTCATAACCAAATTTACGCAAACGTAAATCTGCATTATCCTGACGCAATAACAAACGATACTCTGCCCGGGAAGTCATCATTCGATAAGGTTCTCTGTTATCCTTGGTTACCAAATCATCTATTAATACTCCGATATATGCTTCGCTTCGATCTAAAATCAGAGGTTCTTTTCCTTTTAACAAAAGGCATGCATTGATACCGGCAATCAGTCCCTGGGCTGCAGCTTCTTCATAACCACTGCTTCCGTTAAACTGACCGGCAGCAAAAAGAGCTCCAACACTTTTTAATTCCAGAGAAGGTGTTAGCTCACCGGATTCCAAACAGTCATACTCGATGGCATAAGCATTCCGGACAATGCGGCAGTTCTCCATACCCGGTACGGTACGATACATGGCCAGCTGCACATCTTCAGGAAGCGAGGAAGACATACCGCCCACATACATTTCATTTGTGTAAAGTCCTTCGGGCTCAATGAAAACCTGATGACGCTCCTTCTCGGCAAACTTCACTACTTTATCTTCAATGGAAGGACAATATCTGGGTCCCGTTCCTTCAATGATTCCTGCATAAATAGGAGAACGGTCCAGATTTCCGCGAATAATCTCATGGGTCTTCTCATTGGTATAAGTCAGATAGCAGCTCACCTGCTCTTTCTGAATTTCGTCCGGATTGGTTGAGAAAGAAAAAGGAATCACCCTCTCATCTCCTACCTGCTCTTCCATTTTAGAAAAATCAAGACTTCGCTTATCCATACGGGCAGGTGTACCTGTCTTGAAACGGCGAAGCTTCACACCGAGTTCTTTCAGGGAATCCGTCAGGGCATTTGCTGCCTGCAAACCGTTAGGCCCCGTATAAGTAATAGACTCACCGCAAAGACAGCGGGCTTTTAAATATGTACCGGTACAAAGAATCACAGCCTTACATTCATATACGGTTCCCGTAAAAATTTTGACACCGCAAACCTTAGGGAAACCGTTTTCTCCCTGCTCTGTCAAAATCTCGCAAACCTCACCCTGCTTAATCGTAAGATTGTCCTGATTTTCAAGAATCTGTCGCATGCTTCTGGTATAATCCGCTTTATCCGCCTGGGCACGAAGTGAGTGAACCGCCGGTCCCTTGGATACATTCAGCATTTTGGACTGGATAAAAGTTTTATCAATATTCTTACCCATTTCTCCCCCCAAAGCATCCAGTTCACGTACCAGATGTCCCTTGGAAGTTCCTCCGATATTAGGATTGCAGGGCATCAATGCAATACTCTCTACACTTACCGTAAAAATTACGGTATCAAATCCTAAGCGCGCACAGGCAAGAGCAGCTTCACAACCCGCGTGACCTGCGCCTACCACACAAATATCTGTTTTGATTCTTGCTTCCGGCATACTATTCTCCGATCCTTCTATAAATTATCAATCTGTCCGGCAAGCTGCATTTTCGCAAACTTCACCTCAATAAGAATAACATATTTTTTGTCAAATGAAAACCGCCTGTTCTTAAACAGACGGTTTCATTTATAATATTAAATTATTTACCCATACAGAACTTTGAGAAAATCTCATTGACCAGATCCTCTCCTACTTCTTCACCAATCATCTCTCCTAAACAGGCATAAGCATTCATTAAATCAATGGAATAGAAATCTTCCGGCATATCATCTGCCAAACTGGATTTCACCATCTCCATACTTGAAAGTGCACCCTGTAATGTTTCCTGCTGACGCAGGGATGAAATGGTTACTTCATCATCAAAGGAGATTTCTCCGTTGAAGAATTTTTCTTTCAAAATTGCAATAAATTCATCCAAACCTTCTTTTTCTTTCGCAGAAATGGCAATGATAGAAACATCTTTTTCGTCAAACCTGCGAAGAAGGCTTTCTTTTGTAACCAAGGTATCTAAATCTGATTTGTTTAAAAGAACAATTGTCTTGGATAAATCCAGCAACTTGATGATTTCTTCATCATTCTCGTCTAATTCCACGGAACTGTCTACAATATAAACCATTAAATCAGCCCGTTTCAATGACTCTTTGGCCTTGCTGACACCGATTTGTTCCACAACATCTTCCGTATCACGAATGCCTGCGGTATCAATCAGATTAAGTGTCATACCTTCTAACTGAACTGATTCTTCCAAAGTATCTCTGGTGGTTCCGGCAATATCCGTTACAATGGCTCTCTCCTCTCCCAAAATTAAGTTTAAGAAAGAGGATTTTCCTGCATTCGGCTTTCCTACTATAACAGTATTAATGCCTTCCTTGATTATCCGGCCATTCTCAGCAGTATCCAAAAGCTTGGAAATCACAGAAATTATTTCATTGCTCTTTCGCTCCAGTCTTTCATGAAAACCATCTAAACTGATGTGCTCCGGATCGTCTAATGCAGACTCGATAAAAGCGATTTCATAAAGAATATCTTCCCGAAGCTTCTTGATTTTGTGGTACAAATCTCCTTTCAGATGCTTCATGGAATTTCTTCTGGCTGCCTCATTCTTTGACTGGATCAAATCCATGATAGCTTCCGCTTCGGTCAAATCAATTCTGCCGTTTAAGAAAGCTCTTTTGGTAAATTCTCCCGGTTCTGCCAATCTGGCGCCGGCCTTTACCACAGCTTTCAGAATACGGTTCATGACATAAATGCCGCCATGACAATCAATCTCCACCGTATCTTCTTTTGTAAAAGAATTCGGTGCCTTTAAAAGAATCACCATTACCTCATCAATTACTTCTCCATCTTCTAAAATATGTCCGTAATGAACGGTATGGCTCTTCTGTTCGGATAAAAGTTTTGTACTTTTGGCTTTAAAAACTTTATCTGCCACTTCAATTGCCTGATCTCCGGATATTCTGATAATTCCGATTCCGGAAGGGGAAAGGGCAGTAGCAACTGCTGCAATTGTATCTGTAATCATCTTATTTCTTAAGAGTTACTACAACTTTACGGAAGGGTTCTTCTCCTTCACTATGAGTTGTAACATATCTGTCGTTTTGAAGTGCAGAATGAATGATTCTTCTTTCGTAAGGATTCATAGGCTCCAAAGAAACACTTCTTTTGGTTCTTTTTACCTTAAAAGCAATATTCTTTGCAAGGTTCTCAAGCGTTAACTTTCTTCTTTCACGATAATTCTCGGTATCAACTTTAACACGGATGTATTCTCCTGTTCCCTTATTTACTACCAAAGAAACCAGATACTGTAAAGAATCCAATGTCTGTCCTCTCTTACCAATCAAAACACCCATGTCTTTACCATTTAAAGTAACATCCAAAGTATTGTCTACTTCGTTAAAAGAAGCATCAATACTTGCTTCAATATTCATTGCACCAAGCACATCTTTTAAAAACTCTTTTGCCTTATCTTCTACACTTAACTCAACTTCTTTTACTCTTGCTTTAATCACAGCTTTTTTGGCATTGATTCCAAGAAAACCTGCAGAGCCTTCTTCGATTACTTCATATTCAAGACTGTCACTTGCTACCGTAAAATGCTGACATGCATTGGTAATAGCATCTGCAACTGTCTTTGCACTAAATTCCATATATTCCATTCTTATAAATCCTCCCATTCCTCATAAACAAATATAAATCACTATTTGTTATTTCTCTCATTATAGTTCTTAACCATATTAGCCTTGGATGCAAGACTTCCTGCCGGAGCATTCTTGCTGGCTTTGTTATAATACTCCGTAGCTTTTCTGATATCTTCCTGAATCTGTTCCTGTGTTCTGGCAGCCTTGGGATTCTTAGCAGGATCAATACTTCTGGTATTGCTCATTGCTCTCTCATTCAATCCCTTCATTAACTCGCTGCGCTTTTCCATTTTTTTCTGGAACTTTTCACTGTTCTTTTCCATTAATTTCTCTACATCAAGATTATGATCGATGAATTTATTAATGGCAACCTGCTGAATCGCACGAATTACAGCACCGGCAATCCAGTAAAGACCCATACCTGCAGGAAGTGTAAAACAAAATACTGCAGACATAATAGGCATAACATTATTCATGGTCTTCATGGAAGCCATCATGGGATTTTCTTCCCCTTTATCGTTGTTGGTATTTGCAGTAGGAGCAAGTTTCAAACCAATCCACTGTGTTGCAGCAGCCAAAAAAGGAATTAAAACAGCAAAAATAATAACAATCCAGCTTCTTTCGTCAGAACCCCATTCTCTCATAATGGTTTCCCAGGGAGAATATGCAATATTAATAAAGAAGAACTCGTTATACTTGTCCAGCTGTTCCAAAGAAGCAGAAATACTTTCTGAAAGATTAGGATATTTTTCAATTAAAAGATTCCAATCCGCATTGCTTGCTCTGTTTAAAACATCGACAAAAGTATTCTGTACATAAGTAGTATCCCCTGCTGTAAAAAGTTCATTTTTAAACTGCTTGTTAAATGCGGGTGAGGAACTTAAAGACTGAATAAAATCTTTGCTTCCGTTCTGCGCGATTAACTCGTCTACCATAGGAAAAAATGCTTCTTTTACCTTAGTTACATAAGCAGGAATTGCATAAATAACACGGTAAAGAGCCAATAAAATAGGCATCTGAATCAATAACTGCAAACAACTACCGGTAGGAGAAACACCATATTTGGCATATACTGCCTGGGTTTCCATGTTCATTGCCTGCATGGATTCCGTATCCTGTCTTCCTTTATACTTTGCCTGAATTGCCTGAATCTCAGGATTCATAATGGCAGATAATTTAGCAAATTTCTGCTGCTTAATTGTTAAAGGAAGTAAAAGTAAATAAATAACAATTGTAAAAAGAATAATTGCAATACCAATATTTGGAATTCCAATTTTATCCAATACCCAAAAAATACCTTCCATCAGAAAACCCAGTAATTTGGCAACGGGTCCTAAAATAAAAGTAGAATTCTGTGTTAATACAATATTATACAATTTAGACCTCCAAATCTACAATCCATCTAAGGGACCGGATCATATCCACCTTTAGAAAAAGGATTGCATCTTAATATTCTCCAGGACGCAAGAAGAAGTCCTTTCATTACTCCGTGCTTCTGTATTGCTTCCAGTCCATACTGTGAACAACACGGATAATAAGGACACTTAGTCGTCTTCAAAGGAGACAAATATTTCTGGTAAAACTTTATAATAGCAATCAATATTTTTTTCATCATTAATTACCATATTGCTTCATTCTGCTTTGGTTCTTATGGCTGAATGAAGTTTCATTAGATGTAATAGCGCCTTTTCCGTTTCCTGATATGTGGCACCGGCGGCACTGTTTCTTCCTATTACTACAATGTCTAAACCACTATTAAACATTTCTTCGTGTAGTCTGTAACTTTCTTTCACCAGTCTTTTCACGTGATGTCTGACCACGCTGTTTCCGACTTTCTTACTAACTGATATTCCGATTCTGTTTCTTTCAAGCTGATTTTTCGACACATACATTACAAACAATTTGTTTGCATAAGATTTTCCACTTTTAAAAACAGACTGAAAATCGTGGTTTTTTCTTAAGGAATCCGTAAATTTCATAAATTAACTCCAATCCAAAAGACATAAAAAACAAAAAGGCCACATATCTGCGGCCTATGCTGATAACTGCTTTCTTCCTTTTGCTCTTCTGGCAGCTAAAACTTTTCTTCCGCCCGGAGTACTCATTCTTGCTCTGAAGCCGTGAACTTTAGATCTCTGTCTCTTTTTCGGCTGAAATGTCATCTTCATATTCTAACACCTCCTTTACTTATGTCGAAAACGTCATTCTCGATTATATAGGAATAAAATGCCTTAGTCAAGGAAATTTTACTATTTTTCTTATAAAAACGAAAATTAATGAAATCCTTATTTTTAAAGGGATTGTGTATAATTTTTAAAGCAATTTTTTTCAAAAATAATTACAACAATATATTGATTTTTATTTCCTTTCGTAATACAAAATATAGAATAAAGGTTACAAATAAAATATTAACATAAATTAATCCACAGTTTGTGTATTACTTGTGGATAATGTAGATATCTTATGGATAACTTTTCGACAAAAACATACAAAATCCTTAAAAATGCTGTTTTTTAGTGCGTTTATATGTGGTAAAAAGTTATTCACATATATGTTGATAACTTTGTTTATATCACATTTTGTTCACAAATAGGGTTAACATAATATTTTTATTCACATAGTCTTTTTCACAACATTTTTTTCAATTATCGATTTGATATTTTTCCTTTTATAAGGTACAATAATTACTAAAGGTAATTAAAATGTCCAAATATGCGTTTCTTCCATATATAAGGGTGTTTTTCTTACTCACAGGCGTATGTTTTACCCCTGTTTTGCTCCATTGTTTTTATTATATTTATAAGGAAATGATTTTATGCATGAATTACAAGCCAATTGGGAATTAATCAAAGAAACAATAAGGAAAGAATATGAATTATCAAATGCAGTTTATAATGTCTGGATTCAGAACCTTAAATTCAGCAGTGTGGAAGGGAATGTGGTAACCATTGCCATTCCTTCCAATCAGTCTCATATTCTTGACTATATTATAAGAAAATATAAATCATTCTTTCAGGTAACCATTTCTGAATTTATGAATGATTATTATGATGTAAGATTTGTTTTGGAATCCGACACCGACAAAGAGATTGAGAAAGATATTGAGAATGAATTTACCGATCACCGTGATTTGTATCGTCAGGCTAATCTTGCCAGCAAATATACATTTGATAATTTTGTGGTAGGAAGCAACAATAACTTTGCCCAGTCGGCTTGCCTTGCAGTTGCCGAGTCACCCGGTGAAGTTTTTAATCCTCTCTTTATTTACGGAGGATCCGGTCTTGGTAAAACGCACCTTATGCATTCCATCGGTCATTACATTCTGGATCATAATCCTGATATGAAGGTTTTATATGTAAACAGTGAAACCTTTACCAACGAAGTAATTGAATCAATCCGAAGCGGTCGCAGCGGTAATTCTTCTTCTATGAATAAACTGCGTGACAAATATCGTACCGTCGACGTTTTATTAATCGATGATATACAATTTATTATCGGTAAAGAAAGTACGCAGGAAGAATTTTTCCATACTTTTAACACCTTATATAATAATGGTAAGGCGATTATTATTTCTTCCGATAAGCATCCGAAACAGATGGAAACTTTGGATGAGCGTTTCTCTTCCCGGTTCCAGATGGGACTTCCCGCAGATATTCAGCCTCCTAACTATGAAACCAGAGTAGCAATTCTTCTTAAAATTGCGGAACCTCATAGCCAGAAGAATAATATCTCAAATGATATTATTGAATATATTGCCACTAACATTAAATCCAACATCAGAGAATTGGAAGGTGCATTTAATAAGCTTTTGGCTTATGCCCGAATTAATAATAAACCCATTACCATGGAATTGGCAGAAGAAGCTTTGAAAGATATGATTTATCCTGATAAGCCTAAGATTATCACTCCTACCATTATAATAGAAGTAGTTGCTGAACATTACGGTGTAAATGCCCAGGATATTACTTCCAAGAAGAGAAATGCCGAATTCGTATTACCAAGACAGGTTGTAATGTATCTATGCCGTGAATTAACCGATGTTTCCTTAACTAATATTGGTAAAATACTGGATAAAAAGGATCATACTACCGTTCTTCACGGTGTAAACAAAATTGAAGAACAGTTAAGCACCAACAGTGAATTGGCAGAACAGATTGAAATCATTAAAAAGAAAATTATCCCCAACTGATTGTTGATAAGATGTGATAAAGAGTGTGCATATTTTTTATGATTTCATTTTCCTTATAAGATGGTTTTTATAAAATGTGGATGAGTGTGGAAAATTTTTAATTTATCCTTTGTTTTTTAACAACTTATCCATTCCATTTTTCCTTTGAATTTAGTATAATTGAAGGGGTTATACACTTTTTACACAGGTACTAATAATACTATTACTATTAATAAATTAATTATTTAAGCAAAGCTGAATTAATTTTTCAAACCGGTTTATGAAAGGAGTTTATACACAAAATGAAACTTAGTATTTCTAAATCTAATCTTTTAAAAGGTGTACAGATTGTTTCAAAAGCTGTATCCAATAAAACTACAATGTCTATTTTAGAATGTATTTTAATAGATGCCAGAGATGGACAGATTCGTCTGGTAGCCAATGATATGGATTTAGGAATAGAAACTTTCGTAGAAGGTGAAATAATTGAATCCGGTATTGTAGCCATTGAATGTAAAGTATTCTCTGAGATTGTTCGTAAATTACCTGACAGCAATATATTTATTGATGTATATGATGATTTCAAAGTAAATATTGAATGTGAGAATTCCAAATTCTCCATACTCGGCAGAAACTGGGAAGAGTTTAATGATTTACCAAATATAGATAAAACAGACGGAATCATTATTTCTGAGTTTGCCTTAAAAGAAATTATACATCAGACTATTTTCTCCATTAGTGACAATGATACCAATAAGATAATGGGTGGAGAATTATTTGAGATTAATAATGATACGTTAAGAGTGATTTCTTTGGACGGACATCGTATTTCAATCCGTAAGATTACATTGAAAAATGATTACGGATTCAAAAAATGCATTGTTCCCGGTAAGAGCCTGAATGATTTAAGTAAGAATCTTAGTGGTTCTGCTGATCAGGATGTAACGATTTACATGGCTGATAAGTTTATTATTTTTGAATTTAACACCACTACCATGGTTTCAAGATTAATTGAGGGAGAGTATTTTAAGATTGACCAGATGCTTTCCACGGATTATGAAACCAAATTTAAGATAAACAAGAAAGAATTTTTGGATTGTATTGACAGAGCTACTCTTCTTGTAAAAGAAGGGGATAAGAAACCTGTCATTATCACCATCGGTGATGAAATGATGGAATTAAAGATTGATTCCGTAGTAGGAAGCATGAAAGAAAATCTTTCAATTACCAAAGAAGGTAAGGATATTATGATTGGATTTAATCCTAAGTTTCTAATGGATGCCCTTCGTGTAATTGATGAAGAAGAAGTTACGCTTTACATGGTAAATCCCAAAGCTCCCTGCTTTATCAGAGATGACGCACAGAGCTATACATATTTGATTTTACCGGTTAATTTTACTGTTGTGAAATAAAAGGATTGATGGAAAATGGATAAATTTGTTTTAAAAGATGATTTCATTAAACTTTGTCAGTTAATGAAAGCTGCTAATATGGTTTCAAACGGCAGCGATGCCAAATTTATCATTCAGGATGGTTTGGTGAAAGTAAACGGCGAAGTGGAACTTCAGCGCGGCAAAAAAATTCATTCCGGAGATGTTGTGGAATATAAAGGAATGAAGATTGAAGTAGAATAAGTATGTGCTTCAGAACGGAGTTTCCAAAATGTATATTAAATCACTCGAATTAGAGAATTACAGAAATTATAAAAGTCTTAATTTGGTTTTTGATAAAGGAACTACTATTCTTTACGGAAACAATGCCCAGGGAAAAACAAATATACTGGAAGCAATTTATTTATCTGCTACCACGAAATCTCATAAGGGCAGTAAAGACAGGGAAATTATTAATTTTGATGCAGAAGAAGGGCATATTCGTACTATTTTAGAAAAAGACGGTTTGGACTACCGTATTGATATGCATCTAAGAAGTTCCAAATCCAAAGGAATTGCCATTAACTGTGAGAAAATTAAAAAAGCATCAGAGCTGATAGGCCTTTTGAATGTGATATTTTTTTCTCCGGAAGATTTAAATATCATTAAAGAAGGTCCGGCATACCGGCGCAGATTTGCGGATATGGAATTGTGTCAGTTAGACCAATTTTATATCTACAATTTAAACAATTATAATAAGATTATTAATCAGCGTAATAAATTACTGAAAGATTTATATTTTAATCCTTCTTTAAGGGAAACTTTAATGATTTGGGATAATCAGTTGGAATCTTTCGGAAGTAAGATTATTGAGAGAAGAATTCAGTTTACGGAGCAGTTAAATGAAATCATGAAAGATATTCATTATAAACTATCCGGCGGACTGGAAGAAATAGAAATTGTTTATGAACCAAATGTAGGTCCCGGAGAAATCGGAGAAACCCTTCTTAAAATGCAGGAGAAGGATATTCGCTCCAAAATGACGTCAGTGGGGCCCCACAGAGATGATTTTGCCTTTATGGTAAATGGAATAGATATTCGTAAATATGGTTCCCAGGGACAGCAGAGAACTGTTGCGTTATCTTTAAAACTGGCGGAAATTGAATTGGTAAAGAGAATTACCAAGGATATTCCGGTACTTTTGCTGGATGATGTTTTATCTGAATTAGACAGCAACCGGCAGAATTATCTTTTAAACAGCATAGGAGATATTCAAACTATTATTACCTGTACAGGTCTGGATGAATTTGTAAACAACAGATTTGAGATTAATAAAGTTTACAAAGTAGTCGAGGGAAGTGTAGAGGAATAGAAGCAAAGGATGAAATTAATTTATAAAGAAAGGCATGGGTAAGCATGAGTCAGGAATACGGAGCAGATCAAATACAAATTCTGGAAGGTTTGGAAGCCGTAAGAAAAAGACCCGGTATGTACATTGGAAGTACATCATTAAGAGGTCTTCATCATTTGGTTTATGAAATTGTAGATAATTCCATTGATGAAGCTTTGGCGGGATTCTGTGATACCATTCACGTTACAATTAATAAAGACAATTCCGTTACCGTTATCGATAACGGACGAGGAATTCCTGTCGGAATTAATCAGAAAGCGGGCATTCCTGCGGTGGAAGTTGTATTTACGATTCTTCATGCCGGCGGTAAATTCGGTGGTGGAGGGTATAAAGTATCAGGCGGATTACATGGTGTAGGTGCGTCTGTCGTTAATGCGCTCTCAAACTGGCTGGAAGTTGAAATTTACAGAGACGGTAAAGTATATATTCAGCGTTATGAGAGAGGACACGTTATGTATCCTCTGAAAGAAATAGGAAGCTGTCCTGAAGATAAGACCGGTACAAAGGTATCATTCTTACCTGACCATACGATTTTTGAAGAAACTGTTTTTGAATTTGATACATTAAAACAAAGATTCCGCGAGATGGCTTTCTTAACCAAGGGATTAAAGATTATATTAAGAGATGAGCGCGGAGAAGAAATCAAGGAAAGAACCTTCCATTACGAGGGTGGTATCAAAGAATTTGTTCAATACTTAAACAAAGGCAAAACAGCTTTGTATGAAAATATCCTTTATTTTGAAGGAAAAAGAAATAATGTGTACGTAGAGGTTGCGCTCCAACACAATGATTCTTTTAACGAAAGTACATATAGCTTTGTAAATAATATTAATACACCGGAAGGCGGTACTCATTTATCCGGATTCAGAAATGCAATTACAAAGACTTTCAATGATTATGCAAGAAGTGCTAAATTGTTAAAGGATACGGAAGCTAATTTAAGTGGTGAAGATATCAGAGAAGGTTTGACTTCCATTGTATCCATTAAGATTGAAGATCCCCAGTTTGAAGGACAGACCAAACAGAAGCTTGGTAATACGGAAGCCCGTGTGGCAGTAGATCAGATTGTGAGTGAACAGCTGACTTATTTCTTAGAGCAGAATCCTGCCATTGCCAAGATTATATGTGAAAAATCAATTTTGGCACAGCGTGCAAGAGAAGCAGCCCGTAAGGCCCGTGATTTAACCAGACGTAAAACTGCGTTAGAGGGTATGGCTCTTCCCGGTAAACTGGCAGATTGTTCAGACAAAAATCCTGAAAATTGTGAAATATACATTGTAGAGGGTGATTCTGCGGGTGGTAGTGCAAAGACGGCAAGAAGCCGTGCTACCCAGGCAATTCTTCCTCTCCGCGGTAAGATTCTTAATGTTGAAAAAGCCCGCCTTGATAAAATATATGCCAACGCGGAAATTAAAGCTATGATTACTGCTTTCGGTACCGGTATTCATGATGATTTTGATATAACCAAGCTTCGCTATGATAAGATCATTCTCATGACCGATGCGGACGTTGACGGCGCTCATATCAGTACGCTGCTTTTAACTTTCCTGTATCGTTTTATGCCGGAATTGATTAAGACAGGTCATGTTTACCTGGCAAAGCCTCCTCTTTATAAGCTTGAGAAGAACAAAAAAGTTTGGTATGCCTACAGTGATGAAGAGTTAGATAAAATTTTAAATGAAGTAGGCCGTGATCAAAATAACAGAATCCAGCGTTATAAAGGTCTTGGAGAAATGGATGCTGACCAGCTTTGGGAAACAACCATGGATCCTGAAAAGAGAGTTCTTTTGAAAGTAACAATTGATGAAGA
>JAZOAG010000019.1:0-29638 GCA_045595325.1 Lachnospiraceae bacterium
CTAAACTACGAGTTCCATTGCGATAGTCCTCACATGCTTGTACTCGCTGTTCTGAAGAATACTTAGACCTTCTGGACATAAAAAATTCCTCCTAAGTAGATTTGGTTATTTACCTTGTCTACTTAGGAGGAATCATATCAAATCAGGCGAGCCGGTCTTTCTTTTATTCTGTTATCATTCTTAATCTTCCAAAACCTGTTCCCATCCGGAAATAATCTCCATACAGGAATCTGCATCATATGCGGTTATCGCTTCCTGCAGAGAATCCAGGTAAACCTGCTGTTCGTCAGGATATTGATACTTCATAAGTTCTTCAAGAATCTCATCTGCCCGATCCATATCCAACTCTTCCACAGCCTCCTTGATTTGTGCGAAAGCAGCAAGCGTAACCTCTGCTTTGCATTCTTCCAGAGTTCTTTGACTCTGCTCTTCAAAGAGGGCACTGAAAACAGGCTGATACCTGCAATACATGGCAAGCAGTATATCTGTTTCATCATGAATTAATTCACCGTTACACTCATTTCCCGCCTGTTCCAGTCTTGCAGCCAAATCAGCCAGTTCCGTCAAACCAATCTGTCTGGATGAACTCTTAAGAGCATGAACCTCGATTGTATATCCGTGCCAGTCTTCATCCTCTTCCAGCTGTTTAATAAGCATAGACTTTTTCTCGATTGCACGATAATAGTCTTTCACGATGGTCAGGAAGAGGTCCGGATTCTTAATCATCTCAAGCGCCATGCGTACGTTCATGCCTTCCACTTCATAAAGTTCCCGGAATACCGGCTGCTGCATCAGCTCTGCCAGATTATCATCCTCTTGTATTTCGGAAGTATCTATCTTTTTAATCTTATATTTCGGCAACCAGGTTCGCAGCTTCGTGAGTATGGTTCTCATTTCGATAGGCTTTGCAACGAAGTCATTCATCCCTTCCCGAAGAAACATCTCTTTGGTTCCGCTGACTGCATTTGCAGTAAGGGCAATGATAGGAATGTCATCATACTCCCTGTGGAACCGGCGGATGATATGCGTCGTTTCCACACCGTCCAATTCCGGCATCATATGGTCCATAAAAATCAAATCATACATCTTCTCAGAAATCATTTCTACCGCCAGCTTACCGCTTTCGGCAGTCTCAATCTGCATCTGAAGAGGACGTAATAAACCTTCCGCCACCGTAAGATTAATGGCGTTATCATCTACAATCAGAATGCGGGCATCCGGCGCGATAAACTCAAAGTTCTCTCTCGCTCCATATCCGATTCCGCCATCCACCTGTTCTTCTCCGTTAAAAATCGCAGCCAGATTCAACACGTAAACCGGCTTTTTAACCACCATCAGATTATCCAGATTCCGTTTGATGGAATTTCTGAAGTCAATCATTAATACTACCTTAATCTCCGGATGTTTCCGGACAAAATCTTCCACAACCGGAGTAAACATTTTTTGACCTACAAAGAAATAGGGAATGTTTCCTTCCGCAATCGTTTCCAGTTCCGCTTCGGAGTTTAATGCCACATAAGGTATATTCAAATGGTGCATATCCCGCTCCAGATGTTTGCCCAGATAACCATTGGCCACCAGGCCTGCCACCACAATTTTCTCTTTGTCTTTAATATCTACAGAAGGATTCCGGTCACTGATACGTTGGGGAATACAGAAAGAAAATACGCTTCCTTTCTCATATTCGCTTTCCACATTCATCTTACCATTCATGGAATCCACAATCCTTTTGGAAATGGTAAGCCCTAATCCGGTTCCTTCAATATTACGGTTTCTTTTGCTGTCTAACTGCTGGAAGGAGTTAAATATCTTAGGCAGGTCTTCCTTCTTAATACCGATTCCCGTATCTTTTACCGCAATTTCCAAATCAATCATATCCTCGGAAGTTTCCCGGTATCTGACACTTAGTACAACTTCTCCCTTGCGGGTAAACTTAACCGCATTATTGGCAAGATTAATGATAACCTGCTTAATCCTATTACAGTCTCCGATTAATCCCCTTGGCAGTGAAGGTGAAATATCAAGAATCAGTTCCAAATCTTTCTCCCCGATTCTGGTATTCACGATGTTTGCCACGTCATTAATCACAGACATGGGTTCATATTCTTCCTCTTCTATCACCATCTTACCGGCTTCAATCTTAGAGTAATCCAGAATGTCATTGATAATGGTCAATAACGTCTTGCCGGAAGAAATAATCTGATTCACATAGCCTCTTGCAGCCGGTGGCAAATCCTCCCGTAAACTCATCTCAGCCATGCCGATTACCGCATTCATGGGGGTTCTGATTTCATGGCTCATATTGGCCAGGAAATCAGATTTCATTCTTGCCGCCTGCTCAATCTCTTCATTCGCCTGTAAAAGGGCATACTGGTTATATGCCATGTCAGAAAGAATCTGTGACATCTGCTGTAAAAAACCTGTAGCCTTGCTCAGCTTTTCTTTGTCTACATACCGGATCTTTCTTGCCGCATTTACATACTCTTCCGGGTCACATCCCAGTTCCTCGGCATAAAGACGCAGACGATCTTCATCCAGTTCCTCTGTTCTTACCTGACCGCCGGCAATACAACCGATTCTCTGTCCGTTTGCCACAATGGGAGCCGCAAAATCCACAAGTCCTGCGTGACAATGATAAGTCACTGTCTTTCCCAGCTGCATGGCAATTTCACCGCCTCTTCGGTCGCATTGTTCGCACCTCTGCAGTCCGATCGGCGATTTCTTGTTGAAGTTTTCACAAAATTCCGAAGGAGAACTTCCGTTGGTAACAAACTCACCATTGGCATCTGATATTCCGATGGCAAATCCGCACATATCAGCAAAGGTATCCTGAATTCGTTGTAACGTTTCCACTTCAAAAAGATCCGTCAAAAGAATTTTTTCTTCTTCTTTTTTGTCCATTTACATTCCCCCTTACTCAAGCACCTTTTCGATTGCTCCAATGAGTTTCTCATGTTCAATCGGTTTCAAAAGATATCCCTGCGGTTTCATGGACAATACCTGACGAATGGTATCCGTATCATTCTTTCCTGTCAGGAAGACAACGGGAATACATGCCGTCTTCTCATCTTCCCGCAACTTCGTAAGAATCTCTACACCGTTTTCTCCCGGCATTTCATAATCCAGCAGTATTAAATCAACCGGTTTACGCTCTAAGAAACTAAGACCGATTTTGCCATTCACGGCAGTTGCCACATTATAATCATCCTTCAACTCCTGCTTGATTAATTTCAACATGATCGGATCATCATCAATGACAAGAATCTGTCTCATGGAAGCTTTCCTGATTGCCTCGTTTTCCAGTCGTTGTCTTTCCTTCTCTTCCTCTTCCTGCTGACGAATCCTCTCCTCCTTCTCCCGGAAGTAATTGATTAGCCGGGTGCGGATGGAACTCGCCGAAATCGGTTTATACAAAGTAAGCGCCACCAGTTCCGCCTTCATTCTGGCAAATTCATTACAGGAATCCATATCCCCTACCAGTACTATTTTAAGATCGTTCCACTTCACTTCTCCCAAAGAAGAAGAGATTTTGAGTATTTCATCCCTAATCTCCGATGCAAAACAATAGACAAAAATGTCCGGCTGAAAAAAGCGAATATGATTGCTGATATCTTCGCTACGGGTGGATGTGGTAACACATTCAAAATCATCTGTCATAGCATAGAAAAAATCATCCAGTGTTGCCTGATTTCTTCCTGCCAAAAGAATCTTATACTTTTTTTCTGTTTCCATGCGTATTCCCCCTTTTAATTGTTCCGCTTTCGCCTCTGGCTTAGAAACTGTGCCCGCCGCCACCGCCACCGCCGCCACCGCCTCCTCCGAAACCTCCGCCCCCACCGCCGCCACCGCCGCTGTAGCCGCTGTCACCGGAAGACTCATGAGCATAAGTGTGAGTTTCAGTATTAATGATATCTACTCCTCTGGTTTCAAAGCGGGTTTTTACACCATAGATAATATCTTCACTTCCTGCAAACTTTCTTCTGATTGTAAATTTAACAATAATATAATTAATCGTCAAAGCCAGCGCCAAGGCCAAAAACAGGTTAACGATATACTTCATCGGTGCTGCAACTCTACGCCCTTCCAGCAAATCATTAATCTGTTCGAAAGTCCGCCGGGCACAATGATAATAGTTCTCCTGTGTCGCATAACGATATGTATTATCCGTAATCACATAACAGTCCGAGTTTGTCAGTAAACGTTTGGTGCTGCTACCGGTACGGATATAAATCTCACGCTGCTGCATATCTATCATGAAAAGAACACTTTTCTTATTGTCCAGTTCGTCCTCTAATGTATTTCTTGCATATACTTCGGTGGATGAATACGGATTATACTCGACCGTTACAAACATAACGTCACAGTGATAAGAAATCGGCTCCATGTCCTTTAACAGGCGCTGCTCCTCGCTCACAGTCAGCAGGCCGGCTCTGTCGTCAATATGAACGTCATACCCTGTTACCGAATTGGTATATACCGGTTCCGCCCGGGCAATCAGTTCA
This sequence comes from Lachnospiraceae bacterium, assembly GCA_045595325.1. Taxonomy (GTDB): domain Bacteria; phylum Bacillota; class Clostridia; order Lachnospirales; family Lachnospiraceae; genus UBA3766. The sequence continues at coordinate 4,503 of JAZOAG010000019.1, forward strand.
GCATTCATAAAATATAAAACGCCGAAGCAAAGACTAAGAACCGACAGGAAAAAACGGATTGGATTTCTATTCATTGTGCTTCCCTCCTCTCTGAAACTGAGGCAGGGGTCTTGTTGTAAGCATATTATGAAAACGAATCAAATCGGCCAGACAAAGAATACATCCGACCAGAATACTGCCGGCACAGGCATAATAATACAAATCTTCTGCGATCCCGCCATGAAGTACAATCAACGATAACAGCTGGGTTGCTGCTATCGTAATATGCCCTGCCGCAAAACGTTTAATCTTCTTAAGTTCCAAGGTGCCCTTTATGGCAAATAAAACGCCAAACGGGAATAGGACAGTACAAATCCATTTGATTACCTCTCCTCCGGATACTATCGGAATGTCTGCTCCTATTGCCGCATACACGGCAATAAACAAAACAATAGATAAAAATGCGTAAGCAGCAAAAATGGGAATGTTTTCTCGTATCCTCCACCGTTTAATCTTCTGAATTAAAGTTTCTTCTCTTCCGGTGCCGCCTTTCCCGATATCATTTTCATTCAATTCACGCCTGCGCACCTTCGTTATCTCCGATGAATAAATAAGCAGCAATCCCATGGCAAATGAGAATAGCGCAGTCAATAATGCCTTGGGCGTAATTACAGGCAACAACCCTAACAATATATATATCGGCACAGCGGTTAAAAGAGTAAACAGCAGGAATCTTTTGATATCAACAGGAAGATCCGTGGCAACCTTTCCGGTCTGTCCGTTAATCACCGCATAAGCCACTCTTTTTTTCGTTCTGTGACACAAAAACCACACAGGGAGCATCACATTGTACACATCTTTCAGCACAATACTATCCTCGCTTCCGGACTTTGCCGGTTCCTTTTGAAACGGTGCAAAATCCTTCACGCGCATAAGCCGTTCCTCAATATCATCAACAATCACATTCCGGCTCCCTGTGACATATCTCTCCTTCGGCACATCCGGCATTTCCGCATAAAACCCGCTGATATACGCCTCATTAAACGGTTTCGTATCGCGGATATTATAGGGAGCAATCCCCTGACTTAATTCATCTGCAAATGAAGAAGAAGCATCAAACGTAACGCCTTCATACTCTGCCTTCACATCAGCAATCAAATCATAGATGCGCACATACGTCACATTTTCCAGCGTGCTGGTGGTTCTTCCTTGAATTTTGCACGGACCGTCTACTTCATAATGATAATACCAATACGGCATGTACATGCCTTTGAATTCTTCTGTATGCTTGCGGCTTCGCAACTCTTTCGGTGCATAAATTGCCCGTTTTACTTCTTTCCAGTATTCCTCTTTACATTCTTCCAAAGTTCTGTTAAACGGCAATATTCGAAGCGGACGATCTTTTTTTTCCATTCGTCCGGGCAAAAAGTTATCCCCACCACAATAAGGACAGCGTACTGCTGCCTCTTTCTCTTCACAAATCAATTCCCCTGCGCACTGAGGGCAGGTAAAAACCTGCGCCTCAAATACGCTTTCTTGTATTCCGTCTGTTTCCTGTACTGTCGCGAATACCTCAGGATCCTCCCAGGTATCGCAATACTTACAATACATCTGTTGCCTTGCAATGTCGAATCGCAAATTTCCCCTACAATTTCTACACTCAATCATATACTATCCGGCATTCCTTTCTGTTTCAGCATCTAAGGGTTCAGACTACCATACTTTACCATCCAGATCATAGTAAGTATAATCCTCGTTTCCGTTCATAGCCTCTTCTTCCTGACGTTCCTGCGCAGACTGTTCCATTCGTTCCTCCATCTCCTGCTCTACGTCATTCTCATACGCATCCTCGGCACTTTGTTCGGAATTCTGCTGTTGTTGCTCTTCCTGGTCAGCATCGCCTGAGGACTGGTTCTGATTTTCCTGCTCCTCTTCGCTTTGTTCCTGACTTTGCTGTTCCATTTCCTCTAACATCTTATCAATTTCTTCTTTCAAGGTCTGGGCATCCTCATCATGACCATTCCCGTCATCCGACGCACAGCCAACCTCTAAAAGAACTTCTCTGGCCTGTCGCAGTACCTCTTTTGTATGTTCAATATTACTTGCATCAGGATTCAAATAATCCGCTTCCACGGTTTTTAACATGGCAAGCGCTTTATTCACCCTGATGTCACACTCTTTTTTCTCCGGAGGATTCTTGGAAAGTGCCATATCGTATGCCCGCACGGCTTCGATGTATTCCCCCTTCATGTAATGTATATTTCCCTGATTGTAAGGCAGTACATATTTCTCGAACAGATTGAAATTTTCCAGCGGTTCTAAGCTTACCGCATAATTCCCCTGATTATAGCTATGCACTGCATACGCATTGTATAAATAGCGGAAACCGAACAACGCGCACATTACCAGCAGTATCACATATACAATTGCAAAAACTACCTTGTTCATTCTAATTTCCTCTCAATTTTTTCTTGAAACTAATCAAATCCCAAACCAATAACACTGCCAACGGAATAATAAACCAGTAATAAATATCCTTATATCCGTCCATGCTGTTTTCATCAATCTCCATGGGAAGATTAACAATTTCTCCGCGGATTTCATCCAACACCTTGTCAATCTCCCCCCTTGAGGTCATGTGAACATAAGGGATTCCCAAATCAGAAGCGATACTCTTTAAGTTCTTTTCATCCATCTTGGAAACAGCTACTTCTAAGCTATACCCTTCATAATACTCCAGGTACTCCGCTTCATCATCTTCCTGGTACCATTCCTTTACCAGCATCTTACCGCCTTTCTCCGTTCCGTACCCAAGCACGGCACCGTTGTCCACGAACACGTTAAGACCGGGATACGATTTCAAATCGGATGCACTGACGATTTCACCATCGGAGATGAAAAACACGACCTGATAATATGGTCTGTCATCATTTAATACATCCTTCATCTTCTCCATTACGATATTTAATGAAGTACCTTTCGCATGATAGCTGGAAGGTCCCTCCAAAATAGCAAGACAGTTGTTTACGGCGTTGACATCCTCCGTGTAAGGAATCTGAATTTCCATTTCATTGTCAAAAGTCCATACACTGACAGTGGCTCCCGGAAGATTCTCCAGGATATACCGGCAATCGTTGCGCACCGCATCAATTCTGCGTGCGCCCGCATCATTGTAATCTTCCGCCAGCATACTGATTGTGTTATCCACTACAAACAGAACGTCTACCTTCGGTGACAGCATGGGAACATCACCGTCACGAACCATAAAACGCAAATTGATTACAAATAAAAGCAAAACTATCAAAATCTGTCTGACAAATGAACCGGCACTTTTTCTTTTCAATACCAAAATCAAAATGCAGATTATTGTCATAAGCCAGATTGGTATAATCGGATTAATTATCATTTTTTTCTCCCCTCGTCCGCATCCCTTTTCCTGCAATTCATCCTACAGATGAAACCGGCAGAAAATCAGAGACGGACTTTTTTACAAATCACAAAATAGAAACCAACCAGAATAACCATAAAAACAAACCATCCGGACGGTTTATCGGTAATCTGCACTTTAAAATCCGTCAAAACATCCTGAGATGCTTCCACATCGCGAATATCTTCCACCAACCGGTCAAATGCTCCATGGTCGCCGGCTTTGTAATATCCGCCCTGGGTCTTAAGAATGGCACTCATAAAGCTTTCTTCATCCACTACCCTTTCCGGGGTGATGGCAAAAACCTTTACCTTATTCTTCAGGCACAAATCGGTGGCTTCATCAACAGTTACGTAAGACACACCGTTTAACTCATTATCCGTTGTAAAAATAATGATACGGGAACGCTCATCGTTGGTTTTTAAATCGGGAAAACTGTACAATGCCGAAGCAAGTCCGTCTCCGATATAAGAACTTCCGCCATCAATAAAAGTACCGTTATACTTATAGTAATAAGTCTCCCAGTCAACACTCTCATACGCAGTAAGACTACCAAAAAAGCTTTCACTCATCTGCTCATATGCCAAGCCTTCCTCAATGGAAGCTTTTAACTTATCCAGCATATTAAGGACATGGTCATAGTCAGAGGTCAGCGGAACAAGCTGCACGGCTTTACCGTTAAAAATCGTAATGCCGAATCTCTCGCCGTCCAATTCCTTAATCACATCTTCCAGTTTGTTACAGATATCCAGATTCAACTGGTCTACCGAACTGGAAATATCAAGACAAAGCATAATGTCGCGGTTATGTATTTCCGGTTTCACCGTTTCAATATGCACCGGTCTTGATAACAGCACAAAAGACAGTGCAATTCCCGCCAGAAGGCAGACTACTGCCAGCGAGGTAAACACTGTGTACTGTATCTTTAATCTTTTATACAGATCTGTTTCTTCCACTATCGTGGTGTTGGCAATTTTACTTCCTTTTTTGTATTTCTTGCCTTTACGAAAATGTAAGATTGCAAGAAAAGCAAGAAGAGGAATTCCAATGATCCAGACCCATCCGTTCATTAATTCCATTCTCTGATTACCATCCTTGCTTTATTAATATTCTGTGTCACATCACCGGGCTCATCTTCCGCGAATTCCGGCACGTAACAAGCGTCAATAATATTTGTCAAAAAAGGCATGTTCAACCGGCTGATTTCTTCCAGCGTCAGGTTGAGAACCTCAATCCCGGTTACCTCATTTACAAATCCTCTGGCAATCAGACTCAGTTCCTGATGTGCCTGACGGTTGTCGATTTCCTTCCGGTTGTATCTTTCATTAAGCTGATCCAGTTTAGAAAGATAAATACCTTTGGCCTGCGCCAATGACATCACAACCGGCTTCTTCTCAGGAGGAGGTGCCACCGGTTTCACCTTCGGTGTCTTGGCAGGTTTGCCTTTTTTCAAAAAGCTTAAAATAAAAATAATAACAGCCACTATTCCGATTAACAAAACAATCGCAAATGCTATGATTACGAACAACAGCGAGTATTGAAACATTGGCTGTAATTCTACACTAATAGGCATATCTCTATCTCGTATCCCGCGTGCATCCCAAAGAATGTCCTTAAGATACTTTTTCCTTTCTCTTTTTTTGCACGTTTATCGGGTATTCAAGTATCTGTGTTCCATAAGAACATCAAGAATCTTATCCATTACCTCTTCTTCGCTGTTCAATTCCGTGCTTACAATCCGGTACTGCAAAAGCTTATCCGAATTGTTTTTATCCAGTTCATCCTTAATGGACTGTTCTAACCTGGCAAGTCTCTTATTCCGGGTGAAAAATTCCGGAAGATATTGCTTATCTTCTATATCATACTTTCTGTTTTTTCCGGTATAATCCGCATCGGCAATACGGATGAATAACACATCGTGCTGATGGGAAATCTTCTTTAAGGTACTCTCGTCGATATCACGAATTCCCACGGCATCCGTAATGACAAAAATAATCATCTTACGACGGAAATTCTTAACAATATAAGACAGACTTTTTTCCAGGTCAGCAACGTAATCGCCGCAGGGCTCTCTGTCATAAAGCGTAAGAATACGTTCTATGTTAATGGTTCCCGTACGCAACTGATGATACTGGATCTTGCCTGCGGAATTATAAATGGCTCCGACATTGTCACCGTTTCTGGCCGCAACATAACCCAGAACACCGCCTAACTCCAGCGCCAGGTCTTTTTTGCTCTCGCCGTCCTTGGATTCTGCCATCATTTTTCTGCCGGTATCCCATACCAGCATAATATTATGTTTCTTCTCAGCCACATATCTTTTCACAAGCATCTTGCCGCTTCGGGAAGAAGACTTCCAGTCAATGTCTCTGATATTATCCCCGGGAATATATTCCCTTAAGTTCTCAAAATCCAAACCATTTCCCTGATAAACAGATTTATAAGAACCATCAAAAAGATTACTGGTCTTCCGTGTGGTGTAGATGTTCACTCTGGCCTTAATCTTTGATAAATAATTCATTTTCATGGTGTCTGCACCGCTCCCAAAATTGCATCGATAATCTGTTCTTCCGTAATGCCGTCTGCAACAGCTGCATAATTTAAAGTAATACGATGTCTTAATACACTGTGAATCAAAAGACGGACATCATCCGGTGTCACATAATCTCTTCCTCTCATCACTGCCACAGCCTTACCTACTTCCATCAATGCAATACCGCCACGGGTACTTGCGCCCATGGTAATGTATCCTGCCAAGTCCGGCCCGATATAATTCGCCGGATATCTGGTAGCATTAATAATTGCAATAATGTATTTCTTGATGGAATCATCGATATAGACCCGTCTGGTCAATTCCTGTAAAAACTTCACATCTGCCAATTCAGCCACTGCCTGATGCGTACGGAATACATCCTTCTCCATACGATTAAGGATTTCAAATTCCTGCTCGGGATTCGGATAATTCAACTTCTCTTTCAAGAGGAAACGGTCTAACTGTGCCTCGGCCAAAAGATAAGTTCCTTCCTGCTCAATCGGGTTCTGGGTTGCGATAACGGTGAAGATTTCCGGCATATGGAATACTTCACCACCAATGGTAACCGTCTGCTCCTGCATTACCTCAAGCATGGCACTCTGTGTCTTTGCACTGGAACGGTTAATCTCATCCAACAATACAAAGTTCGCGGAAACAGGTCCTAATTTGGTCTCAAAGGAATTTGTGGCATAATTAAGAATCTGTGTACCGATAATATCACTGGGCAATAAATCCGGTGTACACTGAATACGGGAAAACGTTCCGTTTACAGCTTCCGTCATTGTCTTTGCTGCAGTGGTCTTAGCCAGTCCGGGAACTGACTCCAATAAAATATGTCCGTTACAGAAAATAGTGGCAAGAAGCGCTGTTCCCAGTCTCTCCTGCCCTACCATCTTTCCATAGTAGTAGTTGGTAATTCTACGGATGATGTCTCTTGCTTTCCCAAGTTCATCCTGGCTGATTCTGGTGCCTGCACCAAATCTTGCTGCGTTTGCATTCGGTCCCCCCTGCCCGTTCATCTGAGGTGCCCCATTCATCTGTGGTGCTCCGTTCATCTGCGGCGCTCTGTTCATCTGAGGCGCTCCGTTCATCTGCGGTGCTCCGTTCATCTGCGGTGCTCCGTTCATCTGCGGCGCTCCATTCATCTGCGGCGCTCCGTTCATCTGCGGCGCTCCGTTCATCTTGTAATCCATTCTTTTTCCCTCCTGTTATCACAAATAGATTCCTAAAACTTATTTTTTATAAGCCTTACCTTTTATTCTACAAAAATAGCGCAAACTTGACAAGCGAAATATGTGATTTCATCAACGACAGGAAAATCTGTGAACGAGTTCCGAAATATGTTTCCCACTTCTTTCTGCAGGATTGATCTTTGTATATCGACAGCGATTCATCAAAAAAGAAGAATGTGTTTTGCACATTCTTCTCCTCCGGGTGGTACTTTCCCGCAATTATTTCCCTCTTAGGAAGCCTTTATTGCTGTTTCATCTTTCTCAATGGTCAACATACCGTTTTTCTTCTTTTCATCTTTTATAAGAAGAAGCAGAAAGATTCCTCCGAAAAGCATCAATACGATATATGGCGGAATACTTCCAACCAAGCGGTCTGTATAAATCCCTTCCGCCTTTTCACCATTTAAGAAAGCCATCAGAAAACTCATTCCCGTGTTGTTCATGGCATGCATAAAAACTGCCGGCCATACAGAACCGCTTTTTTTGGTGATATAAGTAAGCATTGCATTTATTGCAATCGTACCGATTGTAAACAACAGAAATCCGGACCAGGGTTCACCGAAATATCCGGTGCCGAAATTATGTCCCATGTAATTGGCCGGAAAATGCCATACTCCCCATATTACTCCGCCAATCAGCACCGCCGGAACAATGCCGAATTTCTCTTCCAGTTTCGGCATCATATATCCGCGCCATCCGGCTTCTTCCCCAAGTGCGCCGAAAGATATCATAACAGCATTCACAACACCGGTTAAGGGTAACACCCAGAAATACCCCCAGGAAAGTCCTGTCATTTCTTTCATCGCAGAAAGGTCAAAACATTGCGGCTGTAAAAGAAAAATCAGACCGCAGCCGAGATCCCTGTAAATAATGGGAAGCAACAACGCAAGCAGATAAAAAAACATTTTTTTATTTGCAAAAGAAATTCCGAGCATCAGGGATTTTTCCCCTGTCAGTTTAAATCCTTCCTTCGTCAGATACCGTGTCGCCAGCATACCCAATGCAGGACATAACATACTGTAAGTCAGAAGAAAATGAACGGCACCACTGCCATACTCAAGTCCCAAAATCATTGCCGCAAAGGTCGGAACCCAGGTAATAAGGAAAGTAATCAGAAGAAAAATAACCAGCCCTTTGTCGTTAAGGCTTTTCATAACTTGGCCACCTCCTTCTTTTCAAAAAAGTACAGCGAAATCCGATAGGACAAATAGAGAAGACCTCCTGACAGGAATGGCAACAGCAAAACAAATACGGTCACAACTTCCTGATGCTGCATACAATAATATATCAGATTCATAATCCCAATCTTTTCCATAATTGTCAGGTCGCCGAAAAAGAGATATACGATTACCGCAAAGGAAACCGCTAAAAGTATGGACGTGCGTACTCTGTTTCCGCCATCTTTTCCAAACAAAAGGTACAGCGGCATCTCAAAAGATGAACTAATCATCATTACCGTCGTTGCCATCGCTGCCACCTCACCGGAAAGCGTAACCATATCCGAAAAAGAAAGGGTGATTCCATTCTCCTCTGAGATAATCCATTCTTCCATCTCAATCGGTACAATATTATACATCTGCGTCCATAATATGGCACAGGAAATCACTACATAGTATGAAATCAGAAGATACACATATTTGGAAGCAACATATTCATTTCTTCCTATGGGAAGAGATAACATATACTGTTTGCAGTTTTTGCCCTCGTCTTTGCTAAAAAGCTCATTCGGAAAAACAAAGGCCACAATGAACAACATGACGAACGGAAGACCCATGCACAGAATTCCGTTTAGAATCGCAAAGAAATCATTCCACACTGCACAAAGAGAAAGCAAACCGATTCCGACAGTCACCAAAAGCAGTAACCACAGATAAGCGACTGCTTTGGTGGCGACATAATCTTTATATAAAAGTCCTGTCATAAAACCGCCCCCTTTCTCTTTCCAATCACCCATACGCTGCCGAAATAACTTCCCGTCAGCGCAACAATGGCTGCCGGCAGGGTGTAAACATAACCTTTGTTTAAAAAGATTGCTCCCTTCTCCATTACCAGCACTATAATTTTGTTACACATCTCCGGATTACGCAGGGCAGTAACTAAAAATACGATTGAAAACACGATACAAAACGGCATTACCGTATACGTTGCGATACGTTCTATATCTTTTAAGCGAAAAGCGAAAAGCTCAAACAAATTCACGGCGCATATCAACAACAGAAGGGAATAAATACTCAGACACATTCCCATTGCCGTGCCGAATTCAATAGCATCAGTGGTAAGCGCCACCAGGCCGAGCGATAAAAGGGACGCCCCAAGGCTAAGCAGCGAATACAAAAAAACTACCGCATATCTTGCTCCCACGATTTCACGCAAACTTAACGGCATGGATAAGGTAAGCTTGCCGAATCCCGCTTTCTCATCATCCCGAAAAACCATCAGGGAATTGGAAAATAATATCAGAGGAAGAATTGTAATCAAACACATAGGCCCTGCAGTGAAAATCTCCGTCGCCAAACGGGCCAGTCCCCGGTCTGTTGCACTCTCTGACTCTAACTGTTCCATTGTCGAAAGAAGCTGCGCCTCCACAACCCCTTTCATATTTCCGTACTCCATGCTGAGAAAGTACATAACTCCTACTACAATAACGCCGATGCAGACACACAGGAATTCCGTGCTGTTCTTTTTTAAACAATAAAAGTCTTTTATCATTAATCCCTTCATTGCACACCCCCTACTGCCCTGCACTGTCAGCATGGTCTTCTTCCCTTACCGCCGGCTCCCCTTTGGATGCGTTTACATAGAAAATCATAATTTCCTCCAGCGTAGCCTTTTCCATGATAAACTTCGGGTATTTCTTAGCGAAGGATTCCCGGTCGGAAACCAATGCCTCCACGCCGAAAGAAGATTTGCCGGCATAAACCACATCTTCCCGGTCAATCTTGTCCAGGTCATCTTTTTTACAACGGATAATCGCATGACGCTCCAAAATCTCATCCTTATTACCGGCCAAAACGATTTTTCCATGATCAATAAAAGTCACCATATCCGCGATACGCTCAATATCTCCCGTAATGTGGGAAGATAAAAGAATCGTATGTTCCTCATCCATAACGTATTCCTGAAAAATCTGCAGAATCTCATTGCGGACAATCGGATCAAGTCCGCTGGTAGGCTCATCCATAAGAAGGAGTTTCGCCTTATGGGACATGGCAATGGCAATCTGCAATTTCATACGCATACCACGGGAAAAATCACCACATCTTTTCTTGGTGGGAAGCGCAAATCTCTTCAGATAATCATAAAAAGTCTTCTCCTCCCAATTTGCGTAAACATTCCGCATAATAGTGTTAATCTGCTTCGCCGTAAGGAAATCATGAAGCCCCATTTCATCAAACACAACACCGATATCTTCCTTTAAAATTTTCCCTTCTTTCGCCGGATCCTTGCCAAAAACACGGATTTCTCCGTCGTTTTTGTTGATGATGTCCAGTATACACTTAATGGTTGTTGTTTTGCCGGCCCCGTTTTGCCCTACAAACCCGCAAATGCACCCCTCCGGCACACTGAACGTAACATGATCCAATAAAAAATCGCCGTAATCTTTCGTTACGCCATTCAACTCCAAAACATTGCTCATGATTCGTATTCTCCTTCTTCACTTAAATGCACTTTAGAATTCCCGATGAGTAAGTTTACTTCTGTCCGTTCTCAATTTGTTCTTGATAAATCAACCGGAACTGTTCTTCCAACTCCTCATAGGAAATCCCTGCAATTTCTGCTTTGCGAATCACTTCCTCCATTCGTTCTTCAATTTCAAACATGATGGATTCTTTTACCGCATCTTCATTAACACTTTTGACAAAGCTTCCCCTACCTGTATAAGATTCGATATAGCCTTCCCGCTCCAAATCCTCATAAGCTCTCTTGGTCGTGATGATGCTGATTCTCAATTCCTTCGCCAGAAGTCTCATGGAGGGAAGGGCGTCCCCTTCTTTTAACTCTCCGCTTACAATCTGGGCTTTCACCTGTTCTTTGATTTGCTCATAAATGGGCTTATCCGAACTGTTAGTAATAATAATATCCATTTCTACCTCGCGCGCTGTAATTGTTTATAGGTACCGTTTCACAACCCTGCGAATCCTGCAGTGATCCCGCGATTGTGATATTGTATATATATAATATACACAATATGCACTTTCTGTCAATAAGTTTTTACTATTTTGTGAGTGTATATTTCTAGTGTAATATTTCTCCCCGCAAGCAACAAAAAAGATGTCTCTTCTGTAAGTAACAGAAAAGACATCTCACGCATCCTGTCAAAGATGCTTTTTATCTTATAAAGCATACACCACCTGCCGGGCGAATACGCAAAACTTTGCATGTTCCTGCGCCAAACAACCCTTCCATATATTCGCGGTAAGCCATAACCTGCTCCTTCTTCACAAAGGTCTGAATGGTTCCGGCAAATCCTCCGCCATGTACCCGGAAGGCGCCCACACCATCGCCAAAAAACTCCGTGAAACACAAAGCCACTGCAAGATTCTGTTTGGTAACTTCCCCGGAGCTGTATATATTCTGCAAATACTGATAGGAAGAATTTCCTGACATCTGCAGTGTCTGAAGAAATGTTTGTATATCTGCGTTGCGCAATGCTTCCGCTTCCTTTCGTACCCTGGCGTTCTCTGTCACAAAATGAAGGGAACGCAGCAATGCACGATCACCGCATTTCTCCCTGATTGCAGACGCATGCGTGTACAACATATCCAGTGTGACGTCCCGCAAAACTTCTTTGCCAAAGAAACCCGCAACTGATTTCATCTCAGCAGGCACTGCGGCATACTCATCCGTCAGATCTGCATGAGACCCTAATGTTTCGGTGATACATAAACAATATCCGGATTTATCGAAATCGTACTCTATTCTTTCCCAAACAGGTTTATCCGGCCGTGCAAAGTCGATATGCACAAGACCACCGATAGCACTTGCCATCTGATCCATTAATCCGCAAGGTTTACCAAAGAACACATTCTCAGCATACTGTCCTGTCATGGCAATCACCTCTCCCGGAATTTCCATATGATTGTACAAACCGGAAAGAATGGTTCCTATCAGAGTTTCATAGGCCGCTGAAGAAGACAGACCTGATCCGCCGGGTACATCACTGGTAATACATGCACAGAAACCACCAACCTTATAGCCCCGGTTTTGAAGTCCTGCCAACACTCCTTTTACCAAAGAGGCTGTGGTCCCCTTCTCACTACCTGCTTCCGGGCTTACATCATTCAGATGAAACCGTACTTCTCCGTATCCTTCCGAATAAACGCTGACGGTCCCATCCTCCGTTGCTGCTGCCACGGCAATGGCATCGAAATGAATCGCGGCTGCCAGTACTTCCCCCTGTTGGTGATCCGTATGATTCCCTCCGATTTCACTCCGTCCGGGGGCGCTGAATATGCCTGCCTCCATGGAACCATAACGTTCCTCAAAGGTCTTAAGAAGTTTGCCGTAACGTTCTCTTTGCAGCGAAACTTCCGCAGCATCTCCGTAAAGAGCCAGAAGTTTATCATCCAATATACCTTTTTGTAACTTTTCCTGTAATAAGTCTATCTTCATATCATCACATTACCTTCTAACTGCGGCACCAAAGATAACAATATGCCTGGGTTCTGGCTGCGAAATACTCTGTACGCAACAACTCTTTCACTTCATCTTTGGTATACCACCTTGCCTCTATTTCTTCCACCGCGGAGGTGCTGGGAGAAAAGGTTCCCCCTGCAACACCCACCACACAGATATTCTTCTCATTGGAGAATCCTACCGCACTAAAGCTCTCAGCCATCACATCCTTGATTTCGATTAAATCAAGTCCGGTTTCTTCCCATAATTCCCTTTTGGCACTCTCTTTATAATCTTCACCGGGATCAATCAGACCCGCCGGGAAATTATATACATAATCACCGCAAGGCATTCTGAATTCTTTATTAATCAGTATCTTTTCTCCGGATTCATCATGCATAATGATAACCACGGAATCTGCTGAATGTTCCGTAAGTTCTTCTTTTGTGGTCAGATTCCTATTTCTGCTGATCATCTCATATACTTTATCATTTCCGTCAGCAGTTTCATATGATAAATTGTACCGGGTAATGTATTTCCCCTCTTCTCTTTTCTCAATACCGATAAATTTCATTTTTCTCTCCGTTCTGCCCCTAAATAGTATTGTAATTTTATCACACAGTAATTCAGATTACAATTATGCCCTTGCACCACCGGCTCCGCATTCTTTGTTCAGAATCAGCCGGCCTCTAAACGTTCTCTTCCAAAATCACAATATCATATGGTTCCAGGCACACTTTATCCAAGATCGCCTCATCATTCAAAAGATTAACATACTTTCGTTCCCCGGCTTCAGATGCATTTGAAAAGTTTATCTCCTTTCCCTCATCTGAAAAATTACCAATGAATATATATCTCTTTGTTTCATTCTCTCTATAACAGATTCCGATTCCCTCCGGAATCATTACATCGCCCAGCGCACCGGTGATATGTGCATCTTTCACAAGCTGACGGCACAGTGCTTCCATAAGTGTATCTTCGCAGTTTGCCGCAATATGATATGCAATACCTGCACCATACGCATTCTTTGTAATTACCGGTTCCCCTTGGTAATAATCTCTTTCATAAACTGCCAATATTTCCGCCGTTGTCACATGCACCACTTCGCAGAGCTCATTCAGTTTGTATCTGTTATCGTTCCAGCATGTCTCATTGCATTCTTCGTCAAACAACGCGTCTGTTTCTTCAACCCACATTCCCAAAACATCCGAGAGTTTCTCTTTCGTTGCTTCTCCAAGGAAACAGAGATCCGTTTCATCGACCACACCCGAAAAAGCGGTCGTCAACAAAATTCCTCCACCTGCAACAAAATCACGAAGTTTCTGCTGAATCCCGTTATGGAACATATAAAGCAACGGTGCGATTATAATCTTATAATCGGTCAAATCCGCCCGGGAATCCAACACATCGGTACCGATTCCGTTCTGCCAGAAATATTTGTAATACCGTGCACATAAATCATCATAATCGAGACCGCAATTTCTTGGTCCGTTTGATTGATTCAATGCCCATTTGCTTTCTTTATCATATATGATTGCAACATCCGCAGGATTATCACTGCCATATATTTTCTCCGACAGCTTCTGCATATCAGCGCCAAGCGAAGAGACTTCTCTAAACACTCTTGTATTCTCTGTTCCAACATGAGAAATTACAGCCGAATGCATCTTCTCCGCACTTCCTCTTGACTGGCGAACCTGAAAATATAAACCGCTTTCCGAACCATGCCCAATCGCATTCAACACTGCCAGTCTGTGCATGCCCGGCTTTTTCATTTTGCTGACGGGACGCCAGTTAACGGTAGACGGCGTACACTCCATCAGAAGAAACGGACGCTTCTTTAAGCATCTCATATAGTCATGCGTAAAGCTTTCACGGTATGCTTCTGTTACATTACTTCCCGGCGCATGCCAATACGGATAACTGTCCCAGGATATCAAATCCAGCTCATCCGCCATATCCGGATAGCATAATCCATCGTAAAGCCCCATCATATTGGTCGTCACGGGAATCTCCGGATTCACAGCCTTAACAGCAGCAATTTCTGCCTTCAAAAAGTCCGTTGTCTGATATGTGGTAAATCTCCACCAATCAAGCCATAATCCGTTAATTGCAGTCTCACTGATAGGTCCCGGAGCCTCCACCTGACTAAAATCAGAATAGGTATGAGACCAAAAACGTGCCCACCATGCATGATTCATATTCTCTACTGTGCCGTACTTCTTTTGCAGGTATTCTCTAAAAGCCTGCTGACACAAAGGACAATAACATTCCCCACCATACTCATTTGAAATATGCCATAAAATAACAGCAGGATGAGAAGCATATCGTTCTGCAAGCTTGGTATTGATAATCCGCACGCGTTCCCTATATGTCGGTGATGTCATACAGTGATTATGGCGGAATCCAAAATGGGCTCTTACCCCTCTTTCATCCACGCGCAACACCTCCGGATATTCTTCCGCCAGCCAATGAGGACGCGCACCTGACGGTGTTGCCAGATTCACATAAATTCCTGCCGCATATAGCTTGTCTATAATATCATCCATCCATGCAAAATCGAATTCGTCCTTTTTCGGTTCCAGATGCGCCCAGGAAAAAATACCGAGGCTCACATTATTGATGTGTGCCTTTTTCATTAAGGCAATATCTTTTTCCACAATTTCCGGTTCGTTAATCCACTGATCAGGATTATAGTCTCCCCCATGTAAAATATGCGGGTATTTCGGTGTGATTGGTGCAAATCTCTTTCCCATATTCTTCCTCCCGACTTTTCTTTCGCTTATTCCAACCTTCTCTGCTCTTCCGGATTACACTCCCAAGGCCGCACAAAACTCCGCTATTTTAACATCATCTTCCGCTTTGACGTTAGTTTTCGGGTCTATTAAAATAAGCTCTGCTTCAAAATTCTCAACATCGAATTCGTACGGCTTCAAGGTCGGTTTTTCTCCCATAACGGCACTTTTACCACCCCAGAAAAACTTTCCGGCTCCTTTGTCGGGATACGCCTTTTCCGGTTCAATTCTTAAGATATCCGTTTCACCGGTTTGCTTTAACTGTTCAGCGATTTTTTCGGCTGTGTATTCTGTATTTCCTTCCAATGAATAGTAAACGATTGCTGTTTTCATTCTTCTCTCCCCTTTTTTCTCCGGACTGAAGATTTTATTTTTGATTATATCATTTTATACAGCCGCTCACAACACAAAAGACTTTCAGCTTGATGAAGTTCTGAATTTATGTTAAAATATGTAGCATGCTACAGTTCCAGGCAAGGGAGATGCAGTATCAGAATATGTAGCATGCGACAACTCTGGGCGGAGGGGATACAATGTTAAAAAAAGATGTCGGGTATCTTATCAAAAACATAAATGACAAATTAAAGGCGAAAGCCGATGCAGACTTAAAGCACTATAATCTTACCTTGACGCAGAGTCGTGTGTTCGCTTTTTTGCGTCACAAGGGCGGACAAGCCACACAGAAAGAGATTGAAACCTTTCTGGAAGTATCACATCCGACCGTCGTGGGTATTGTTTCAAGAATGGAACAAAACGGTCATGTAACAACCCGGACAGATGCCCGGGATAAAAGAAATAAAATTGTCAAATTAACCAGGCAGGCGGAGGAATTGGGGATTGATATGGAACATAATATTCTCGCCACGGAGAAAAAGATTATATCCACTCTTTCCGATGAAGATGCCGAGCGTTTAAGAGAAATGCTGTTAATCGTATATAAAAATCTTGAATAAGTAAGCCGGTTGCATATCGGCTTTCACTTAGACATAAAGTGTAGCATGCTACACCAAAAGGAGGCAACTATGATAAAAACATTGGCAAAAAGCTTGCGCGAGCATAAAAAAGGCTCCGTTCTAACAATTATTCTGTCAATTCTGGAAGCGGGATTTGAAATATTAATACCGCTTTGCATGGCAAACGTAATTGACAAAGGGATTGATCTTGGGAATATGGGCGCAGTATGGAAGTATGGTCTCATTCTGTTCCTGTTTGCGGCGCTTCAGCTTATCACGGGCGTATTGGCTGCCCATATTGCAGCGCGCACCTCGGTTGGATTTTCTGCAAATCTTCGTCAGGATATGTACGATAATGTACAGACCTTTGCATTTTCCAACATCGATAAGTTTTCAACTGCATCGATTGTAACCCGTCTTACAACAGACATCACCAATATTCAGAATGCTTATCAGATGTTAATCCGTATGGCGATTCGAGGCCCCATTATGCTTATCTTTTCCATGTGTGTATCTTTTAGCATAAACAGCTCGATTGCATGGATTTTCCTTGCGATTATTCCGCTTATGGCGGCTTTACTGCTTTTGATTGTCAGAAGTGTACACCCGATATTCGGTCGAGTTTTCCGTACCTATGACGAGTTAAACAATATCGTGCAGGAGAATGTACGCGGAATCCGCGTTGTGAAATCCTTTAATCGGGAAGAATACGAAATTGATAAATTCAAGGGAATCTCCCAAAACATATACAAGGACTTTGCCAAAGCAGAACGACTTCTGGCATTTAACTCTCCCATCATGCAGTTCTTCATGTACACATGTATGATACTCATTTCCTGGATTGGTGCCAAAGCGATTGTCGTAAGCGGAAACAATGCCGCACTGGGTATGACAACAGGCGATTTGACCGCGATGTTTTCTTATGCGATACAAATCCTCATGAGCCTTATGATGCTCTCCATGGTTTTTGCCATGATGACCATCTCCATGGCTTCGGCACGTCGTATTGCCGAAATCTTAAACGAAAAGACAGACATTGCGAATCCGGCCAATCCGCAAATGACAGTGAAAGACGGTTCCATCTGTTTTGAAAACGTGGACTTCGTTTACGCTTCCAAAGCGGACAAAAAAGTACTTGATAACATTAATCTCACCATCGCTTCGGGCGAAACAGTCGGCATCATAGGCGGTACGGGTTCATCCAAATCAAGCCTTGTGCAGTTGATTCCGCGTTTGTATGACGTAACCGGCGGTCGCCTTTTACTTGCCGGTGTTGATGTCCGTGAATATGACCTTGAAGTCCTTCGTAATGCGGTTGCCATGGTTCTTCAGAAGAACGAGTTATTCTCAGGTACCATCAAAGAAAATCTGCGTTGGGGAAATGAAAATGCCACGGATGAAGAAATAGAGCAGGCCTGCAAACTTGCCTGTGCGGATGAGTTTATTCAAAGCTTCCCGGATAAGTATGATACGCATATCGAGCAGGGCGGCACAAATGTTTCCGGTGGGCAGAAACAGCGTCTATGCATTGCCCGCGCTTTATTGAAAAAACCGAAAGTTTTGATTCTGGATGACTCCACAAGTGCTGTGGATACAAAGACCGACGCCTCCATCCGGAAATCCTTCGCGGAATATATTCCGGACACAACCAAAATCATTATTGCACAGCGTATCAGTTCGGTACAACACGCAGATCAAATCATTGTTATGGACGATGGTAAGGTTGTTGCCGTTGGTAACCATGCAACGCTTTTAGAAAGCTGCAATATATATCGCGAAGTATATGAATCTCAGAAGAAAGGAGACAGCGATCATGAATAAGAAGGATAAAATGCCCCCGATGGGACAGATGCCTGCGGGTATGCCGCCAAGGCCTCAATTTGATAAAAAGACGCTCGTAAGATTGCTGTCTTACATGAAAGGCTATAAAGCACAGCTGATTTTCGTTGTGGCATGTATTCTGTTAAGTTCCGTTGCTTCTGCAGCATCTTCCCTGTTTCTGCAGAAACTGATTGATGATTACATCGTACCTTTGCTGGCAACTTCGAATCCCGTTTTTACGGAACTCTTCAAGGCACTGCTTTTCATCGGTGTTATTTATCTGGTGGGAATCTTCTCCACACTTTTTTACAATCGTGTGATGGTTACGATTGCACAGGGAACACTGAAAAAAATCCGTGATGACATGTTTGAAAAAATGCAGCGTCTTCCCATTCGTGCATTCGATACACGAACCCACGGAGATATTATGAGTCTCTACACCAACGATACCGACACACTGCGTCAGATGATTGCGCAGGCAATGGCACAGCTTTTCTCTTCCGTTTTTACCATTGTTTCCGTGTTTGTCTGTATGCTCTATATCAGTGTTTGGCTGACACTTGTTGCGGTTGTTGTTATTTTCCTGATTCTGCAGATTGTTAAAATCGTAACCGGTAAAATCGGCATCTTCTTTATGATGCAGCAAAAAACACTTGCTGACGTAAACGGCTACGTAGAGGAAATGGTAAACGGCCAGAAAGTTATCAAAGTTTTCTGTCATGAAGAAAAATCAAAAGAAGAATTGCGTATGAAAAACAAATCCTGGGCGTCCAGTGCCGCAAGCGCAAACGGTTATGCACACTCCATGATGCCTATGATGAACGCACTCGGATACGTGCAATATATCATCATTGCTCTTCTCGGCGCATATATGGCAATTGCAGGCGTGACAAACATTGGCTTAACCGGAGTAGGAACGCTTTCCCTTGGTATGATTGCTTCCTTCCTGACTCTTTCAAGAAGCTTTACCGGTCCGGTTTCACAGATTTCGAACCAGTTCAATTCCATCGTTACCGCACTTGCGGGTGCTTCCCGTATCTTTGCTTTCATGGATGAAGAACCGGAAACAGACGAAGGCTATGTAACGCTTGTAAATGCTAAGGAAGAAAACGGCGTAATACAGGAAACCACGCAAAGAACCGGCATGTGGGCCTGGAAACACCCGCATCAGGACGGAACCGTTACCTATACCAAGCTCGAAGGCCGCGTTGTTCTTGACAGTGTGGATTTCGGATATGTACCGGAGAAACAGGTTTTATACGATATTTCCCTTTATGCCGAACCCGGACAGAAAATCGCTTTTGTCGGTGCAACAGGCGCAGGTAAAACAACGATTACCAATCTGATTAACCGTTTCTATGATATTGCGGACGGTAAAATCCGCTATGACGGAATCAATATCAATAAAATCAAAAAAGCAGACCTCCGCCGTTCTCTTGGCGTCGTTCTGCAGGATGTAAACTTATTCACGGGAACGGTTATGGAAAATCTGCGTTACAGCAATCCCGATGCAACCGATGAAGATTGTATCGCTGCTGCCAAACTGGCAAATGCCGATGCTTTCATCCGTATGCTTCCCCAGGGCTACAACACAGTCCTTAAGGGAGACGGCAGCGGACTTTCCCAAGGACAGAGGCAGTTGCTTTCCATTGCACGTGCCGCCGTATCGGATCCTCCGGTTATGATTCTGGATGAAGCAACTTCTTCCATCGATACCCGTACCGAAGCATTGGTTCAGGACGGTATGGACAAATTGATGAAAGGCAGAACCGTATTCGTCATTGCACACAGACTTTCTACCGTGCAAAACTCCGATGTCATTATGGTTCTCGACCACGGACGCATTATTGAGCGCGGTAATCACGATGACCTGATTGCTGAAAAGGGAACTTACTATCAGCTCTATACAGGCTCCTTTGAACTTGAATAGTTGGGGCACGAGAGGAAATATACCTTTTTATTTAGAATTTATATTGATAAATGTGACCTTGCCTGATTTTTTTCTGTTTATATATATGTAAGGCCTTAATAAAACAGAAAGGAACTATTATGAAAGACAGAGATATTATCGGTTTGTTCCGAAAACGCTCCGAAAATGCAATCAATGAGACTGCCAAAAAATATGGGACGTACTGTCATTATATTGCATATAACATTTTGTATAATGAGCAGGATAGTGAAGAATGTGTGAATGATACATATCTTAATGCCTGGGATAATATACCACCGCACAATCCTGATAAACTGTCTGCATATTTGGGAAAGATTACTCGAAATCTGGCTCTAAATAAATGGAATTATTATAACGCCGACAAAAGGGGAAAAGGACAGATTCCTTTCGTCTTTGAAGAACTAAAGGAGTGCATTTCCGCTACAGAAACAGTGGAACAAATTGTTGATGAAATTCATTTTGCTGATACATTAAACAGTTTTCTTGCATCACTTCCCAAACAAAAGAGAATCATTTTTTTACGCAGATACTGGTATATGAGTTCCATAAAAGAGATCTGCGCCGATTTTGGTATGAGTGAGAGTAAAGTAAAAATGTTGTTGCTGCGGGTAAGAAATGATTTCCGTGCATATCTGGAAAAGGAAGGAATATCTGTATGAATGAAAAAAAATTATTGGAATTGTTCAATAATGTTGATGAAAAATATATCAATGAAGCATCTCCCCGGAATGTTAAAAGACACAAACTTCAAATTCTTCCGATTATTGTTGCTGCCTGTTTGTGTCTTACGGTAATTGCCGGATTTGGAGTGTCGCGTTTTATGCAACCCTCAGTCGATGAGAAGTATTATACCACTAATATAAATGACGTTTTGACTGCTTATGAAGGAGAACTTCTGGCAGAAAAGCTATCTTATGACGATGCAAGTGATACCAATGTTCTTTTGTGTTATACCGGTAATGATTTTCCGCTTAGCAGTGATGCATGGAAAACATTGTCTGTAACAACGAGTTACGAAGATTGCGACATGACACTGAATTGCGCTTTTAACGGGGAAACTTTTACCGACAATGGAAAAAATGCGATAGATACAATTCAATATGGTGATACTGCCATACAAATTTATGAGGGCGAACGTACACCGGAGTTTGAATTGACATATTATGCAGTCTTTGAATATCAGAATGTTTGTTATGAATTAAAAACCTATTCCAATGATAAAGATTTTATTTATGAAATATTACAAGTTTTACTGGGCGTAAATGAAGAGAATTCTGAGAGTAGTTCTAATGGAGAACACCATTTTGATGAGGTTTTGGGATATCGCGATTATTATGTTACAGTCGAACAAAACATGCCGGGATTTATTATTCAGAAATATTTTACAGAAGAAGATGGCGTAGAAAAATGTATTGCACAGGTATATGGTTACGTAGTTCCGGGACCGGAAGTATATAGCAGAGATTTGGATGATGACGGAATCAGTGAATTGATTTGTAATTGTATATACGGGACCGGAGCCGAGAGAGTTTACGTGTATCGAAACAATGATGGTGTTATAGAGAGAGGATATCTTTCTTATGACCCATGGGACTCTGCGTTGTTTCCGGGTATTTCGAATACCGGTGCATCTTACATTTCCGAAAACTATATCGCTGAAACGAACACTTTTGAAATTGTGTACCAGACAGCGACAGGTTCTGAAACGATTGTTCTGGAAAATATCGATATGTTTGTCTTCGAGGAATTTGTTGAAGATTTTTGATAGTATACAACGATATGATGTTAATAAACGGGAGCCGGATGTATCCGGCTCCTTTCTTACAAACCCTTCCCGTCAATTGAAATAGTAACAACATGCACGGGAATGAACTTACCGCTTAGCTGCAATGCTCTCTTGGCAGCATATTCAATTCCTCCGCAGCATGGTACCTCCATTCGAACTACTTTTACACTTTTAATGTCATTATTCTTAATAATCTCAGTAAGCTTTTCTGTATAATCACCCTCGTCTAACTTCGGGCATCCTATCAGTGTAACATGGTTACGGATGAATTCCTTATGAAAATTACCATATGCATAGGCTGTACAATCCGCTGCAATCAAAAGATTTGCTCCGTCGAAATATGGTGCACGAAGCGGCACCAGTTTGATTTGAACAGGCCACTGCATAAGTTCTGAGTTTATCGCCGGATCCTTTTTCTTCTTTGAAGCGAATACCGCTTTTTCATCATATGCCGGAGCCTCTCTCTCTTCAAAAGTGATTGCATCAGTGGGACAAGTCGGCAAACAGTCCCCTAAACCATCGCAGTAATCTTCTCTGGTAAGTTTTGCCTTTCCATCAATCATCTCAATTGCACCTTCATGGCAGGCAACTGCACATGCTCCACAACCTACACACTTTTCTTCATCAATTTTAATTATTTTACGTACCATATAAATCCTCCTGAATCATCCTGAATACATTGATTACATTACTATCCAGACAAAGCATTCCGCTCCCTGTGTCAAAGGCGAATACAACACCTCCAACCGAACTTTCACTTTGACTTTCTATGCCTATTGTAATACAATAAATAAAACAAGTCTGTTGTTTTTACAACAAAGGAGATATTTATGCAAAAATATATTGATACCCTGAAACGCACGCAACTCTTCTCCGGTGTAGGAGAGCATGAAATCGCAGCAATGTTAAACTGCCTGCAAGCCAGATTACTTACATTTCAAAAGGGAGACTATGTTTTCCGAGAGGGCGAGCACATAGATAATATCTTCGTATTGGCGGATGGCAAACTTTTGGTACAACATGATGATTTTTGGGGGAACCGGAATATTGTGAATGCGATACACGTTGGCGAAATGTTTGGCGAGTCATATGTAGCACCCGAAAGCGGCGTGCTTCTTAATGATGTCATCGCAGAGGAAGACAGTACCGTTATTTTCTTTGACATTAAAAAAATCCTTACCGTATGCCCAACCGCTTGCCGTTTTCATTCCATGGTCGTACAAAACCTGTTTTTCTCAATCTCTGAGAAAAACAGAAGACTCGTTCAAAAAATTGGGCATATGTCCAATCGTTCCACTCGCGCCAAACTTTTATCCTACCTTTCAGCAGAGGCAAAGAGACAAAACAACAGCCGGTTCTTAATTCCTTTCAGCAGACAACAACTTGCAGATTTTCTTTGTGTTGACCGCAGTGCCATGTCGAATGAACTTTGTAAAATGCGTGATGAGGGATTGCTTAAATTCGACAGAAACGAATTCACTTTACTTTAGAAAATCATATATCGGCTTCAAATACTTCCGGTCTGTCCAGTCACATTTTTGTCCGACTGCGCTCATTAAAGCCTTCTCCCATATTTCATAAGTGGAAGGATCTTTCTTACCAACAGCCTTTTGCAACATCTTGCACAGGGTTCGATCTCCAAATGTCATGTTCTCCTCATCCCATGCGCCACGACAATAAACCAGTGGTATATCCTTCAGTTCTTCTTTGAAATGAAGACTTCGAGCCTGCTCAATGGCAGCTTCATCATAAGGAGAGGCGCCAACACAAAATACAATAATTTTCTTACCGGTAAGAGTCTCTATATTCTTTTTCAAGAACGAAAGTCCGGCAATTCCTGATGCATAAACACCACCGCCAAGAATTATCGTGTCATATTCGCGCACCTGCTTAATGCTCGCTGATTTGGTTTCTAGTAAGTCGAATCCCGTTTCCTCATGTAACCACTGTGCATATTTCTTCGTTGCTCCGTACTTGGATTGATATAGGATAATACCTTTACTCATGCTCCGAAACCTCCTTTAGATTATTCTCAATCTGTATAATCGTCTGTATTGTCACTTGTAATAACCTCTTTAATATTCATTGCGTCCTCCAATGGGTAATATATTACTTTGTTAGAATGGTAACATGTTACCTATTGTTTGTCAATAAAATATTTTTACCCTCAAGATATTGGACAGCAATTTGCAAAAATGAATTCTCCAGAAAGATTGATTTAAAGCGTTTTTTTATATTTTTAAAGTAAGCCTTTAAAAATAGTATTGACTAATTTAAAAAATGGTGTTACTATGCACCTATCAGCTGATAATTTAAAAATTTAAAGTGAAAATTTAAAAAGGGAGAAAGTATTATGAAAGACAGTAAGGTTGAACGATTAAAGAAAAGAATAAAAGCAGATACGATTTGTACAATTGTAATGGCTATTATAATGTTGGGGCTGTTAATGGTTAATATGCGGCCGGTTTATGTTTATGAAGGGGATTCTAGCGGAGTGATTCGAAGTGTTGTTCTGTTACTTGTCGTAGTTGTAGTTTTGATTATTTTAAGTATTATGATGATCGAAATCTTGAGGAAAGGAAAACCGTTTTCAAAATCTGTTTTAATGAAATTGAGAGTGCTGGCTGTTTGGGTTATTCTGGGAGCATTTTTACCAAATGTGGTGACAATGATTTTGGGATTTACAACAACACAGCAGATAGAACTATCCATAGGCATTACTGAGATATTGATAGCTATTTTGGGAGTGATGATTGGTATGATTTCGGAAGTTTTTTATTACGGATATGAATTGCAGGATGATATGGATTCTATCGCATAGGGAGGCTGGAGTATGGCTATTATTATAAGATTGGATAGAATGATGGCGGATCGTAAGATTTCATTGAATGAACTTGCAGAAAAAGTGCAAATGACAAATGTTAATCTCTCGAATTTGAAAAATGGTAAGATGAAAGGTATTCGTTTTGAAACTTTGGATGCAGTATGTAAGGCTTTGGAATGTCAACCGGGAGATTTGATTGAATATAAAGAGGATTGAATA
>JAZOAG010000020.1:0-7785 GCA_045595325.1 Lachnospiraceae bacterium
GCTTATCGCCAACACCGAAATAAGCAGATACCATAAGTAATATCCCTTCAGCAATTCCGCCGGGGTCTGCGCACTTCCGATGAACCACTCGGCCGTTCCCTCATTTATTGCAATAATCAATAAAAACAATCCGCCAAAGAATCCTGCAAAGATGCCCAATACCGTAAAAACATCTCTTTTTTCCACTTTTAACAATCTTTCCAAATTACTGTTTCATCCTCTATTTTTTGTATTTTTTTCGCTTGAGCTGCCTTTTATTATACTACAAAAACTTGCCTATTCATAGTAAAATACTCCCCTAAAAAAAATGTCTCAGCACGGGTCAGCAAAACTCTTTCCCGAAGTTATCCGTACTGCAATCAATGCAGTCCCTTCAACCATTTATCAAACATATCCAAATGACACGCTACCAGCCTTTGATGCATCACTGCACAGTCCATCTTTCCGAAAGTAGATTTACCCGGAGTCATATACTTCGAATCTGAAAAGCCTATGTGCTTCATATCCTCAAATACTTCCATACGCGCAGGTGCTTTTGTATCTAACAGCACGCGGGTTCCCACTGACACATTGGCTTCGCATGCAATTTGTAAAAAAGGCTTGGTCATTGTCATTCCTTCATAATTGCCGAAGACACCACCATCAATATTAACGCCGCAACTGATTTCAGGCTCGTGCTGACATAAATAATATGCGGTTGCACCGCCCATGGAATGTCCTGTTGCGCCGATACCTTTGGTAAAATCAATCCACTGTGCATAACAATTCTTTAACTCGCGCACCACGCGCATACTGTCCTGTGCCCAGACTTCAAGACGCCCCAGCATAAAACCTGCCTGATCTTTCTGAAACGCATTGAACTTCTCGTACATTTCTTCCGGTGTGCCTTTTACCTTCTGCAGCTTCATTGCCCAAATGACTGCCTTGGGCATGCATTTATACATTTTCTTGTTGATTTTTTTGTCATAATAGTCAACGGTTCCGTCATCGTACTCATTCGCCACAGCCTCATACGCGTGACCGATGGAGGCAATAATATATCCATGGGAAGCAAGATCGCAGCACAAATATGTATTGCCCTCACGGTATGACTGATAACCGTGGCTGAAAAGAATCAGTGGGAACTTCGCCCCCGGAACATGCGGTGCACCGGTATAATATTCGGCAGTATAATCCGCATCCTTGGGCATTTTCATAAAATACGCTTTTTCGAGTGCCTTTCTTTTCACGACACTCAGCATCTCTGCACGCTCATACCCTGCGGTGGCATCCTTACACACGGGGTAGTACATTCGCACGGAGATTTTACGCGGGCCCGAAGCCGGTCCCAACACCTCTTCCCGTTCATCGTCGATAATCGTAAAAGTTTCTGTTCCAACGGCATATTCACCTGTGATATATTCCGGTAATCTGATTTCCATTTATTCATCCTCCTTAATTCCCAAAAGTAAGTTGATTGTCTTCGCCATCACGCGATACTGTTCATCAATATCATAGAACGGAGCAACCGCACCTTTACTGTAACAATGGTACACGATACTGCAATTCTGGATGCCGGCATAAAGAGATGAGATGAATCCGATCAGTTCATGCTCGTTTACCTTCACCTGCAAATGCTCTTTCGCGATACGCTCCGGATAGAACTCCATCATCTTCGTGAAAAGATATTCCTTATTTCCGCCGCCCTCCAATGCTGCTCTGGTCAGAATCTTATCCGCACGCAGCGGCGCATTGGTTGCAAGGATGGCAAATTCATAGTCAATCTTCTGCACGCCCATCAGCTCTGTCTTCATCCAGCGCGCAAGCATTTCACAGATGCGATACGTCACCTCTCCGGTAGGAAGCATTTGCGCTTCTTTCATAATTTCATCCAACTCTTCCTTCAGGGAATAACGCTTTCGCATATCCGCCAGCATATCTCCGAGAATCTCATCAATATCCTTATAAAAGCGGTAAATCCCCCCCTGACTTAGACCTGTGCGGTTAATAATATCCTGCATCGTGACGGTGCTGACCGTCTTTTCACGACACAAAGCATAGGTCGCCTCCACAATCGCCTTTTTCTTATTGTCTATGTATTCCTGTGTTACCTTCGGCATATAACAAGTCCTTTCTTTGGGTTAGACTTTAAAATGAATGTTGTTTCATTTTTATTTAATGTAGCACGCAAAAGAAAAAACGTCAACATAAAAATGAATATTGTTTCATTTTTGCACTGACGCCTTTTACACATCCACTGTTGTATTTTTTCTCTAACAGCTTCAATTATTATTTTTTCTTCTTGCTCTTTTTGTTCTTCTTTTTCCTCTTTTTTTTCTTCTCTCTTCCCTTTCCAATAATCATCTTGTTCACTACATCTTCCACAACCCTCAGTTCGGGATGATTCTTCCTCCGATAAAATCCTCCCACCTGCCAGGTAATCTCCAGGTGTTTTAAGATATCGCGTTCTGAAGGCTTGCGAAGGCGGGACACCCACGCAATATAGGTATACTGAATCAGCAGTGACAGAAATAATGCCACCACCGCTTTTCCCAAAATCATAGCAATATCAGACATTTTCATCACCACCCCTTCGGTTCAGATGAGGTAGCTTACGCGTAGTCAGCAGATTGTGATAGCGAATAATATGAATGAACGTCACAGCAGTCAGCACCATGCAGACAAGTGCACCCAAATAGTACCATAGTTCCGTCGAAGGCTGTATGCAAAGAATCACAATCGCGACAATAATTCCCGCCATGGACTTCAACAGGTACGGCAGCTTTTTCCCTAAATACATAAACCGCTCCGGTTTAAACACAAACCTGAATCTTCTGTTATAAGCGACTCTGTTCGCCAGCCACATCATCAAAAAGAACGAGGGTAAAATAAGCGCTATCGCTATCAATGCGATTACTCCCTGAATCCACATATTTAATCCATACTGCTCTGCCAGGTATACAGGCGGCATCGCAATAATAAGAGGCCATCCTATCATCAAAATCAACAGCACATACCCAACCAGCTTACCCGGAATTGTAAATACTAATTCTACATCTTCCAAAGTCTTCTTTTTCTTTTCTTGCACCATGTAGCCGCGGTCCTTTGCCTTATTGTCCCTGACAATCAGGTAAGACAGCTGCCGATTCGATACAATCGAACAGAGGAAGGAAAGAAATGCACTCGCCAACAAAAGGTGTTCCGGCTGCAGATTTCTAAAATAGAGCAATAATAAAAAAATCGGCACCGCCCACAGAAACGAACTAATCAGATACTTATGTACGGCAATCGGCATATCACCGGCGATTTTACCCGTTTGTCCGTTCATGACGGCATACGCCACTCTGTCTTTCTTTCTGTAAGAAAGAAACCAAACCGGAAACATGGTCAAATCATTCTTTTGTGCATTGAATTGGAACGACGTTTCATCCGGTCGCAACTTCCAGCCATATCTCGGCTCTCTGAAATGTTTGGGACTTCGGTGAATACGCTTCATCGTATCCTCTTTCACGATTTCCCTCGCCGGGTTCACATACAAATCCTTATCAACATCTCCCGTATCAGCATAGAAACCACTCAGATAAGAAGGCGTGAAACGCTTTCTCTGGTTATGATCAAAAGGCCATATTGCTTCCGCCAAGTCATCCGAAAACATGGCTGACGCATCCACGCTGAATCCGTCATACTCTGCCATCAGATACTCCGTATGATATTCCTTATCCGCACTCTGCGCCCGCACCTCTCCATCATGCTTCAGCGAATACAACCAAAACGGCATATAGATCGGACGGAACTTTTCAATATGTGCTTCATCCTTCAACGCCTTTGGCACAAAATAAGCACGACGCATCATCCGTTTATACGCTCTTTTACAATCCTCTTTATCCTTCTGAAACGGGATAACATAGACAGGTGCTCTTTCCCTGCTGATACGGCTGTCCAAAATTGTAGAACCTCCGCAAAAACTGCAGAATGTTGCCGTCGTTTCATCATCCGTAATTAACTCACCGGCGCATTGGGGACAGGTGTATACGGTCGTCTCGTAGAACTTCACTTCGTCCGCGTCCCGCCCTTTCCGAAACGCATACGGATCCATTGTTGTTTCGCATGCATCACAGAACAGCATTTGTTTCTTTATATTAAATTTCAAATTCGCCGCACAATTGGGACATTCGTACATAGTTTAAATCCTTTGTTCACTTCGTAAACATTTTATTTGCCTTCTTTAAACCATACCATATAACAACTTAACTTTGCAATAAATTCCGCGCTGCAATCCGCACCGTATTCTTCTTCCTTCTCGTTTGCTCCCGTTTCCCAATCAATTGTTTTCTTTGCCATAGTTTTCTTCTCCATCTTTTATTTTTTTCTTTCCGAAACGTTTATTCAAACGTAGCCGCGAAACTATAATCCATACCAGATAACCAAATACGGCTACTATCGAATATATCGCTTGAAATAAAAAAACGAATATGAAAAACGGCTGCCATCCATCCTTTAAACTATATTTAAAGTCTTTTATTGCTTTTATTACCTTCATACTTAATCCCACCAGAAATTCCAAATTCTTGAATTCTTAAGGCTTGCCGCCAAAGCACTATAGGTTTCACAGCCCTGCTCTACGATATCGAAACAGTATGTACCTACTTCATTCGCCAGCTTTTCAAGGTCTTCCGGAGGTACTTCAACAGCATAATCAATCGTGTTAAAAGAAAACGCGGCAGGGTAAGCGCAATACTGTTCATACCAGTACTTTGAAACCGCCATGTGTTCGGTAACCTTAGGGCAAGAATTCCAGCCGCCGTACGGCAGATACGCCCAGATACGCCACGGCTCGGTTACGGGAACTATCACAAGGTAACCATTTTTTGTAAACTCCTCTTCTGCTTCATACACTTCTTCATCATCAAACTCATCATCGTCCCACTGAGCAGAAATATGATTTTCTTCAAGGTAAGCCTTGCCGTCTTCCACAGGGGCGGCCAACATCTTTTCGTGGTAAGCCTCTACGATTTCCTGAATCTTATTTATAGAGGTTTCACCATCGCACTTCAAAGCTATTTCCAGCTGTTCAAAATAGATATCGTCCGTGGCAACAATCACAGGAATAAAGCCTTCTTTCTTACCCTGCTCACGGTATTTGAAATAAGTGTCAACCGAACCGTCAAACTCTTTGCATTCACAGCCGGTGAGAACCTGCAACTTGTCCATATCATCAAGCTCGTTAAAATTATCATGGGTAAATGTCTTTTTGCCACTCAAAACAAGTCCGCTCTTATCCTTCTTTTTCCCACTCTTCTTTGCCGCAGGAGCTTTTGCTTTTTTCTCAACAACCTTTGTGTCGGACAATTCATAACATTTCCATACCGGTAAGAAACCGCCATCAAACATTAAACATACGTACAGTTTTCCTTCGCACAAAACGGCATCCCCTTGACGATACGGCACATTTTCAGGTGCTTTTACTTTGCTAAGTATCACTTTCTTTTGAGTGTCTACGACAATAATCTCATCCGTACCGATGGCATATAAAATCTCACCATCTAATATATATTTGTACTGTACAGAACGCGTTTTAAATCCCTCTACGGTTACCACTTTGGCTTTTTCGTTATCCGAAATGCGATATGTACTTGCTTTACCGTTTGACGGATTTATTTCAAACATCACCGTGCAATATTCGCCATCATCATAATAAGGGAATACCCCACGCATCAGACCATCTTCACACCTTGCACCGGAGAAAAGGAAAGGATGATTATCCTTGCGATACCATAACACCTCACCTCTTCCCAAATGATAGCAAACGGTATAACACTGTTCGCCTTTTTGAATCTTTACGATAATTCCGTCGCCGTCAAAGTCTATATTTAACGTATCAACAACATAGCTAAACGAATCCCTAATTCCATCATCGACTAATTGCTCTAAATACCATAATTCTTCGCCGTCTTTCGAGAAGAAACGCAACTTCGGATAGAACGATTCCACAAATAATAAGACGCCCGTTTTCGCAAAATAGTGGTACTCTGAAAAAGAACATCTGAATTTAAACTTGAAGGAAGTTTCCTCACCATGGTCAGTTAAGGCTACGCACTGTACATCTTCTATTCTGTCAATCATTGTAGAACAGAAAACATCAGGTGCAAAATAATCATTGTGATTTCTGTATTTACATTCTGTATGTACAAATTCTTCTCCGTTATAAACGTAGAAATTATCATCATCTTCACAGGTCAGAACATCGTTTTCACAGCAATAGCATTTTTTTGAATCAGCAGGGAACTTTTTCTTTCCAATCATAATTTTGTTAGGATAGAGCTTTACAAGTTCTCCTCTGTAAGACCAGATATTTATGATTTCTTCCTCTACCTTAACAGAATTCATGATCATTTTATCATTCTTACTGTATTGGAATTCCGATTCTGTGCAGCTTTCAGGCTCATCAACCACTTCCTTACTGCTGTCCTCTTCAAAGCCATAATTTACTTCCTCTAAAGCGATACCCGGCGGCAAAACAACTTCACCCAATAAAGGACAATTAGCCAAAGCCATATCTCCCAGTTGTGTCAAACTTTGCGGAAGCTCAATATGTTCTAACGCCAAGCAGCTCTTAAATGCTCCTTCTCCCAAGGATAACAATCCGGAAGGCAAATCCACTGTAGTCAGTTTTTCACATTCATAGAAAGCATAGTCACCGATTGATTTAACCGTATCGGGAATCTCTATACTCTCCAAGGATTTACACTCATAAAAAGTGCCGCCATATATTTCTGTAAGTTCGGTTGGCAACTTCACTCTGCTTAGTTTTTCACAACCATAAAAAGCGGCCGCGCCGAGACTTTCTACAGAATCCGGAATTTCAATATTCCTAATCCACTTACAATAATTAAAAACAGAATCCCCCATTACCTTAAGTCCGTCAGGCAGATTAATCTGCTCCAAATAGGTACTTCCCATAAATGCAGAGTCTTCTATTTCCGTTATACCCGAAGGCAGCTCAACCTTTTGTGCATTACTGCAATTAAAAGCATTCTCCCCCACTGCTGTAACCTTATACTTCTTTCCGTCTATTGTTACCTCTTCCGGTACCTTCGTTTCCGTAACCCAGCCTTCATATTTGACAACCTTACAGGTAGTCTCAGAAGTAATTTCAAAACTAAGTTTACCGATTGCGCTCTCCCATTTTGTAAAGCGCAACTCCTTATTCAGCACATCATAGGAATGATGCGAAAGCATACTACCAAACGTCTCCGCACAGTGGAATGCTATTGTTCCGTTATCGAAAGTCACCGTCACAGGAACGATATTTTCAAGAAATTTGTCAAAATCAAACATCGGGAATATTGCTTTAAAATCGTTGTCAGTAAGTGCCTCTTCATCGCTGTCGCCCATCGGAATTCTGATATTCTTCTCAAATTCCTTCACCTTATCTTTTACAGCCTCATAAATATCAACTGTTTCGTCATAAGGATCCTGATCCGCCAAATACAAATCTTCCATCTCGCGCAAATCCAATTCACGCTTTTCCATATTCCTGAACAAACGCAATAAAAACATCCCATTTATGATATGGATGTTCTTGGCAATTCTTTCTGCAAAATCATTGAAATACTGAGTCAGAAAAGCACCAAGCTCCTCATCTGAACAATCCTCACCGATAGTATCCTCTACAAGTTCCCACACTTCATCCCCCATCTGAATCTGTGCATCTTTGTAAGTACCGATGTATCCAAAATCAAAGCTACCTTTTATAACGTATTCGCCGTCTTCAACGCTGATTGTAAATTTTTCTGTTGTATTCAT